>JAGRKZ010000214.1:17388-36656 GCA_020442065.1 Bauldia sp.
CTGCATGCCCTCGACGACCTCGAGCTCGGTCTCGAGCGACTTGGCTTCCTCGACCGTGATGACCCCCTCGTTGCCAACCTTCTGCATCGCCTCGGCGAGGAAGCGGCCGATCTCCGCGTCGCCATTGGCCGAGATGGTGCCGACCTGGGCGATCTCGTCGTTTCGGGTGACCTTGCGGGCGTTCGACTTGAGTTCCGCAACGACAGCGTCGACCGCCTTGTCGATGCCCCGCTTGAGGTCCATCGGGTTCATGCCGGCGGCCACCGCCTTCGCGCCATCGCGCACGATCGCTTGGGCCAGCACGGTCGCCGTGGTGGTGCCATCACCGGCATTGTCGTTGGTCTTGGACGCCACCTCGCGCACCATCTGGGCGCCCATGTTCTCGAACTTGTCGGCGAGTTCGATCTCCTTGGCGACGCTCACCCCGTCCTTGGTGATGCGGGGCGCACCGTAGGACTTCTCGATGACCACGTTCCTGCCCTTGGGGCCGAGCGTGACCTTCACTGCATTGGCAAGCGTGTCGACGCCGCGGAGCATCTTCTCTCGCGCGTCGGCGCTGAAGCGCACTTCCTTCGCAGCCATGGATTGTTCTCCGAATCTTGGGTTGTTGAGACCGCGTCGATTAGGCGGCCCGCCTGATGTTGGCGACCTTCTCGACGACGCCCATCACGTCGGATTCCTTCATGATCAGCAGCTCCTCGCCGTCGATCTTGATCTCCGTGCCCGACCACTTTCCGAACAGGATGCGGTCGCCCACCTTCACGTCGAGAGGCACCAGCTTGCCGGCTTCGTCACGCGCGCCTGGGCCGACGGCAATGATCTCGCCTTCCTGCGGCTTCTCTTTGGCGGTGTCAGGGATGATGATGCCGCCGGCCGTCTTCGTGTCGGCTTCGATGCGGCGGACTACTACGCGATCATGCAAAGGGCGGAACGTCATATCGTTCTCCTCAAGGACAAACAATTTTGAGAGGTTCCCGGCGCTCGGACCCGTAAGGGCCCGAACGGGACGCGGCCCGACCTGGCACCGCGCGGCGGGCGATTTGGTTTTGGGGGAACCGGATTTCAAGAGGAGGGGCAGGGATTTTTGTGGTAGACCCAAGCGACTGAAAACATAGTCATATCTCGCCTGCCCTCGACGGGATCCTGGTCCCGCTTTGCGCCGCGCCATTTGCCACAAAAGGTGCTCCCGTGGCGGACCTCGACCCACCCAGCCCTCACCAACTCGTCCGCCGCGACAGCTTCCGCTGCGCACCTCTTGAAATCGGAAACGGCCTTACCAAATCGATTGCCGCCGGGTGCTGACTGGCCCGGTGCGGGCGTCGGCGGGATGTCCGGCGCATCGCTCGTATCCATGTTGCTCACACGGAGGATGTGGCTATGAGGACCTACGATTTCACGCCTCTCTGGCGGTCGAGCATCGGCTTCGACCGTGTTTTCGATCTTCTCAACAACCCGCGAATTCTGGAAGGGCAGACCGATTGGCCGCCCTACGATATCGCTCGAACTGGCGAAGACACCTACCGCATCACCCTCGCCCTTGCCGGGTTCTCGCAGGACGAGATTTCCATCACGGCAAAGCAGAATCTGCTTACCGTCGCTGGCCAGAAGGCCGAGGCGTCGAAGCAGGAGTTCCTTCATCAAGGCATCGCGGCGCGCCCGTTCGAACATAAGTTCAGCCTGGAAGATCACGTTGAGGTGCAAGAAGCCTCGTTCGAGAACGGTCTGCTGCAGATCGACCTTGTCCGGCGCATTCCGGAGGCGATGAAGCCGCGTCGGATTGCCATCGGTTCGTCCGGTAGCGGTTCAGGCAGGCCCGCCAGGACCAAGACTGTGGAACACGTTCGCGCGGCTTAGGCACCGCGTAAAATGTTGTCGGAGGTGGCTCGCACGCGGCCCGCCTCGGGCCACCTCCTCGACGCAAGTGGAGGAGAACTGGAATGACCATTCGTCTGGACACGCCGGAACGGCGGGAGAGTGATGCCGATTTGGACCTGCAAGCGCTCCTGCATCCGGCGGGCGCGTTCGCCCATCCGGATGACGTCGTTCGCGATCCCGACCTCACCGTGAGCGAAAAGCGGGCGATCCTGGCTTCGTGGGCGTCGGATGTCTGCTCCGTGGAATCCGCACCGGAGCTTCGTATCGCCCAGGCGGGAGCACGGCCGGTGGCATTTGACGACGTCATGGATGCACTACGCGATCTTGACCGGCAGGCGGCAGACTACGGCAAGCCCAAACCACGTTATCGGCGGGTTCTCGCGGAGCGCAGCCCGGGTGTCTTGGGCCGAAAGACCGCACGAGCGCACGGGCGCTATCGCCCACGTGGCGCAGCCTAGCAACGGGGGTTTGCATGGGTCGGTCACCAAAGGTTCGCGGCGGCCGCGGCTACGAATGGGATGGCGAAGACCATCGGAAGGTCATCCTGCTCTCGGAGTATCGGCAGGGGAAGCATCTTGGGGACTCCGACGATGATCCACCCCACTCTCCGTCACAGGCGGCGAGGGTAGGTTTCGCAAAGCGGCGCATCTGCAGGGCCGTTGCAGGGCGTAACCTGAAGTTGATTGCTTGGCCTCGCGCAGCGGCCTCTGCCGCATAGATTTGCGAAGTTGGAGATTTGCGAAAGTTGGAATGGTCCCAGGCGACTGGGTCCGGGTCCGTGCGAACGTCGCATCGGAATGACGACCGCCAGAGCGGCGAGAAGCCATGGCCGACGCCCGAGGGAAGATGGTGCATGGCGCATCGGAAACGGACGGCCTCGCACGCCAGCGTCACCGCGTCTTGTTCATCCGCTCCGTGAGCTTGCGGAAGAGCCGGATACGGGCGACGCCGTAGCCGACCTCTAGCCGACATTCGTGCTCATCGTGACCCTGCTCGAGCCGCCGGCCGACCATAACCGAAGGTTCATAGAGTCTCGTGATCCACGGCCCTTCGTGAAGCCGGTGTCAGTCGGTCCGTTGATCGTCGAACACATCTCCAAGCGGTAAACCCCTGTTTCCGCTGACGGGGTTTCGCGCCAGCCTGACGCTCATCAGCGCGAAAGCCATCGACAAGGGCTGCGTGCGATTGCACTATCGACTGTAGCCAGCGTCGTATGGTGGCATCCTTCCAGTTGCGAGCCCATGGGAGGCCTCCCATGGGCACTCTGCCTAACCGGCAACGTCGTTATCGACCCGCGACGGATGGCGCAAGACCACACAGGCGCATGAGGTCGCGATCCGCGGCGACGCCCGCGACCTCAGCGACGAGGATCTGATCACCATTGCCGGCTCTCTCGCACCGGTGAGGCTTCTGTCGCCGTCCGGCTAGATCGAGGGTTCGTTGATCAAGAAGGCCCCCGCCGGCTGCAAAGATCGACTCTCCTCCGCAGCACGATTCCCCGCGAACAGGTCCCACAGCAGCAGCGCAATGAGAACGCCACAGACGAGGATCGCGATCGATTCAATTTTCGTCCAGCGGTCCACTTGTGGCCTCCGGAGATCGGATCCGCCGCGTATCAGCAGCGGAGGGGTAGGAGGATCAGTCTCAGGTTGGGGACGACCCGACCCTCCCTTTCGCACCTCTGGCTGCGGCACACGGCAAATCTGCGCGACCCGCTCCAGATCCTCAAGATTGCCAACTTTGCTAGTGAAATCGCCTTGATGAATCTGAGACCGCGCCCGTTGCACTCAGGTCTCTCGTCGGTTCTATGACGCGATCTTTCCAACGACCCGAATAGAACTACTCGCAGCATCAAACTCGATGCGATCCCTGCCGTTCAGCTTGGCCCGGTATAGGGCGCGGTCCGCCCGCTCGAGGACTTCCGCAATCGTCCGATCATCGCCCAGAGCCACGGCGACGCCGCCGCTGAGAGTAGTCTGCATTTCCTTGCCTTCGACATCGTAGGTGGCGGCACCGAACGCGGTCCGGAGCCGATCGCCAACCTCAACTGCCTCCCGCAGATGCGTCTCGGGCAAGACCACCGCGAACTCTTCGCCGCCCAGGCGTCCAACCACGTCCCGCGGGCGCAGGTGCTTCTCCGCCAGTGCTGCGAACGCCTGCAGTACGCGATCTCCGACGGCATGACCGTAGGTGTCGTTGACCGCCTTGAACCGGTCGAAGTCGATCGCGATGACGCTGCAGGGCAGACCGCTTCTGCGACAGCGTTGCAGGACTCTGTCTCCTGACTCGAAGAACGCCCGGCGGTTCAGCAAGCCCGTGAGGGGATCCGTCAACGACGCGCTCTTGTAACCGACCTCGCTCCGTTCCTTCAGCAAGGCGACGAGGAAGAGCGTCGATCCGATGAAGTAGATCATCGATTCGACATGGATCACCCCGTACCAGTTGCCGAAGGTCGGCACGCCAGACGCTAGTGATTCCTGGAGGACGCCCTCCGCGAACCCAACGAAGCTGACCGTGCCGTGCATGAGGAAGATCGCTGCCAACGGAAACCGCGCGCGCAGCTTGTCGGCGCGGCCGAGCCACAGACCGGCGCCCGCCGACAGGAAGAGCATCCCGACGATGGCGAGTTGGACCACGCGGACCCAAGCGAGGGGCACCGCGACAGCAATCATCGCGGCCAGCAGCATCAGTGCGGCGCAGCCCGTCAGGAAGAGGACCGCAATCCGCTCCCTACCATCGAACGACATCGCGGCCGAAAGCGCGAGGAACCCCGCAACCACGAACATCAGCTGGGTGGCGACCAGGAGCGTAGCATCCTGCCCCGCCGCGAGGGCCAGCAGCATGATGGCCCCGGCGGCCACAAGGTGCGACACGCCGAGGCGCAGCGCCGGAGCGCCGCGATCATATTGAGTCCAGGCGAAGAGGAGCAGCAGCGCGCTGACCAATGCAACCAGCCCGCCGGCTACGGTCAACGTGCCGAAGTCGAGGTGCAATGGGGCCTCCCTTCGCTGGGGCCGGCGATGGCACAGGATGCGTGGGGAGGAATACCGAATATGGCTGGGCGACACAAAGCCCTCGGATAGCGCCCGCGATGACAGTGGGCTCGTCCGACGGTTTCGGGAAACGCTTCCTGACCATCGCGACAGTCCGACGGTATTCCTGTCTTGAGCGCCGGGCGGTTGGTGAGCCCGTAGCCGTCACGCCCAGCGACTTCTCGAAGGTCGACCTACTGCCCTATGGTGCTAGAGAGAATTTCGGCTGAGAATTCTGGGCGCGTGCCGGGCTTGCAACGGCTGAGACGACTGGAGACGCCAAGGGAGGCTGGCTATGGGTTTCGAGATCGCGGACCTGAGGGGGGTGGGCGCGGACTATACCGGCCAGATGGTCGTCTATCTCGCATCCGGCGGGAACCCCATCACCGATGTGGAATGGGCCACCTACGTCCCGGACCCGGGGTTCATCCTCAATACGCCTCGCGAGGGCCAGTTCGACGTTCTCAACGTTCTCGGCAGCCCCTACAGCCCGACGGGCACCTACACCTACTACACCGACGGTTCCGGCTTCACCTGGCAGGCCGTGGCTGCGGTCGAGAACCGGATCTGGCCCTTCGACCCCGACGACTACCCGGGCTACACGCCTCCGCTGACGAGCGCGGCGCAGGCCGGATTCCTCGTCGCGACGCCGCTGCCCGGCACGATCCAGTACAACGGCAACGACAAGAACCACCAGAACGTCTACTTCGCGAAGGATTCCCATGGGAACCCGAAGCTCCAGTACTTCGTCACCGACCCGTGGGGCAACGTCTACATCCTCAAGTCCGTGAACGCTGCGAATGACACACCCGAAGAGGTTGCGGCGGCCGTTGCTGCCGCGGTGCTCCCCGATGGCTGGTCGAAGTCGAGCGGATACCTGGAGGCCGACACCACCTACGATCCGGTGTGGAGCGGCGACGTCGCACACGCCAACGAGTTCCGCGACAGTGCCGACAGCGCCTGGATGCAGATCACATGGGGCAAGTCAGGCAAGACCCTGGCCAAGGTGATCGGTGACGGCCTCGACATCTGGGGCGGCAACACCGACGACCTGGTCAAGGGCAATGCCGAGGATAACGTCATCCACGGTGGAGCCGGCGATGATCGCGTCCTCGGCTTCAAGGGCGATGACCTGATCACCGGGGATTCTGGTGACGATCGGCTTCATGGCGGGCGCGGTGCCGACACGCTATTCGGGGGCACCGGCAATGACAAGCTCAAGGGGGGCAAGGGGAGCGATAGCTTCGGCTTCGATTCCCTCGACATGGGCAAGGATCGCATTCTCGACTTCGGCCGCGGCAAGGATGTCGTCGACCTGTCCGGGCTCGACGGCAATATCGCGACCGTCGAGCTGGACGCCTTCACGTTCATTGGCCGCGCGAAGTTCAGCGGAACCGCCGGCGAGCTCCGCTATGGGGTGCGGCCGGACGAGGTGCGAATTCGGGGCGACGTGGATGGTGACGGGAAGTCCGACTTCGTCATTCGGGTGGCCGACGTGCGCGTATTGCACGAGGATGATTTCGTGCTTTGACTGCTGGTCAATGCAATCTAGCGCGCTCCTCGGCTCGCCATCGGGGACCTCGCTCTATCACCCTCCGGACATCTCGACGAAGCTGCGGCGACATAGGACGCGCTACGGGAGAGCCTCGTGATCAAGACACTGATGATCGACATTGAGGGCACCCTTGTCGAACACGGTCGAGCCATTCCGGGAGCCGCACACGCCATCGCCGAGTTGGCGGGTCGGGGATTCAGGATTCGCCTTCTCACGAACGTGAGCTCGCGTCCTGCGGAGGAGCTGGCGAGGTCGCTTCGAGAGCTCGGATTTGATGGCCTCTCCCCAGGACAGATCCACACGGCCGCCGACGCAGCGCGGCAGTTTCTCGTCAGGGAGGGAGCCAGCTACACGGATCTCCTCGTCCCCGACAGGGTGATGGGTCTGTTCGGCGACCTGCCATTGAATCGGTCCGCTCCGGACTATGTGGTCGTCGGCGATGTCGGCTCTCGCTTCAGCTATGAGAACATGAGTGCTGCGTTCCGCCTGCTTCGCAACGGCGCACGCCTGCTTGCGATGCAACGGAACCTTCACTGGGAAGCTGCAGGCGGAGCCATGTTGGATGCTGGCGCTTACGTCGCTGCACTTGAGACCGCATGTGGCTGCAAGGCTGTGCTCGCCGGCAAACCGTCTGCGGACTTCTTTTGCACGGCACTGGATGGACTTGGGCCAGATACGGCCTTGGTCGTTGGCGATGACCAGACCACCGACATAGCCGGCGCACGCGCCATCGGCGCGCGGGCGGCGATGGTCAGCACGGGCAAGGGAAGGCGCATCGACCCGGGATTGGCGCAACCGGACCACGTCCTCGCCAGCGTGGTCGACCTTCCCGCGCTCGTCAATCGCCTCCCGTCACGCTCCACGTTGAGCTGAGCAGAACGCGAAGTAATCCATATCTAACAATGACATACGCTACGCATAAACGGCAAAGGGTGGTATGCTGTCTGTACTGAAGCGGACAGTTCTTGTCGCCATGCAACACGCCGTCGCTTACTACCGGGTATCGCCCGTCAGGCAGGGCCGATCCGCGCTCGGAATCGAAGCACAACGGGCTACGGTCGCCCGGTTCGTCCACTACTAGCGTTTGCGCGCGCCGGTATATGCATCTGAGTTGAGTCGGTAGAGGACGTGCCTTTGAAGCGGATGTCCGTCTGGCAGACCAGGATAGTCAAAGTCGTCAGCAGGATCGCGGCGCATCCCAAGCCGTTCCATGACCGATCGCGAGCGATGGTTTTTCGCAGCTGTGAACGAGACAATTTCGGGGAGCGCTATCGTCCTAAACCCGAACTGAACTGCCAGGCGGGCTGCCTCCGTCGCATAACCCTTTCCCCAATGTTCGGAGGACAGACGCCAGCCGATTTCCACACAGGGTGCGAAATGGGCATTGAAATCCGGAATTGACAGCCCGGCGAATCCAACAAACGCTGCAATCCCCGGGACCTCAATAGCCCATAGGCCAAAGCCGTGTTCGCTGAAATGTCTCTCGATGCGATCGATCATTGAGTCGCTCTCTTCGCGATTCAGCGGACTCCGGAAGAATTGCATCACTCGCGGATCGGCGTTCATTGAGGCGAAAGCGTCCCGATCCTCGTCACGCCATCGACGTAAGCGGACACGGTCGCCGGACAAGGTTATTGGGGCGCTCATGCAAAAGACTGCATAGCGACCGAATGGTTCGTTGGCGAGGGTTGTTGACGCTGTGTACCCCACGGGCCGGCTGTGGAGATCGGCGCCAATAGAAAGGCGTGGGCGTTAGGGGGCAAAGGCGCGAACATCGGCCATCAGGGCACTGACATCGGGATCGTCGATCCCGAGGGCGGCGAACTGTCTTGCGATGGTTTCCAGATAATCGCGGCTGGACCCTAGAAAGCCGACGCCGGTGGCCACATAGCGCACCTGCTGGTCGCGCGTCAGATCGCACCGGATCATGTCGCTATCGTGGTTGGCGAGGAAGGCCAGCGCGATGACGCTTTCACCATCCAAATCGACCGGCAGAAGGCGCGGGACATAGGCCGGCAGCATCATTTCGCGCGCCCAAAGGTTGCGCGTCTCAGCGTCGACAGTTTCGGCAGAGAGGCGAAACGCTAAGCCGTGGCACCCGTTGCCCCGGTCGAGCGCCGCCATCAGGCCCGGCGCGTCGTACGTGCCGCGCGCGCCATAGATGTCGCACAAAATGAAGCGGCGGGCATGGCCCGGCAGCCAGGCGCGGCGCACCTCGGCGAAATCCATCGCTGGGTCCCACATCAGCGAGCCATAGGCGAACACCCACAGATCGCCCGTATGGCCCGCCAGGGTGACACGGCGGCTGGCCTCGCGCGCTTCGGCCGACAGCATCTTCGGGGCGGGCGGCGCCGGGTTCGGGACGTCCTTGTCCCTAGCCGCGGCGATATGGTTGCGGAACACCGACTCGGTGGGGTCGCGGATCAGCGGGCGAAGCTCGGGATGCGCAGCAAAGGGGTCGGCCATGGACGTCGGCTACTTAGCGGAATGCTCGCAGACACTGGCATAGACAACCGCGTTGGCGCAATGAGTCGGCAATCTACCACCCCCGTCACGATTTCCGCGGGCCTTGATGCGGAGCACTCGGAGGCCGTTCTCCGCATTGTGGAACGTCACCCTCTCGACCAGGCCCTTAATATCGCCGCGTTCGGCGCGGGGCCGCGAGGTTCCGAAGGTCGAGGCGCCCGCCCCTGGACCGGGGCGGGCTGGGAACGCGACGTCTTTTTCATTGGGGCCTGAGCCGCCGGCGTTGTGTCGCGTGATCGTAATCTGTCGATTGTCGGTCATGACAAGTCCCCCACTTGCCTCCCACCGGGTGATTCTTCGCTTTAGCCATACGACCTCCGCCGCCGGTCGGCTCTAAAGCCTCGCCGCCGAGGTGAGGTGCCGAGCGGACGCCCCGAGTTCAGCGGGAGCTAGGCAAGGCTGAACTCTGTCATCTGCCATGGAAAAGTTGCTAGAACCGACCGCTGCATGAAAAGCGAGAGTAATCAGGTCGCGGAAATGCATCAAGCCAAGAGAACGGTCGCAGGAACGGAGCGCTGCTGCCGTGCTCACGGTGGCCGACGTTGGTCCATGTCTAGCCGGGAGATAACGTGAACGGGCTCCTTCGTTTCGATCGATCCATCGTTCTGACGACGCTCACGGTCGTCGGCATAATTCTGGCCGTCCTCGCGCTTTGGCCACTCCGCGGGGATGCTGCCGACTTCGCCTGGTTCGTGGGCCTTTCTCTCGTCTATCTGACGGGCGGCCTGCCCGCGGCCTGGCGGGCAGCTGCGGCCGCCTGGGAGGAGCGTGTCGTCGATATCGACCTGCTGATGGTCGTCGCCGCCGTCGCCGCGGCGGCTGTCGGAGCGCCTTTCGAGGGTGCAGTTCTTCTAACGCTCTTCAGCGTCTCGACCACGCTGGAGGAGCGCGCGCTCGGTCGCGCCCGACGAGCCATCGAGGCCTTGATGGCGCTTCGCCCGGAGACCGCGCTGCGCAGGATAGCGGACGGAGGGGTCGCGGAAGTTCCGGCCGCCGATCTCAAAACCGGCGACGTTGTCGTACTACGCCCTGGCGCACGCGTTCCCGCCGACGCCGTGATCATCAGCGGTCGCGGTTCACTCGACGAGGCAAACATCACCGGTGAATCTATGCCGGTCGCGAAGGAGCCGGGTGCCAAGATCTTCGAGGCGACAGTCAACATCGACGGCGTGCTCGAGGCGACGGTGACGAAGACGGTTGCAGAAAGCACTGTCGCGCGCATGATCGCCCTCGTGACCGAGGCGCAGGCTGCCAAGGCGCCTTCCGAACGATTCAGCGCATGGTTCGGGCAACGGTACACCGTTGCGGTGATGGCGGGGGCCGTCCTCGCCTTCGCGGGCTTCTACTTGTTCGGGCGCGACTGGGAGGAGGCACTCTACCGATCGGCCACCCTGCTGGTAGCGGCAAGCCCGTGCGCCATCGTCATTTCCGTGCCTGCCGCGATCCTGTCGGCTCTATCGGCCGCCGCCCGAGGGGGCGTGCTGTTCAAGGGCGGCGCGGCACTCGAAACTCTTGCGGCTGTCGACACATTCGCGTTCGACAAGACCGGAACCCTGACGACGGGCAAAGTGTCCCTTGACAAAGTCGTGGCGCTCGATGGGGACGAGAGCGGCTTCTTGTCTCTCCTTGCCGGCCTGGAGGCTCAGTCGGAACACCACAGCGCAGTCGCCATCCGTCAAGCGGCCGTGACGCGCGGCATCGCGCCTATCGCGGTCGCCGACGTGGCCACTCGGCCCAGCGCCGGGATAGTCGGGATCGATGGCAACGATCGGTTATGGGCGGGCAATCCTCGGCTGGCGGCACAGATGGGCGGGTCGATCGACCACCCCGCATTGCTGGCGTTGGCGGCGGATACACAAACGGTCATCTATGTCGGGCGGAATGCGAGCGTGCTGGGCGCGGTCACCATCGCCGACCGAACGCGCGCGACCTCCGCACCGGCGCTCGCGGCTCTGCGCCGGAGCGGGGTGGAAACGATCGTCATGATGACCGGCGACCGCCGTCCGGTCGCGCTGCGGATCGGCGAAGAACTCGGGCTGAAGCCCGAGGAGATCCATGCCGACATGCTGCCGGAAGACAAGGTCAAGATGGTGGGCGAACTCGCAGCCGTCGGCAAGGTGGCGTTTGTCGGCGACGGCGTCAACGACGCGGCCGCGCTCGCCCGCGCGGACGTGGGGATCGCCATGGGTGCGGCAGGATCGGACGTCGCGCTTCAGGCCGCCGACGTCGCGCTTCTATCGGAAGACATGGGACGGCTCGCGGATGCGCACCAGCTTGCTCGCCGGACGGCGGCGATCATCCGACAGAACCTCATCTTCGCTATGGCCGCCATGGCGCTGCTCGTCATCGGCGCCTTGTTCTTCGAGCTACCGCTGCCGCTGGCGGTCGTCGGCCACGAAGGTGGGACCGTTCTCGTCGTCTTGAACGGCTTGCGTCTGTTGAAGGACCCCATCCGTAGCAGGGAAACGAAGGTGGCAATGCGTGCTCAAGCCCCCGGTGCTTCACGCAAGGCCCGACCTGTTTCTCAAGGTCACGGCTACCACCGGAAGGTGCCGCGGCGTGCAGGTTGAAGCGGGGTTCAGCATCAACGTTTGTCAAGTTCCCGTGGGTTCCGGCCTATGGTGGAGATGACCCGCTACCTGAGTTTTTCCTCCACTTGGATTTAGAGCCGCGCTATCACTGCTAGCGGACGACGAGCACAGGGGTTTCAGAACGGGCGAGTACCTCACTCGTCTGACTGCCTAGAATCCACTGCCGGAAGCCTCGATGGCCGTGAGAGGCCATTACGATAAGATCGGCCTCTACTTTCGCACTTGTTTGGAGGATGGCATCAGCGGGGTGAGTTTCTACGACGAGCTCCGTCTGGCACGTCACGCCTTCCGCGGCCGCCATCCGTGCACAGTCGTCGAGCATCAGTCGCGCGTCCTCGCTTCGCGCCTGCAGCTCCTGTTGCGCCGGGTTCTTATTGTTTGAAGCCAGTCTTCCTGCGCCAAACAGGACGACCACCGGCTCGATCGCTACCACTACGGTAAGCCGTGCTCCAAGATGGGAAGCAAGCTCAAGGCCGTGACGAAACGCTTTTCGGCCAAGTGTCGACCCGTCGTTTGCAACCAGAATGCTAGAATACATCTTGCTCCTCCAGAGGCCGCGTCGCTTGCGAAAGCCAACACGGCCGGTTCGACCACTAGGCTGTCGCGGCTCACCTGAGCGTCGAGACGTTCCCGCGGCTCAGAAATAGTGAGCGGTTTTCAGGTTGGCTATGACTCTGTATGCCACAGGACGACCTCCAGCGATTAACATTCGCGAGAAAGTAACGACGAACGCGCGGCCCTACGAGCCCACGCCGATCGGCCTAAGGAACGTCGAGCGCCTCGCCAGATCCGAACCCGGGCCTCTACCCGTCAGGCTTGCCCCCGCCTCCTTTCGGCGCTCGCCCGGAGCTGGGGCCATTTCAACGCTTCGACCGGCTAAACGATGGCACGAAGGTTTGAGGCGGGCTGCAAGCGAGGTTAGTTTCGGAACGAATCGCTGAAGCCGCCCGATACCAGGGGCGGCTTCGTTGGCGATATAGCCGAGGTCAGGACGGGTTAGATCCTCTGCCGCGCAGCGGTCGCCAACAACAGTTCGGTGTCGACTATGCTGGGAATGTCGTTCCGAGTCAGTCCGATATCTTCGAGTACCCTGTCGTCCAAAGTCTCGAGCACTGCGATCATTTTGCGTCGGCGACGGTTTTCCACGAAGGCATCGACCAGTCTGCGGAAAAGGCCGCCGCGCCTGACGGATCGCCTCTCCGTGGTGGGAAGAAATTCACTGCTTCTAACGTAACTGGACATTTCCATCTCATTGATCTTGGCGCGCCATGCACCGTTCTCCGCCGCCCTGTCTTCGAGAGATCGGGCGCGAGCACTACCAAAACCGGTACGCGGATCTGCGGGCTGGCTAGCTACTTGATGATTTGTGTTGATCAAAATCCCCCGAGGCGGCGGGCAAGAGCCTCCACCGCCCGGGGCTAGCGCCGCGGGAGAACAACGGACTTCAAAATCAAGGGATGATAAGTGGCGATAAGCTTAGACATGGCTGTTATATGGTAAAAGCCCGGAGAACTTCAATACTGTCGCTCAGAGTCGCCTCTGTCGCTGGGCCACGGGCACCACGACCGGCTCTCCCGGTCCGATGTCGTTCGTCGAGAGGATGTGTCGGGGTGCCGCGCCGATATCGGCGGCCCCTGTCGACTTTGGTCGCAGTGAGGCATGCGGACGTGCCAGGGTCAGGTTGGCAACGCCGCAGGACCTGAGATCGGACGCAACGGCGCCGTGGCTGAAATTCCGTTGCCGCGCGCCGGCCAATCCCGCCCCTAGGGCTTGCGCGTCGATCACGGACGATAGCGCGGTAGGGTCCAGTTCCAGTGCAGCGCCCCGAGCCGGGTAGCAGCGGCGATCAGGAAGCCGGTGACGAGGCCTAGATCCCGGCTGAAGCCGCTCCAGGTGAGCAGGACAAAGACCAGCGCCCCGGCCAATGCGGCGGTTGCATAGATCTCGCGGCTAAGAATGACCGGGCTCTCGCCGCCGAGGATGTCGCGGATCACGCCTCCAAAGGTCGCGGTGACGACTCCCATCGCCACAGCAACCACCGGGCTTGCGCCGACCGCCAGCGTCTTGTCGGCCCCCGTGACCGCAAACAGCGCCATGCCAATGGCGTCGAAGCGGAGGAGGAGCGCGAGTCGTGACTCCGGTATGTGCGCTAGGAAAAACGTTGCCGCCGACACCGCAACGCAGGCGATGAGGTATCCCGGCCCTGCGATCCAGAAGACGGGCAGCCCAAGCAGCACGTCGCGGATCGTTCCGCCGCCGACCCCGGTCGCAGTGCCGAGCATCAGGAACCCGACGATGTCCATCTGCTTGCGTGACGCAACCAGAGCTCCAGTCGTCGCGAAGACGAGGATGCCGAACCAGTCAAGGACAGTGGCGAGGGTGTCGATCATTGTGCGTCCCGGCGACGGCTCCAGCATAAGGCGTGCGTGGTGTCTTCCGCTGCACCGGATCAGGCAATCGCGGTCGCCAGCACCACTATCGGCGAACCCGGTCGGACGTGCTCGTGGAGATGAATGATATCCTGATGAAGGAGACGGACGCAGCCGGACGAAATCGCCTTGCCGATGGTCCAGACCTCAGCCGTTCCGTGGAGCCGGTAGAGCGTATCCTGGTTGCCCTGATGAATGTAGAGGGCGCGAGCGCCGAGTGGATTCGAGGGACCAGGCGGCTGGCCGTGGCGCCATCTCTCCAGTTCCGGCTGCCGCTTGATCATGTCGTCGGGCGGCGTCCAGACCGGCCACGCGCGCTTGTAGGCGATGTGCGCTCGCCCGGACCACGCGAAGCCCGCCCTTCCGATCCCGACGCCATATCGCGTCGCGGTGCCGCCATCCTGGACGTGATAGAGAAATCGGTTCTCGGTATCGACAATGACGGTGCCGGGCTGCTCCGCCGTCGGGTATGCGACGACCTGCCGATAATAGCGTGGGTCGAGCTTGGTCAGGTCGACGGCCGCAATCGGAAACTCTTCTTCGGGCATGGCCGCATACATGAGGCGGACATGATCAGGGATCGCCGCAAGCGGGGTCTCGGCCGTGGCCACGGTTCCGCTCGAAGTGGTCGAGCAGCCGGCAGCGGCGAGGGCGAGCAGGCTTCCGAAGGCGCCTAGGAAGGCTCTACGATCGATGGTGGAAAGTGTGGTCATCTCGGTTTCCGCGCAAACGCTGTTGCCCGCCGTGGCAATACGTACGTGCCCGGGCCGAGCTCATGAAGCTTCAAAGGGATGGTTGAGGGCGTCTCGGCATAACCGAGAGGTCCGCAGGGAGCGGATCAGGTTGCTAGGAACGAGGATACACTACAGACCTCCAAAAGGTGCCGACATGCCTAACGGCATGCGAGCCCCCTCTGTCATCGGCCTGAGAGTTTGATCGCGACCGCGTCATGCGATCTGCGACTTACACCTTCGGCGGGAGCGGACGCTCCACTTTCCAGAGTGTCAAGTAAACGAGCGGTCCGGGTTCCTGAGAGTTTCCGGGGCGGTTGCTCCTTCGGCGGCTAGCCCTAAGCTAGCTCTCTCCCGCTCGTCGCATCAAGATAAGGTCGCGCCATATTGCGGCCGAACTGGGGCATAACCGGAGCAACGTTGATGCCCTGCCGGCAGCTCCGGCGCGCCAGCTCTCGATCAACGCCCTCAAGCCGCACGACTATCACATCCACCTCGCCGCCAAGCTGAACGAACTGCATCGACGCGGAATCATGATCATCTCGAGCGGCAACGTCGTCCGCAACCTGCGCCGCATTGAATGAACCGCCCGGATCCCCGGCGCCGACTGAGCTGTATCGCAACCGGAGCGACGCGGCTGAGGAGGGGGCGCTCCCACGGCGACACCCTTTTCACTTTCATGCGGCCAGCTCGGCCAACGGAGTTGGGGGCACTGCGACCTTCGCGTCGCGCCGCACATGACCGGCAAGAAGGATGCTGGCGATCGTCGCTGGGATAAGCATGGCGAGGCCGATCCGAAGAGTCCCGCTCCATTCGGCGACAAACCCCACCACCGGCGGCTCGAACAGGAAACCACTAAAGGAGATTAGCGACAGCGCCGCGACGTTCACCGCGGCGGGGCGGTCGCCACGGCTCGCGGCGGCGCTTACCGCAAGAGGCACGGCTACAGACACGCCAAGCCCAATCGCCGCAAGGCCCACGACGGCAAGCACAAAGACGGGCGCCGTCACCAGAATCACGAGCCCAGCCAGCGCGATCACGGCACAGCCCCGCGCCACCGCAACGGGACCGAAGCGCCCCGCCGCCCAGTCGCCCAGGAAACGGCCAATGGCCATGGCGATGGTGAACGCAGCGAAACCGATGCCGGCGCCGAGAGGCGTCGCCCCAATCACGGAGCGCATGAAGACGGAGCTCCAGTCGAGCGCCGCAGCCTCCACGAGAAGCATACCGAAGGCGAAGATGCAGAGGGGCCAGAGGCTGAGGGTCGGGAGCGCTATCAGAAAGCGCCGCTCCTCCCGCGGTTCGGCGGGGATGTGCGGCAAGCGATAGGCGACGGCGACGGCGATCGGCACAATGACGATGGCGACGATCGCGAGATGCCACCGGATGTCCACCTCAAGGCTCGCAAAGGCGGCGCCGCTCAGGCCACCGATGATCGACCCGACGCTCCAGAACCCGTGGCACGTGTTCATGATCCGGCGGCCGGTGCTCGTCTCGATGCGGTCGGCCTCGACATTCATGGCCACGTCAATGACCGGCATGAACAGGCCGGAAAGGAACAGGAAGACAAAAAGGCTTGGAACACTCCAGGCCCAGCCGATCAGCGCATAGGCCGCGCCGTAGAAGACGAACACGACGAGGATAGTGCGCCGCGGCGTGAGCCAGCCGACGATCTGTCCGGCGAGCGGGAGGGCGACGATCGTACCAAGCGAGGCGCCGAGGATACCGAGGGACAGTTCGCCGGTTCCGAGCTGAAGCTTCGTCTGCATGTCCGGGATGCGTGGAAACCAGTTGGTCATGACCGCCGAATGCAGCATGAAGATCGTCATGATCAGTCGTGTCGGCGAGAAGAGCATCGGCATTTTCAAATCCTGCGCGGCTTCATGGCGGCCAGTGGCCCGTCCCGACACCGGCAAACCGGACTGGCGACTGATACTGTCACGGCGCAAGGACCGCTAGTGGATGCCGTTCGATGTGCGGCGCTCGAACAGCGGAAGGCCTAGGGTGCGACGTTGGGGCAACCGGAGCTATGCTGCCCAGGCAGCAGCACGGGGACGCGAGGTTCAGAAGGCGGAAGCCGCCACCTTCGCCGCAAACGTGCTGCCGATAATCGAGTCGCTCCGGGCATCAGGCGTCCGGGATCTTCGCGGCCTCGCGGAAGTCCTGAACAATCGCGGTGTCCGGACCGCTCGCGGAGGACGCTTGCACGTCTCGAATGTCAAGAACCTCGTCGATCGGCTAGTACGTGAGGTGATTTTCTAGGCTGGAAGAACAGGAAGCGAGACCACACAGAATGTTCCCGGAACCGTTCGCCACTAAAGAACGGATTCGGTTAATCGACAGGAGACTCGCAGGACGGTGCGGTGAGGCGCTCGCCCTTCATCAATCGGCGTCCGCTTTGCGCAGCGATGCCGAGCTCTAGGCTTTCCGCGATATTCCGCGCCCGTTCAACGAAGTGTGCAGCCGCCGACGGTGCGCAAACCTGTTGCGCGGTCTCCTCGAAAAGCTCAAGCCAACGATCGAAGTGGCGTGCATCGACAGGCAGCGCTAGGTGCTTCTCCATGGGGCGACCTTGGTAACGCCCGCTCATCAGAGCGACCGATGACCAGAACGCGCACATTCGCTCGAGGTGGTAGCCCCAATCGCTGATCCGTTCCTCGAAGATCGGGCCGAGAAGCTGATCCGCCCGAACCTTGTGGTAAAAGGTGCTCACCAGCAGCTGGATCATTGGATCATCGATACCGGTGCGCTCGACGATCTCCATGGTAATTTGAGCACGTCGTTCGGTCGGCGTCGCTCGGCGAGCCCCGTCCGGCGCACTTGACCCATCGGAGAGCGGGTTGCCTTGCATCAGACGGTCCAGACATAGATGAAGCCGATCGCCATGGTCCCGAAGGCTAGCGCTACCGGGACCAGCGCCACCTGGACCAGGGCTGACCATCCGCTGATCCTTCCAGTGTTCGTTTCAAAGCCCCCGTTGAGAAACTCGGACAAGGACGGTCGATCCGACGATGGTCCATGCCGTGCGGCGGTCCTCATCATGAAATAGGGAACACCAAAAAACACCAAGCCGTAGACGGTACTCACCCCTATTGAGAGTGCCGCTGACGCATCGCTGGCAAACGACACCCAGAAGGCGGCCAAAATCCCAACGTAACCGGCAATGGCGATGCCTGGCACAGCAAGCGGCAGCAGAGTCGCTACCGGCAGATTGTGATAGCGACCGGGTGGCCGATCAGGCCCACCGGCGTGAACCGCCGCCGGGGTCCGTTTGGCAATCTCGACGGACGTCCTCATAGCTTGTGACCTTCTTCATAAACCATACTGTTGCATAGTGATTTATAGCGTGCCGAGACAATCGCTCATCTAGTCATTTCGCCGCATGCCGCGTCCACGCCATGCGCTCGCGGAAGACCACTTGGTGCAAAAGCATCCTCGCCACTATATGTTTAGTCCGCGCCGGCGGCGAGTTGCGGGAGAAGGCCGCCCGCTCCATCGAAAGCACCGAGAGCAGCGCAGGGTGGGAGATGACAGTGCGCCTGACCGTTTACACCGACTACGCCCTACGGCTTCTCATGTACCTGGCACTCAAGGAGGACGGGCTGGCAACGATCAGCGAGGTCGCCCAAAGCTATGGCATCTCAAAGAGCCATCTCATGAAAGTCGCCTACCAACTCGGCACTGCGGGTTATGTTGAGACGGTTCGTGGCCGCGGAGGAGGACTGCGTCTGGCGCGGTCGCCGGCCTCGATTGGCCTTGGCGATGTCGTGAGGTACACGGAACCAGATCTTTCGTTGGTTCCTTGTTTCAAGCCCGTCGACGCGCCTTGCGTCATTCGCCGTTGTTGTTTGCTTCAGAGAGCCTTGGAGAAGGCACGCCTTGCCTTTCTCGAGGTGCTTGATGGCTACACATTGAAGGACTTGGTGAGACCGCGAACGCAGCTGAGGGATATCCTCGCGATCACGGCTGCGAACAGCGGGGCCGCTCCTGGAGCATCAAGAGCAGTTAGGTAGCCCGGAACAGGAAGATTGGCCTAGCGCTCTGTAAAACAGGCGAAGCCGCGAGAATCGGCGGTGCGGGCTCGTCCCAGCGAATTCGTGATTAACGCCTCGGATGGCACTCACGAATTGGCGCACTTTAGGGCTACCCGCCGGGTGGCCCCTCTTTCGTTGCCCCACCCACCCGAGAGGGGTGACGAGAACGGGCGGACCCGGGGCACCGCGGCAAGTTGGCGCGCTATTCGCGCTATTAAGGCATTGCCCTGGAGAGTGGCATAGGGTCCCATTATCGCACTGATCCCGATGGTCCTGTCGCGGCGCGGCCGCCGGAGCCTCAGGGACGAGAGAGAATCGTGACGACAATCGACGAGAAGATCGCCCCCATTCTAACTGAAGTGCTGCGGCGCAATGCCGGCGAGACCGAGTTCCACCAAGCCGCCACCGAGGTGCTCGAGAGTCTCGGTCGAGTGGTGGCCAAGCGCCCGCACTATGCGACCAACGCCCTCATCGAGCGCATCTGCGAGCCCGAGC
>JAGRKZ010000215.1:0-2360 GCA_020442065.1 Bauldia sp.
ATCGGATCGGGCGCAACGATGCCCAACGCGGCCCGGCGGGCGAGTTCCCGATCCCAGGCGCGCTTGTAGTCGAACAGGGCCTCGACCACCGCGAAGTGCGCCTGCTGTCGAGAGGCGCGCAATAAGGACCCCGTTTCCGGGGTGATCGGCTTCCAAAAGGGACCCCTCTGGCGACGGGGTTCACAGTGCTCCCGAAGGAATTGGGAGCCGAGATCGGGATGCTGGTTGTGGAGACGATCGCCAAGATCCGCCGGGCGCATTTTGTTCAGGGAAAGCCGATCAAGCAGATCTGCCGCGAACTGAAGCTGTCGCGGAAGGTTGTCCGGAAGGTTCTGCGGTCGGAGGAGACCGTGTTCGAGTACAAGCGCAGCGTCCAGCCCCAGCCGAAGCTCGGGGCGTGGCGGGACGAGCTCGACCGGCTGCTGGCGGCGAACGCGGCTCGGGGCAGCCGGGAGCGGGTGACGCTGCTGCGGATCTATGAGGACCTCCGCGGTCTCGGCTACGAGGGCGGGTACGATGCCGTTCGGCGTTACGCCGCGGTCTGGCGGCGCCAGGGCAGCACGGGGACCGCGGTGGCGTTCGTGCCGCTGATTTTCGAGCCGGGCGAGGCCTACCAGTTCGACTGGAGCCACGAGGTGGTGCTGATCGACGGCGTCACCGTGACGATCAAGGTCGCCCACATGCGGCTCTGCCACAGTCGGATGCCGTTCGTGCGGGCCTATCCGCGCGAGAGCCAGGAGATGGTGTTCGACGCGCACGACCAGGCGTTCGCCTTCTACAAAGGCGCCTGCACACGCGGGATCTACGACAACATGAAGACGGCGGTGGACGCGATCTTCGTGGGCAAGGAACGGGCCTACAACCGCCGGTTCCAGCAGATGTGCAGCCACTATCTCGTCGATCCGGTGGCCTGCACGCCGGCGTCCGGTTGGGAGAAGGGCCAGGTCGAGAACCAGGTGGGCACGATCCGCGAGCGGTTGTTCGCGCCGCGGGTGCGGGCCAGGAGCATGGAGGAACTCAACGACTGGCTGGTCGACCAGTGCGTTGCCCGGGCGAAGGTTCAGCGCCACCCCGAGATTGCCGACAAGACGATCTGGGAGGTGTTCGAGGCCGAGAGGGCGAGCCTCGTGCCCTACCGCGGCCGCTTCGACGGGTTCCACGCCGTGCAGGCCTCGGTCTCCAAGACCTGCCTCGTGCGCTTCGACAACAACAAATACTCCGTTCAGGCCAGCGCCGTCGGCCGGCCGGTGGAGGTGCGCGCCTATGCCGACCGGATCGAGTTGCGCCAGGACGGCCGTGTCGTCGGCGAGCATGCCCGCGCCTTCGGCCGGGGCCGGACGGTCTACAACCCGTGGCACTATGTGCCGGTGCTGGCCCGCAAACCGGGAGCGCTGAGGAACGGCGCGCCGTTCAAGCACTGGGTGCTGCCGGCCGCCATTGAGCGGGTGCGCCGCAAGCTGCACGCAGCGCCGGACGGCGACCGGCAGATGGTGGAGGTCCTCGGCGCCGTGCTAACCGACGGCATACCCGCGGTCGAGGCCGCCTGCACCGAAGCGCTGAACGAGGGCGTCCACTCCGCCGACGTCATTCTCAACATCCTGGCCCGCAGTCGCGATCCCGAACCGCCGGTCACGATCATGACCCCGGAGGCGCTGCACCTGACCTGCGCGCCGATCGCCGACTGCACCCGATACGATCGTCTCAGGAGGGCAAACTGATGGAGCGTTCGCAAATCCTCGAAGCCATGGGCGAACTAAAGCTCTTCGGCATGCGCGGAGCATACGACGAGATCGTCGCCACGGCCGTGAAGCGGCAGCACGAACCCCAGAAGGTGGTCGGCGATCTTCTGGGGGCCGAGATCAGCGAGAAGCAGGCGCGATCGATCAAGTACCAGATGACGATCGCCAAGCTGCCGCTCGCCAAGGACATCGACGACTTCGACTTCGACGCCGCCGAGGTGAACGAGACACTGGTGCGCGACCTCGCCGGCGGCGGCTTCATCGAGCAGCAGCGCAACGTCGTGCTGATCGGCGGAACCGGAACCGGCAAGAGCCACGCAGCCATCGCCATCGCTCGGGCCTGCATCCGCCGCGGCGCCCGCGGTCGCTTTTTCAACGTCGTCGACCTCGTCAACAAGCTCGAGGCCGAGACCCGCGCCGGCCGCCAGGGACGCATCGCCGATCATCTCACCCGCCTCGACTTCGTCGTGCTCGACGAACTCGGCTACCTGCCCTTCGCCCAGTCCGGCGGACAGCTGCTCTTTCACCTGATCAGCCGGCTCTACGAGCGCACCTCGGTGATCGTCACGACCAATCTCGCGTTCGGCGAATGGCCGAGCGTCTTCGGCGACGCCAAGATGA
>JAGRKZ010000215.1:2389-2692 GCA_020442065.1 Bauldia sp.
GCGACATCGTCGAGACCGGCAACGAGAGCTGGCGCTTCAAGAACCGCGTCTGACCCGACCCTCGGCGCCCAGAAACGCACCTGACACGCCTGCGCCACCTCAAAAGCTCCGGCGCGTCAGGCGCGTTTCCCCCAACCGTCGGGAGGGGGTCCCTTTTCGGCGCCGATAGGGGGTCCCGTTTCAGTGCTGGTTGACATTCAACACCGCGCGGCCGCACTCGGCGATCGGCTACATGACGCCCGCCGCCTACGCCGCGACCCTGAAGCCGCAACGGGCATCGGCGCTGCGCCACCTCGAAAGCTC
>JAGRKZ010000048.1 GCA_020442065.1 Bauldia sp.
CGCAGCAGGTTCAGCGTCGCCGCCGACTGGCGGTACGCCATCTCGATGCGGTTCGGATCGGGCGTGCGGGCGGCCGCATCGAACTCGATGCCGTTGATGATGTCGCCACGGTAGCTCGGCAGCTCGACGTCGCCCTGGCGCTCCACGCCGGAGGAGCGCGGCTTGGCGAACTGGCCGGCGATCCGGCCGACCTTCACCACCGGCATCGCCCCGGCAAAGGTCAGCGCAACCGCCATCTGCAGGAAGACGCGGAAGAAGTCGCGGATGTTGTCGGCCTGGTGCTCGGCGAAGCTCTCGGCGCAATCCCCGCCCTGGAGGAGGAAGCTCTCGCCCGCTGCGACCTTCGCAAGGCTCTTCTTGAGCTTCCGCGCCTCCCCTGCAAAAACCAGCGGCGGATAGGTCGCGATCCGCTGCTCGAGCGCCGCCAGCGCGTCGAGATCGGGATACACCGGGACCTGCTCGATCGGTTTCGAGCGCCAACTGTCGGGGGTCCAACCCTTCTTCATCGTACTCTCCTAGCCACCATGCGGTGTCCCGCGAGCCCCGGCTTCGACCGAGCTCGGCCACTACCGGCCACCGCGGCGCGGGTTATACACGCGGGCGCAGGCGTTTGCCAAACCAAGTGTTTGGCTTGAAACGGCCCGCCATCCGCTTGACGCCGTTCTGCCATGTAGGCGCGCGCAGCCCGACCGGGATCGCCTTCGTCCTATCGCCGACCACAGACCGCCGCCGGCAAGTATACCCCAAAGGGCTTCGTCCCGATCAACAACGACCGGGGTAGCACATAGCACTCGCCCACGAGCGACAACTTCCCGCTCTCTCCCGTACCGGGAATATCGATTTTCACCGTGCTGTTGCTGAGTATGGTGACCTCGGCGGCTCCGTTGGTCGTGTTCGACCCGCCATCGAACCACAATTCCGCCAATGACCAGGTCCGATCAGGCTTATCGGGCACCACGACTATCTTCGTGGTGCGAAAGACGATCGCGTGATCGCCTTCAACATCAAAGGAACCCGTATTTGTGATCCTCAGCCCACCGGAGTCTTCAGCGAGAATATCCGTGTGTGCTGTCGTCGTCGTCAAGAACGTTTGAATTCCAAAGACAATTGTCTTGATGAGCGAGTCGTGGACCTTCTTGTCGCAGGCCGGCGTATCGTACTCGAATCCCCATCTCCCATTTATTCCGTTAGGATAGATGGTGATATTTTTGGTGACATACGTCAGGCGGGCATTACCATTGTCTATATTCAGGCCTTTTCGGATGACACCTGAGGCGACTGAGACATTTCCCTTTTCGTCGAGAGCAAGATCGAATCCTCCGTGCCCGCCGATACCCAGATCATACTTGCCAGGATATGGAACTGATACGCGACAATTGTTGAAATATCGCCCATTTCCATCCGTCGTGCATTTCTTGTAATGATCTGCGCTCAGCCCGTAGAACACCCACGCTCCGCAATACCCGCCGGTGTCGATGAAGAAGGTTCTCTCGCCTGCCTCGGACGTTCCGAACAGCGCAGCGGCGAGTACGGCGAACGCAAAGACGCGGCAAGCGATGGCGATCATCGTCGGTCCTCCGGGTCAAAGTTAAACCCCGAGCATACAGTCCTTCCCGCCGTCTGTTGATAGGCCGTGCAGCACGCTCGGCGCGGGTTCGGGATGCGTCAGGTGACGGCGCCGCCTACTTCGTCCGTCGCCGCCCGCCGGTGCCGCTCCACCGGCTTCTTCATGGTGACAATCTCCTCCGATTGGGTCGGGTGGAGGGCCATGGTGGCGTCGAAGTCGGCCTTGGTCGCCTTCATCTTGACGGCGACGGCGACCAGCTGCGCCATCTCCCCTGCCCCGACCCCGACCGCGTGGAAGCCGAGCACCCGGTCGGTGTCGGCATCCACGACGAGCTTCAGGAGCATGCGCTCGTCACGGCCGGCGACGCGGTGGTGAAGCGGCTTGAAGGTGGCGCGATAGATGTCGACGTGGGGACGATGAACGATCGCCTCCTCCTCGGTCATGCCGACCGTCCCGGCCTCCGGTTGCGAGAACACGGCGGTCGGGATGCAGTCGTAGTCCACCTTGGTCGGCGTGCCGCCGAACAGCGTCTCGGCGACTGCCTGGCCTTCCCGGATCGCGACGGGGGTGAGATTCCTGCGGTCGGTCACGTCGCCGACGGCGTAGATGTTGTCGACGCTGGTGCGCGAGAAATCGTCGACCAAGACCTCGCCGCGACCGCCCATCGCAACGCCGGTCTCGGCGAGGCCGAAGCCGCTGCTGTTGGGGTGGCGGCCGGTGGCGTAGAGGATGACGTCGGCGGGAATGCGCCGGCCGTGGCGGGTCACTCCGACGATGCCGTCCCCGTCCTTCTCGATCGACGCCACCGTATCGTTGCAGACGACCGAAACCCCGCGCCCCTGCATGCCGGCACGGACGCTGCGACGGATGTCGCCGTCGAAGCCACGAAGAATCTCCGCGCCACGGTGGACGACCGTGGTCTCGACCCCGAAGGCATTGAAGACGCCGGCGAACTCGACCGCGATGTAGCCGCCGCCGACCACCAGGAGCCGGCGCGGCAACGTCTTGAGATCGAACATCTCGTTCGAGCTCACTGCCCGTTCGATGCCCGGCACGGTACGGTCGAGCGCGGGCCAGCCGCCCGTCGCAACGAGGATATACTGCGCGGTCACGCGCCGGCCATCAGCCAGAATGCGGATGGTGTGGCGGTCCTCGATCACGGCCCGGCTCCGGATCAACTCCGCGCCGGACCGTTCGAGATTGCGGATGTAGATGCCGCTGAGCCAGACCACATCGGCGCGGACATTGTCACGCAGCGTCGCCCAGTCGAAGGCGACGCCGTCGACGGTCCAGCCGAAGCCGACCGCGTCCTCGACCGCCTCGGCGAAGTGCGAGCTGTGGACGAACAGCTTCTTGGGCACGCAGCCGCGCACCACGCAGGTCCCGCCGACCTGATCCTCCTCGGCGATCGCAACCCGTGCGCCAAGCTCGGCAGCGATCCGCGCGGCGCGCACGCCGCCCGAGCCGCCACCAATGACGAACAGGTCGTAGTCGTAACCGCTCACCGCGCGTCGTCGCCCCGCTCCGGCATGATGGGCAGGACCGCGGTCAGAGCTCGTAGCCCTGCTTGGTCAGCGCCTCGCGGGACAGCTCGTAGAGCTCCTCGCCAACCCGGGTGCTCCAGCCTTCCACCGACTTCAGCGAATCCTGGATCACCCTCGGTCCGATGTCGGCGAATTTCTGTCCGGTCGGGCTCTTGTAGAACTCGGCAATGGTGACCAGCTCATCCTCGGTGAAGTTCTTCGCCCAAACCATGGCGACAGCGCGGTCGAGGTCGGCGCGGCGGGAGGTGAGCTGCAGCGCGACTTCTTCGACGGTGGTGCTGATCTGCTGGTAGAGATCCGGGCGGACACGGATAAGGCGGCTCTTCACCCGCTCGGCCAGTGCCGGAAGAACGCTGTCGAAGCCGCGGGCGGCGCCTGCGCTCTGTACGGCCACGAGGGCCGCATCGAGATGCGACTGGGAAACCTCCTGCGCGCCGGCCGGCGCCGCCAGGGCGGCGGCAACGGTGAGCGCAGCGAGACCGATCCGGATGCGTGACACGATCATGTTCGGACTGCTCCTGTTCTGGTTCAAGCCACTACGGGGAAAGCCATTCCACCCCGTCGTCGCGGCCGATGATGGCGGCTGAGGCGAAGCCGAGGAAAAGACCGTGTTCCACGACACCGGGAATCACGTCCAGTGACGCAGAGAGCGCGGCCGGATCAGGAATTCGGCCGAACGATGCGTCAACAATATGATGGCCGCCATCGGTCACGAAAATACCCTCGCCCTGCCGGCGCAGCACCAGCGACCCGGAGAGGCCGAGTCGCGCAGCCGCAGCGGTGATCGCCGCGCGGGTTGCGGCAAGGCCAAAGGGCACCACCTCGATGGGCAGCGGAAACGCGCCGAGCGTGTCGACCAGCTTGCCGGTGTCCGCAACGACGATCATCCGCGCCGAGGCAGCGGCAACGATCTTTTCTCGCAGCAATGCCCCGCCGCCGCCTTTCACCAGGGCCAATCCGGGGCCGATCTCGTCGGCGCCGTCGACCGTCAGATCGAGCTTGGGCTCGTCGTCGAGGCTGATGAGAGGGATGCCGGCGGCCACCGCAAGGCTCGCCGTGCGCTCCGACGACGGCACGCCGGCGACAGCGAGCCCCGCCCGCACGCGCTCGCCGAGCAGGGACACGAACGCCTCGGCCGTGCGGCCGGAGCCGAGCCCCAGCTTCATGCCGGGTCGGACCGCCTCGAGCGCCGCTCCTGCCGCGTTGAGGCGCTGCGCCTCGTTCCCTGCCTGCTTCACGCGTCTCCCCGTCCGAACACAGATGGCAAGCGGGGCGAATAACCCTTTCCGCCTACCCAATTCCGAGCCACAATCATCGCGGCAAAGACCCCACTGGCGGCACGTCCGCCATTGCGGCGAAATCGATTGGTTGCATGCGAGATTCCGGTTTCCATTCGCGGCTTGTTAGCACTTGCCGTTGCGCCGCGGCAATCGCGAGCCAGGACCAGGCCCGAGGCCGGTCGTAACCCATGGCCGTTCCGCCCTGTTTGGTCCTTGACCTCGATGGCACGCTGGTCGACACGGCCGGCGACCTTACCGCAACCCTCAATGACATCCTCGCCGCCGAGGGTCTGGCGCCTGTCGCCGCCGCTGAGGGCCGTGCCATGGTCGGCCATGGCGCCCGGGCCATGATCTCGAACGCGTTGCTCGCAGCCGGCATCACTGCCGAGCCGGAGCGTCTCGATAACCTGATGGCCTTGTTCATCGACATCTATGCGGGCCGGATCGCCGAGACCAGCCGCCCCTTTCCCGGCGCGGTGGCAGCGCTGGACCGGTTTGCGGCCGACGGCGTCCGGCTCGCAATCTGCACCAACAAGTTCGAGCGCCATTCCCGCCTTCTTCTCACCGCGCTTGGCATTGCCGATCGTTTCGCGGTGATCGCCGGCCAGGACACATACGGTGTGCGGAAGCCCGATCCGCGCCACCTCGAGGAAACGATCCGCGCCGCCGGCTGCGACCGGCGGCGGGCGGTGATGGTGGGCGACTCGGAGGTGGACGTGGAGACCGCGAGGGCAGCGGGTATCCCGGTCGTCGCGGTGAGCTTCGGCTACAGCCACGTGCCCGTCGCCGACCTCGCCGCGGACCGGATCATCGGTCATTTCGATGAACTCTACGACGCCGCGACCCCTCTGCTCGATCACCGCTAAGCCTGACGCCGCAATTGCCCTCCCGCCTTACGGGCCGGCCGTCGGCCGAGGAACGGCCTTCGGTAACAGTCGGTAAGCACTGATTGCGCATCAGGCTTGCCACGCAACACGTTTCGTTCAACATGCGGCCCATGGGTCGGAAACCAGGGAGGCGTGAATTCATGGCCAGAGCCATGCTCGCCGCGCTCGGCGCGGTCACACTGGCGGTCACGACGGCCGTTGGCCCGATGGGACCGGCCACCGCCAAGGACAACACCGGAGCGATCGTCGGCGGCCTCGTTGCCGGCGCGGTGATCGGTGCGGCCGTCGCCAGCAGCGTAAACCATCCCAAGGACATCTATGTGAAGCCGGTGCCGCCGCCGCCGCCCAAGCCGGACCCGTGGTCCAATGCCTTCAGCCCCAAGCCGGGCGTGAAGTGCTATCCGGTTCAACACGCCTGTTACAACAAGGACGGCGCCTACAACGCCAACTGGACCTGGAAGGTTTACCAGAAATGAGGCCGGCGATGACCAAGTTCCGCTTCACCGGCGCGCTGATCGCCGCGACCGCGGCCGCCCTGATCGGCATCGGCGCCGCCCAGGCCCAGGATGCGGCAGAGGACGACCTCCGCCTTGACGACGCCTGGGCTGACCTCACGGTCGACCAGGAGCCGATCCTCACCGATCTCCAGTTCGCCGAGCTTAACAACCTCGCCTTCCAGGCTGCGGTGACCAAGATCTGCGACGGCTTCGAACTCGACCAGCAGAAGTTCGCCGAAGGGGTGTCGACGGCCACGAGCCCGGCGCCCGAGACGGTTGATACTCCCGACGAGATGAAGCAGTGGGAGACGGCCGTCTATTTCCGGCTCGGCGCCAGCTACGGCCTGTTCCTGGCCGAGGGCAACGCCAATCCGGACAAGTTCTGCCAAAGCGCGGCAGACCTCAAGGCCGACTCCGAAGTGCCGAACGTCTGGCAGTAGCGCGCGCTCACGGCGCCGCAACGAGCATCGGCAGGGGCAACCCTGCCCTTGCGCCGGCACCGGCTTGACACGCAAGGCCCGGCACCGCCATATCGCGCCTGGTTCGGGCGATTAGCTCAGCGGGAGAGCACTCCCTTCACACGGGAGGGGTCACTGGTTCAATCCCAGTATCGCCCACCAACAATTTCAAAGACTTGCGGCCCGGCGCGAGGTTGAACCGGACAGATATCCGGACAGATATTCCACGCGACGGCGTTTTTCGCAGGCCCTCTCGCGCGCACAAAAAAGCCCGCCTCGAGGATCTCCCGAGGCGGGCCGAACTTAACGCCCGTCGTTCAGTCGTTCAGTCGTTCACTCGCTCACGCCTGGCCCCACTCCCCGGCCGTCAGATAGCCATGCCAGTGCTTCGATCCGTCGGCGTTGAACGACTGGATCGACGGCGAGCACGTCGGCGCCTGGCGGTTGCCATCCCACGTCCAGCCGGCGGGCGAGCCGTCCTTGCGCCGCCAGGCGATGCCGTGCAGCTGGCCGCATCCGCACGGACACCGGAAATTGAGCCCGGCCGGCGGCGTGCCCTCCGGCTCGTCGCCGTACAACCAGAACCGGAACCCGCCTGCCGGCGCCTTGGTGGCGGCGTCGACCAGCGTCGCCTTGACCGGTCCGGGGAGACGAACCTCGCTCATCCGCTTCGTCTCCGTCACCGCCGGCGGTCCAGGAGCCGCACGGCGTCGCTCAACAGGTCGATCACCCGCGACCGGTGCTCGCTATGGGCCGCCGCCTCCCGGTCGTGGATCGCCTTGATCTCGTTCGCGGCGCGGGCGATTTCCTTGGCCGCCTGGGCGAGGTCGCGCGCGCTCTCGGCGGCCTGCGCCGCGCTCTGCGCCTCGCCGATCATCGCCCCGAGCAGCCGCATGTCGGGCGCCGCCGCGTCCTTCGGCGCGTCCGGCTTCTTGCGCTCGAGGTAGTATTTCGCCGCCGCGAGCAGGCCGAAGACGACGAGCGCCCCGATCGGACCCAGCACCTGGGCGTCGGCCCAGAAGTCAGGCGCCGCGTCCATCGGCCATCGCCTTGTGCATAGCCTCGACCGAGCGATCGACGCGGGCGGCGTCGCCGGCCGCGCGGAGCGCATTGATCCCGTCGAACACGAACAGCACCGGGTAGACCGCAAGCCAGGTCGAGATGCGCCCGGAGCCGGCGAAGCCGATGGTGATCGCGAACCAGAACGTCAGCGACAGCGTCGCCGTGGCCGAGCGAAGGTGGTACATCGGCCGCCACGCGCCGTTGACCGCAAGGACCAGCAGCCGCATTGCCCCGAGCGTGACGCACGCGGCGCCGATCACTTCCTCCCGCGCGAGCTGGGTGAAGAACGACCAGCTCGGCCCGGCGAAGAGCGTGTCGGGGAGGAGCAGGATCGCGCCCCAGCCGAACATGATGATCGCGTTGCACCACTCGCTCATGCGGGTGGCGAACGCCCGGCGGAACTCGCCCCGCGCCAGCAGCAGACGATGCGGCATCACCGCCCTCCCCGGATCGCCGCGACCGCCTCGTAGAGGAAGTAGAAGCCGACGACGGCCATCACCACCTGCCAGAGGTTCGGGTCGAGCGCGTCGGTGTGGCCGCCGGTCCACTGCCCCAGCGCCTTGTCCCAGACCAGCACCTTGAAGAGCAGGATCGCCACCGGCGCGGCGATGCAGCCGCGCATGATGGCGTTGACCGGCCGGCCGGCCTCGGCCGCCTGCACCTCGGCCCGCGCCCGGATCTGGGCGATGCGCTGGTCGGCGACGAGCTTGTCCTGGTCGGTCTCGGCCCGGAGCCGCGCCTCGTAGGCGTCGCCCAGCTCGGCGGCGAGCGAGGCGATGCCGCCGCCGGTCAGCCACTTGAGAAGCGCTGCCCACATCAGAACCGCCCCTTGATGTCGGGGTCGCGCATCTTGCGGAGCACGCCGGTAAGGATGCCCGAGCCGATCAGCCAGTAGGGCAGCCACGACGGCGGCAGCACCGGCGAGAGGTCGGCCTGGACGAGCAGCTCGAGCCCCGCGCCGGCGACGAGCTGCAGGCGGGCAAAGAAGATCGTCTCGCTGTCGTTGAAATAGGCGGCGAGGAACCTGTGCCACAGGCGCTTCATGGGATCACCTCTTCCTGAGGACGATGAAGACGATCGCCGCCGCCACCACGGCGGCGAAGGCAAGGAAGGCGGCCAGGCCCCAGCCGCCGCCATTGGCGGCGACGGCCACGGCGCCGGTTGCGGCCGCGCCGGCCACGGCACCCGCGGCCGGGGCGGGATTGACCGGAGACTTCGGCACCACCGGCTCCGAGGGCGGCCGCGCGGGCGGTTGGGCCTCGGGCCGCTCCTCGAACACGATCCGGTCGGCGGCGGCGTCGAGCGCCGCATCGGTAGCGGGGTCGAGGATGCCCGTGTCCGGCAAGTCGCTGCGGATCTTCTGCCAGGCCAGCACGGCGGCACTGGTCTTGCCGCCCCAGACCCCGTCGAGCCGGCCCGGGTCCATGTCGGGGCGGCCGAGCGCAACCGACAGCGCCTTGAGGTCGGTCTGCGCGTCGAGGATGGTCTCGCGGGTGAGGTGGATGGCCGGATCGTCCGGCTGCGAGGCGAGGCCGAGCACCGGCGCAAGGTCGATGCGCTTGCCTTGCTTCCACAGGATCGCGCCGGTCGCCGTCGCCGGATAGACGGTGGCGTGGCCGCCCGAGGAGTAGACGCCGTCGCGGAACAGCCGCTGTTCCCTCTCCCGGCGCTTCCGAACCACCGGCGGCGTCACCCAGTTCATGATCGCCCGGGCAGCGGCCGCGCGGTTGCCCTGGTTGAGCAGGTTCACCCAGCTCGCCTTGAAGATGCCGCCGGTGTTGATGTCGAAGCTCACCGCGGCGTCGAACTCGTGCTGGGCGATCGGCACCTTGATCGCTTGGTTGACCCGCGCCTCGAACTTGGCAATGTCGCGCCGGAACACGGCGATCGCCTCCGCGATCGGCCGGGCGACGCCCTTCGGGTAGTCGAGCGGGTTGGGCGGCCCCGCGCTCGCGGTGTGGCCGACGAAGATCGTCCAGATGTCCTTGGCGTCCCGGTAAGGCATCAGCACGAGCGCCTCGTTGCTGATGATGTCCATGAGTCCGGGATCGCTCACGCGCATTGCGGTCATTGCCTTGGTCTCCGAGTGAGGGTGTCGACGGCCGCCGTTGCCTGGCGCGGGCGCGCCGTGGCAGCCTTGGCGGCATGTCCCCGTGGTGGATCGTCTTCCTCGGCGCGATCCTCGCCCCGACCGTGCTCACGGCCGCCGTGGTGGTTTTCGTCGCCCGGCGGGTGCGACGCCGCGACGGCCCCGCCAACGACAACCGGCGGCCCCGGCGCGCCGGTTAGTCGGCCGCGAAGATCTTGTCGGCCCGCTCGGCGGTGAGCACGCCGGCTGCGACGAGCAGCGCCTTGGCGGCCTTCGTCGTCTTGCTCGACAGGTTCACCGCGTTCTGCGCCGAGGCAAGGGTCACGTAGTCCTCGACCCGCCAGTCGGTCTTCTTGGCCTCGAACAGCGCGGCGAGCTCCTCCGGCTCCCAGCGCGCCCGGAACGCGGCGTAGGGGATGATCACGATCTCGGGCTCGGGCTCTGCCGACGCCTCGGCTGCGCGTTCGTCGAGGAACTCCTGCACGGTCTGCCCCTCGCGGAGCACCACGATGTGCTCGACGCCCGCCTCGCGCGCCTCGGCGTCGAGGTAATGGTTCGGGCGACCTTCCGGAATGAGGCGCATCAGATGTCACTCCCCGCTGGCAGGAACAGGAGCGTGAAGGTCCGGCTGCTGCCGAGACGATTCTCCACATAGAGCTTGCCGTCGGTGTGCGCCGAGACGGTGATCTTGACGTCCGTGCCGGTCGTGCCGGCGAGAGCGCCCGTCGCCGTGTTCGGCGCGGTCCCGTCGATGTTGAGCAACGCGCAGCGCGGCGTTCCGGCAGCACGGATGAAGATCAGGGACTTGGGATTGGCCGAAGACGTCCCCGACACCGAGAGAAGCGCGATCGCCTGCGCCTGAAAGCCGGCATCGGTGTAGGGCACATCGAACGAGGTCGCCGTATCGTCGGCGAGTGTGAACACGGTCGGTCGCAGCATGAGGGACTGGAACCGCCGGAGGTTGGCGCCGTCGAGATCGCTCGGGCCGAGGGGCGCGATGCGGATCGTCTTGGTCCCCGCCGGCCAGTCGACCGCGGCGTCGCCGTTGCTCGACTTGCGCACCGTCGTCCGGGTCAGCACCCCGCCGGAATAGGTGCCGAACCCCTCCTCGTAGTCAGCCCCGCCCTCGGACGCGTAGAAGCAGGTGTCGCCGTTCGACAGCTCCGCGGCGAAGGTCTTCCGCCGCGTCGTCGCGCCGCCGAGCGTGATCGCCCCGGTGCCCGTGGTGGTGAAGGTCTCCTCGATGAACGAGGGCAGCTTGAAGACCATTTCTCAGCCCCTTTCCTCGATCCGATAGGCCTTGGCGAAGATGCCGACGAGGTTGGTGTAAAGAGCCGCCGCCGGCGCATCGATCAGCCCGAAGATCGAATCGCGCGCGAGGTTGTCGCTGTCGGTGTCGAGGATGAGCAGCACCGGCGCGCTCGTCCCATTGACGCGCCCGATCGTCTCGTGCAGCCCGTAGCGCTGCGCCGCGGTCACCCATTCGAGATTGAAGTCGACGACGCGGAACTTGTTGTCCGGGAAGACCAGCGTCTGCCCGCCGGAGGTCTTCGACTTCCGGCTCCGGTCGTTCCAGGTGACACCGGCGCCGGGCACGAAGTTATAGGTGAAGGCCTCCCGCAGCCCCGCCAGGACGGCGCCAGCCTCGACGTAGCTGGCGGCGCCGTCGGCGAGGTCGAAGCGCACGTAGCGGGCCGACACCGGCGAGGCGAACGGCAGCACGAAGGCGCCGTAGTCGAGATCCATCTCTTCGTCGGCCACCGTATAGGTGACGTCGTGCACGTTGCCGGACGTTGCCCCGCCCGCCGCGGTCGACACGCGGACGCGGATCGAACCGGTGGATGCCAGTGTGAGGCCGAACAGGCCGAGCGTATCGAGCGACACGTCGGCCGCGAGATCGAGCGTGAAGTATCCCGGGTCGGCGGTCGACCGCCAGCGCTTGCCGACGTGCCCGTCCTGGAGCCGCGACACCGGCATCAGCGCCTCGGCCGAGGACGCGGTCAGCGTCCCGGCGTCGGCCAGATTTTCACAGACGATCGCTGCGTGTGCCATCGGGTCGGCCGGACCTTTCCTTTCGACCGCGTTCGCGCCGTCGCAGCTCGCGCTCGACGGCCTCCCGAACGAAGTCTGTGCGGTCTTCCTTGCCGACCAGGACACGCGTGATCCGCTCGAAGGTTCCTGCCGCGAACCGAGCGATCATGTCCTCTGACCAGAGCTTCTTACGCCCCATCCTAGTCGGACTAACTGATATGACTTTCTGAGTCGAGCGCGGCATTCTGGCGGACCCCGAGTTGACGCTATATGTCATATGACATATACACTATATCGCATATGATTTATAAACCAAAAGCCATATGCGATTTCGTCATCAGCCCAGAAAGGGGACCCCACATGAGCCGGATCCTTGTCGCACTCGCTCTCGCCTCCTTGTTCCTGGGCGGACCCGCCCTCGCCACCGCCAGGTACGCCGGCACCTACAGCGTCAAAGGGTTTGGTAGCGGCACATTCACTGCGAACATTCACCGCAGCCAGGGCAAGGGGTCGTTCCACGTCCCCGGCGTCGGCCGCGTTCCCGTCACCGTCAACGACAACGGGAAGATCCGGTCGACGACGTCGGTGAAAGTGACCGGCACGGTGACCAAGGGCAAAGTGAGCGGCACGATCTCGGGCAAGTCGCCCTACGGCGGCCGTGCCAGCGGCAGTTTCTCGGGCAAGCGCAAGTAAGGACCGCTCCCGCCGAACCCTCCGGTTCCCGGCCGAGACGCCCCCCCCACGCGCCTCGGCCATTTTCACGCGAAGATCACGATCTCCACCTGGTCGACGTCCGAACCGTCGCGGAGTTCGATCCGATCATCGATCGCCACCACGACGCCCAGCTTTCCGGCGTCGAAGCCCCAACGGGGATAGGTGACGTCGATCACGTTGCCGAGGCCGAGCAGCAGGCCGCGTCGCGACAGCGTGAGCCTGTAGAGCCGATACCCCGAGGAGAACAAGGCGAGCAACCGCGCCGCTTCCGTCTCCGCGTCCGCCGCCAGGAAAAAGAACGCCTCGACGGGCGGCGGGTCCTTCGCCTCGGGATGATTGGCGAGCAGGTAGTCGTCGGACGCCGAGGAAAGCAGGTACGGTTGGGTGTAGAGATCGGCGATCGAGGCCGGGACGCTTGCGGCCCAGTCGTTGAAGGTCTCCCAATTGCGGTGATAGGCGACCCGCCAGCGGTACGGCGGCGGCCACACCCCTTCCGGCAGCGACTCCCGGCGGAGCTCGATGATGTCGGTACGGTCGAACGCGGCCACCGCGTCGCCGGCAGGCGCCGCGAATATCCCCAGCTCGAGCTGCCCCCGCCGATTGAAGCCGGCCCATCCGCCGATCCCTGCCATGAGATCCGCGACCGCCTCCCCGACCGTGCTGGCATCGTCCTGGGCGAGGTGAAAGTTCACCTCGGCGGCACTGGCGACGTCGACCGCATCGAAGCTGCTCTCGTCCAGATCGTCGGCGGCGAGGTCCGCGGCGTGTGCAAAGAGCTGCCTGATCAGGTCGACCGTGTTGTAGACGGGCCAGTCGCCGAGCATCGCCGAGCCCGCGAACAGGGCGCCGGCCGGCGTCGAGCCGAGCTTGAAGTAGCCGTCCTGGCTTTGCTTGTAGTTGCCGGCCGTCACGGCCGTCGCGACGAGGGCCGCATAATCGGTCACCGTGGCCTGGTAGGTGAGCACCGTGCCGCGGTCGAGCACGCCGATGACCCCCTCGATAGGCCCGTCGCTGAATTGGTACAACCTGATCGAGCTGTACACCCGCGTCGGCTCCATCGCGGCGACCTGGCCGAGGCAGAGCGGCTTGCGCTTGCCCTCCAGCTCGGCGCCGCCCTCCGCCCCGCCGGTACCGGCGTAAAGGTTCGGCTGCGCCGGCACATCGAGAAGGAAGCCGCGATCGCGGATCCGGACGGTCACGACGTCGTCGCCGGCGGTCCAGTCCAGCGCCACGCCGCGAAAGATCACCAGGTGATCCGAGAACGGGTCGGCCTTGCGGCCCACCCGCACGGTCACCGGGCGGCCGTCGACGGCGTAGAGGTCGACATAGCGGTCATAGGCGCCATCGTCGTTGGCGAAGGCGATCTGGCCCTCGTCGGCCTGGAAGCCAATCCCGACGCGGGACGAGTCGACGATGCTCCGCCCGAACTCGAGGACCGTCGTCAACCGGCCATCGAACGGAGCCGAGGCTGGAACGTCGGTCGACGGCGTCGCCCACTCGGCACTGCCAAGGCGGAGTGTCTCCTGGCCCGGCAGCGCCGCGGCGTCGCCGTCGGTGGCCGCCGCGAAGTAGTCGCAGATCGGGTCCGCCTCGTTGGCGAAGGCGAAGAACCCGGCATGGCCGGCGCCCGTCACCGCCGAGTCGGTGATCTCGATCGTCCAGGCCAACGGTTCGGCCGAGCCCGCGGCCCACACCCGCCCCTTGATCGCCGTCCCGACGCAGCGGAGGCGGAGCAGGTACCGCGTCCCCGCCGCCCAGGTGAACCCCGCCGCCGCCTTGAACGTGACCGATCCCGCCACCGCCGAATACATCGCCACCGCGATCGGAGCGCCGGACGAGGTGACCAGTGCGAACAGGTAGCCGGTATGGGTCCCCGCCGCACCGCTCACCCGCCCCGCGACGCCGCCGACGATGGCGGTGCCCGCCGGCAGCCCGGCCATCCGCACCGAGGCGACCAGATCGACGTCGGCGGCCGTCCCGATGGCGTCGAGGTGAAGGCAGCGGTAGGCGCTGCTCGCCCCGCTGAGCTGCAGTTCCCGCCCCGATGCCGACCCGCCGATCGGGTCGGCGATCACGTCATAGGTCCCCGCCGTCCATGGCGACGTCCAGCCCGCCGGCAGTCCGCCGCCGATCGTCGCCCGGGCGAAGTCGTCGGCCCGATGCGCCGCATCGTTGACGCGACGGGCCGACAATTCGACGGTGTAGATCAGCGGGTCGTCCGACGACAGCATCGCGTCGACGTCGAACGTCTCCGCGCCGCCCGCGCCGTAGGACGTCGACCCGTAGGATCCACCGCCGAACATCAGGCGACCTTCGTCTTCCGCGAGCTGCGCGACGACGTCCCCGCTGCCCGGCGGATGCCCTCATTGCTCGCCTCGATCCGCGCAAGCCGCCGTTCGAGCATGCCGAGCGTTTCGACCATGGCCCGGAACCCGCCGACCAGCACCCGGTTCTGCTCCGTGAAGTACCTGCCGTTGTCGTTGTCCGGCAGGCGGCCGGTGCGGTTGATCAGGTCGATCACGCTCGGCCCGATCATCCGCGTCGCCGCGGCGTTGATCACGCCCTCGCCGCCGGCGAGCATGATATCGCCGCCCCCGGCGAAGCGGGCCCGGACGGAGTCATGGTTCCAGATCCCGTTGCCGACGATGCCGCCCGGCGCAAAGGCGTCGACGACGCCGCCCATGGCATATGGCTTGGTCCAGACCCCGGACTTGATCTTGCCCTTCGTGATCTTGTCGACGCCGCCGAGCGGGTCGCTGGCCTTGAGGCGATCCGAGATGTTGTAGAGCCGCTGCGCGATGACGCTCATCCACGGCACGACCCCGGCGCCCACGGCGTTCACGGTCTTGGCGGTTGCCTCCGCCCAGAGGGCGGTGTCCTTCGCCCACCGCTTGATTCCGCCGAGGCCCTTCTCCTGGTCGCCGACAAGGGTCGAATTGACCGTCGAGATCGAGGCGTCCTGGGCGACACCGGCCACGCTCTCCTTGATCAGGTCGAGACGGGTGATCTGCCCGTCGCCGTCGGCGTCGAGGGTCTGGAAGATCGAGAGCAGCCGGTCGTTGGTGGTGCCGAGCGCCGTCTGCATTTCGGCGAGGGTGATTCCGCCGCTGGCGTTGACGTCGATCGTGTCGAACAGCGGCGCCAGCGCCACCGCCGTCGCATCCGGGCCGGACGCGAGCGCCTGCGCCAGCGTCACCCGGTTGAGGTCGACCGCATCGACGATCGCCGTCTGCACCGACACCAGCGCCTGCACCACCGGGTCGGCGGTGCCAGTCACCGCCGGCAGGCCAAGGAGTTGCGCCTTGACCGCGGCAAAGATGTCCTGGAACGCCGTGCTCGAGGCGTAGAACTCGCGCGCCGCCTTGAGATAGGCGTCGGCATAGCCGGTGATCGAGGATTGCGCGTCGGTGTTGCCGCCCTGGGCGAGGGCGAGCTGCGACTGGTAGGTCGCCGCCGCGGCGTTGAGCCGGTCCTGCGGGCTCAGCGGCGAATCCGCCCCGGTGTCGAGGCCGTTGACGTAGTCGGCGATCGACCGCCCGATCCGGTTGATCTCCTCGAGCATTCGCTCGGCTTCGGCGATCGAGGCGTCGGCGAAGTCCTTCTGGATCCTGATCCGCTCCGCCGCCAGCGCCTTGTCGAGGGCCGCCAGCTGCTGGTCGCGCTTTTTGGCATTGCTGATGCTGTCTTTCACCGCCTGCCGCTCACGCTGCGCCTCGCGGTCGAACTGGGCGAGCCGCCCCTCCAGCGTGTTCGTGTCGAGCCCGGCGAAGTACGCGCGATCCGCATAGTCGCCGCGGGCCTCCTGCAGCGACTGGCGACGCTCCTCCTTGCGGGCCAGCTCTTCCCTCCGCGCCTGAAGCTTCTCCTCCCGCCGGAGCCGCGCCTCGGCCCGCTCCTCGGCGCGGTTGCCGAAGATGGACTTGAACAGCCCCCCGATGCCGGACACGAGGCTCGAAACGAGGCCGCCGCCAAGCCCGGACAGGATCGACCCGAAGATGCCGCCGCCGCCGAGCTTGCCGAGGAACCCGCCCGCGACGTTGCCGAGCGTCGATGACAGCCCGCCGACCGCGTCGCCGAGCGCGCTGACAACCCCCTTGCCGTCCATCAGCCCCTTGACCAGCGTCCCGGCGAAGCCGGACGCCAGTCCCTTCGCCTCGCGCAGCCGGTCGTTGAGCGCGTCCTGCGCCGCGGCGAGGTCGAAGTTGCGGCCGGCGAGGTCGGCGATGCTGCGGCCGGCCTCGGTGTCGAGGGTGGTTCCGGCCTGCCGCAGCGCGTTGTAGATCGCCTGCTCGCGCGCCGTTCGGCCGAGCTGGTCGGCTTCGAACTGGAGCTGCTCGGTCACGCCCTTGATCGCGTCCGCCCGCTGCTGCGCCGACCGCGCGGCTTCCTCCGCCGCCCTTTTCTGATCGTCGAGGAACCCTTCAAGCTCGCTTTTCAGCCCGTCGAGGTCGCCAAAGGCGTCAGCGAACCGTGTCGCGCCGAGTCTGGCCACGGTGCCGGAGAACAGTTGCGTCGCACCTGCCGTCTGCCGCGCCTGCTGCTCGAGCTTGAGCAGCGGCTCGATCAAGGCCAGCACCTGCGCCACCGCCGCATCGGTCCGAATGTCGTCGGTGGCATTGCCGACCTTTGCGATCTCCACCTCGAACGCCGCGACATTGGCGGTGCCGTCGCGGATCGTCGTGATGAACTCCTTGACCATGTCGTTCAGCGGCCCGAAGTCGGCCGCCACGGCGGATGGATTGAGCGCTTCGCCGGGATAATTCGCGCCCGCAAACTCCGACAGCGCGGCCTTGAGCGCCCTCGTCTCACTCGACAGCGCGCTGGCGGTGCGGAACTGCAGCACCTCGGCGCTCTTGGCCGCGTAGCGGGTCGCCGCCTCGCCCGCCGCGCCGTAGGCGTCGCGGATGTCCTCGATCAGAGCCTTGTGCTGCTCGAGCGCGCGCTCCGCATCGGCCGAGCTCGACACCGCGTCCCACAGCAGCTTCACCCCGCCTGCCGCCGCCGCGATGCCGACCACGGCGAGGTTGAGCGGATTGGTGACGAACGACACCAGCGCCGTCCCGACGCCCTTGAGCGCTGCCTGCAAGCCGGTGCCCGGGCCGAACCCCTGGGCCATCTGCATGCCCTGCTGCATCATCATGACGAACGGGCTCTGGCCGCTGGCGAGCATCGTCGCCATGTCGTTGAGCTGGAACGTCAGGTTCTGCACCTGCCCGGTATTGAGCTTGACCGCGCCGGCCGACGCGGCGTGCGTCACCGCCGCGGCCCGCGTCGCCACCGCCGCCCGCGCTTGCCGCTCGGCGGCGAGGTCGATCAGGTTGCTGTAGCGGGCCTGGTCGATCAACCCCTGGTCCATCGCGGCGTTGAGCGTGCGCTGCGCCGCCTCGAACTGCTTCGTCGCCCGATAGTCGGCGTCGATCTGCCGCGCCAGGCGCTCATAGGCCCGCTCGACGCTGAGCGTGCGGCGCTCGGTTCGATCGGACGCGACCGCGACGCCGTCCTGCGCCGCGGCGAGCCGGTTGAGGTCGGCCGAGGCCTCGGCGACGCCGCGCGACTTCGCCTCGATCGTGATGCGCTTGATGACGTCAGTCTGCATCGGTTCGTGCCGCTGCCTTTTGCTGGTCCGAAAGCCAGTCGAGATAGACGCCGTCCATCGCCCAGAGCAGGCGGGCGAGCTGCTCGGCGTCGAACCACCAGTCGGCCGCATGGTCGCGGATCGACCGCCACGGGATGCGGCCCGCGCCGCCCATCGCCCCGAGTGGCCGGTCGGCCGAGAGCAGGTGCCACGCCGACCAGTAGCCCCGCGCGACGTCGCTCAACTCGGCGGCCTCGGGGATCTCGAGCGCGGCGGCGAGGTCGACGGCGTCCGCCTCCTCCTCCGCCACGCCGATCAGGAACTCGTCGGCGCCCTTCCGCGTCAGGTGGTAGCGGAGGGCCTCGACGAGTTTTTTTCCGTCTCTGCCTCGGCCTCGCCGTCTTCGTCGTCGACCGAGCTCGCCGCCGTCAGCACCCCGTCGCGGAACGTGGAATAGTCGGGGTCGGTCAGGAACGGCTCGGCCGCAGCGCGGCTGAACGGAATCGGAGCGCCGGTCTCGTCCTCGACGTTCCGCCAGTCGAGCAGGCAATGATCGAGCAGGCACACCCCGAGGATCCGGTCCTGTTCGACCGGATCGATTACGCCCTTGTTGCGCTTGGCCGGCGGCAGCGCCCGGTACATCGCCTGCTGGCGCCGGCGGAACTCGGGATTGTTGGTGCCGCGCACCTTCAGCTCGATATTGCCGAGGCCAGGCAGGTCCTTGACCCAGCGCCCCTCGGCGGCGGCCGCGGCGTTGGTCTTGAGGGAGTTGATCTTCATGGCGGAGTGGATCCTCTGTCGGGGAAGGGTCCGCCGCGGGTGTCCCGACAACACCCGCGGCGGGTGCGTCGACGCAAATCCTTGCTCCCCGGGGACACCGATCCCGGTCGCGGCCACCGAGCCGCCAGAGGAGAGGAAGACGCCCCCGGACACCGATCCGAAGGCGGTCGCCCCCCGCGCGCTGTCGGGCCGCGCGGGAGGCGAAGAAGGCTTAGGCCTCGTAGTATTCGAGGCGGTCGCACATGACGTGCGCGTTGGTCGTCGTGTCGATCGACGACTGCCAGTCGAGGTCCAGCATCACATCCTGGTTCTTGCCGCCGGCGACCGGAGCGCCGCCGCGGAAGGTCACCCGCGGGAACGTCCAGATGATCGCCTGGTCGTCCTTGGCGAAGCGCGCGTTGATCGAGGTCGGCGTGCCGGCGTAGAGCTTGGCGAGCAGCGTGTCGTCACCAAAATAGGTGCTGATCCGGCCCGACACCTGGCACTCGCCCGGCTCGATCCCGACCGGCGAGGTGTCGTCGACCGCCTCGAGCGTGCGGAGGTTGTTGTTGATCGTGAAGCTGAGCGCCTTCGCCCAGTTCTTCGCCGCCACCGCCGCCCCCGCCTCGGCCACCCGGCCGACATTGGCGTTGCCCGCCATCACCCGGCCGGTCGTCGCCGCGTCCGGTGAGGCGTCGAGCGCAGTCGTGCTCTCGCCGCCGCCCATGCCGGTGAACGTCACCGTGCCGGTGAGCTTCTCCCGGCTCGCCGCCGACATTTCGAGCTGCCCCGCCACCATGCCGCGGGCGACGATGTAGGTCGGCGTGTCCTGGCCGAGGAAGCCCTTCTCGATCGACAAAGCGGTCTTGGTGGTGCCGTTCTTGATCGTGTCGCCGAACCACACCTTGATCGTCTTCGAGGTGCCGGCGTCGGTGGTCCAGCCGCTCGGCTTGTTGTCGAGGGTGAGCGCGTTGGCGGCGATCGCCGTGATCCGCGCCCAGCCGTTCAGCGCCGCGGTCGCGAACTTGTCGCCCGTCGCCGAGCCGCCGACCTTGATCCACTGCCCGACCGCGAGGCCGAGCGTGGTGAAGTCGAGCGACGAGGACCCGAGGCCCCCGGCGGTCGCCGTGATGTCGCCCGACGCGCCCTGGAAGCCCACGACCTTGAGCTTGGCCGCCGCGGGCGGAGCCGTCTCGGCGGTGAGGCTGAGCGAGGATCCGACGATCGTCGTCCCGGTCGACGAGGCGGCGCGGAAGATCTGGTTGTTCGCCGCGTTGGTGAACCCGGTCGCCCGCACCAGGTGCCCCGCGACCACGGACGCGCCGCCCGAGGCGACGACATAGGTGTCGGTGGTGGTGCCGGCGTCGGTGACGACGCTGTCGGCGGTCCCGTCATTGTCGAAGGTCGGCGTGTTGCTCCAGGGGTTGAACATCGCCGAGCGGATCACGTCCGAGAGGAACGTGTCGGCGACCGGGTAGGACAGCTCGAAGCTGATCGGCCCCTGCGCCGCCTGCATCTGCAGGATCGGGTCGCCCATCATCCGGTCGGACCGGATTTCGTCGGGATCGGTGTATTCGGGCGTGAAGGTGATGCCCTCGCTGGTGATCCGGGCCGTCCGCATGCGCGGCGTGCCGGGCGTGGTGCCGGGGGTCGACTCCCGGACGAACGCGACCTGGACGCGATTGGATGATGTCATGGGAGTTGCTCCTTGATGGGAAGGCGACGAACGGGAGAGACGGAACGCTTAGCGAGGCTTGCGACCCGGGACCCGGGGCGACGGCCGGCCGGTGGAGGTCTCCGCCCGTGCCGGGGCACCGCTCGCCACGAGCCCGGCCTTCGCCAGCTCCCCGAGCGAGCGCGGCGCGACGTCCTCGGCCGAGACTTCGGCGCCGGGCGCGAACCGGCGGTTGACGGTGTTGAACGGCTTGACGACGGTGGCCATCGTATCTGCTCCTCTCAGGCCTCGACGCGCCGCCACTCGATCGCGAGCGGCAGCTCGTACCAGTTGCCTTCCTCCTCGGCCGGACCGCCCTCGCCGATGAAGGCGTCCATGAACTCGAGGTCGCCCGAAAGCAGCGTCAGGCCGCGGAAGAGGTCCGCCAGCTTCTTGGCGAGGCGCCGCGGCTGCGAGGCGCCGGCGCCGGCGGCGACGAAGACCGGCAGCCACAGGTGCCCGCGCTCGTCCCAGCGGTTGTCGGCCTGCACGCTTTCGCCGATCGACTGCTGGCCGTAGAGGACGCCGGTCAGCGCGACGCTGATCCATGGCGCCGGCGGGTTGGGCTTGGTAAAGGCCTCGTTCTCGAACCGGATCGGCGGCACCTCGGCGGTGTCGGGATCCGCGAGCCCCGCGACGTTCGACGGCGTCGACAGGAAGGCCTTGATCGCGTCATAGACCGCATCGTCGGCCATGGACTGCCCTCACCTCAGAGTGACGACGATCGCCGGCACGCGGCCGGCCGACTTGTTGCCGGCGACGCCGCCGGCGAGCGCGCCGCCGACCGGCGTCTGGAACGCGAACCGGATGCGCGCGAGGTTCCCGAACCGGGCGCTCGCCTTCGCCGCGGTGATCGCGTAGACGCCCTTCGGCGCCTGCCTCGACAGCGGTCGGCGGCTCGGCGAGCCCTCGATCTTCCGCGCATAGGCGACGGCGCTGAGGAACACGTATTCCCGCGCCACCGGGATCGCGCCGCCGATCGGCACCTCGACGCCATCGGCGAACAGCGAGTGGCTGTCCCGGTAGCGCCCGCTCCGCACCGGCGACACTGCCCGCAGCTCGTAGCCGATGAAGACCAGGACGTCGTCGACCAGCTCGAACTCGTAGACGATCCGCCCTTGCGGCTTCACGGCGTCGACGTCGCCCCGCGCCACGCCGTCGACGAAGGTCTGGTGCGGCGGGATGCGCCCGAGCACCCGCCGGTTGACGTCCTGCGCCGCGGCGAGCTGGGCCCGGGCGAATGTCGCCACGGCCCGGCTCTGCGCCGCCGGCGACAGCGTCTCGTCGACGAGGATCGCGATATCGCGGTCGAGGGGCTCGACCCGGGTGCGGAGCGCCACGGGCTCGGCCTCTCAGCCCTTGACCGTCAGCTCGTAGGCAATGAGCGTGCCGGCGACCCGGCGCGTATTGTCATCGGGATCGTCGATCGTCAGCTCCGCGCCGCGCACGACGATCCGGTCGCCCTTCACCAGCGGCAGCGTGATCGGCGCGACGATGTCCTCGGCGAGCACGATGACGCGCCGCTCGCCCTGCGCGATGCCCGGCGCCAGCGCCTCGCCGGCGAAGCCCACCACCCGCGCCCGCACGGTCGTCTCGACATAGGTCTGCGCGCCCCCCAGGCCGCTGTAGCGGCGGATCGTGACGTCCTCGCCAACGGCCCTCGCCCGCCGGTACGATGCCTTTGCGGCCTCCGGAGTCACAGGCTTGCCACCACATAGCCGCCGAGCAACCCGCCGATCGCCGCCTTGATAGTCTTGCTCGCCGCATCGGAGACGACGAACTGCTGCACGATCACGCCAGGCACCTCGTCTCGAGCCAGGTGCAGATCCTTGGCGGCGACGGAGAGCAGGTCGCGAACACCGAGCGCGATTGCCGCCTTGATCGCACCCGGCACGCCGCCGTCGGCATAGCCTGCGACAAACCGGATGCGGACCGACTCGCTGTCGCAACGGGCGGTCGGCCAGGTGCCGCCATAGACGGGCTCGATCCGCGACTTGTAGGGCGTGCCGTCGAAAAGGCGATAGTCGGTGTCGGCGACCAGCGTCTGCTCGACGCCGTCAGCGTCGTCGTACTTGACGCTCGTGACCGTCGACAGCGGCGGGTACGGGAACGTGATCGCGCCCGATGGGAAGCTGTCCAGCCGCAGCTCCCAGGTCTGCCGCGCGAGCGCCCGACCCAGCCAGCCGTCCGACGCCGGATCGAGTGAACCGACCACCGCGCCGATGAACGCGGTCAACAGCGCATCGCTGGGATCGGTGCTCGGCAGCGCAAGCATCGACCGCACCTCGGCGACGGATACGGCGTCGGCTGCCGGCGCGGTGACTAGGACCGGAGCGCGCACGATCTACCCGCGCTTCTCGGCTGGCGGGCGACGCACGGCCTTGTCGACCGGCTTCTTGTCCACCGGGACGGCGTAGCCGGCCTCGATTAGCCGCTTTGCCTCCTTTGCCGGGAAGCGATCGGTTTCGTCGTTTGGCGCCAGCGCGAAGTCGGCGCCGGCCATGCTCGTGAGCATCCTGATCTTCATTTTGCCGCTCTCCTGGCGAGGACAATTGAGGGGATCGACGAGCGGCCCCAACGGGGCCGCCCGCCATCTGAGTGCGGCTTAGGACGCCGCAGTGATCAGGTGCTTGACGGCGGCGGTGTCGCCGAGTTCGCCGTCGAAGCGGATCAGCCCCGCGATGCCCATGTCGGGCCAGAAACGTTCGCGGAGCACGCCGATCACCGGCACACCGACCTTGCGGACGAAATACTTCGAGAAGTCGCCGAACAGCATGACCTTCTTCGCGGCCGCCAGCGAATCCATCGCCTGGTTGATGCTGAAGGGCCGACCGTTGAAGCTGGCCGGAACACCCTTCTGCACGTCGCCCATCTGCCACAGGTAGTTGCCGTTGCCGTCCTTCAGCTTTCGGCAGGCGGCGAGCGTGGTGTCGTTGAACATGTAGCGAGCCTTCGGCGACACCCGGTAGGCGGGATCGACGGAGTGCTCGAGGTCGATGATCTCGTCCCAGGTGATCGCCGCGGTCGCCGCGGCGGTCTTGCCCGCGGTCGATGCAGTCACGATGCCGTTCGGCGCCGAGGAACCGGTCCCGGTGGTGAGCTGCGAATTGGCGATCCTGCCGAGGCGCTCGCCGAGGAGCGAGCCGAGCAGGCTCTCCATGTTGAAGATGGAGTCCATGTCCAGCTCCCACGACCACCGGATGAACTCGGTGTCGAAGGCGTAGGCGTCGAGCGACTTCTGCCCGAAGGTGACGTCCGAGCCGCCGTCGTCGGTCAGCGCAGTCGCCTCGGTGTGAGCCACCGCCGCCACCGCGGTGTCATCGACGGTCGGCACCTTGATCGGGTTGCCGGACCCCGTGGTCATGACGGTGCAGATGTCCTCGTCGTACATCGGCCCCCAGGCCTTCATCGACCGGACGATCATGTCCGCGAGTTCGGTCGGCACCGTGTAGCCGCCAGCGGTGGTCGTGCCGACGGTCTGCGCGCGGGCTTCGAACTTGGCCGCACCCTGGCGGAGCAGGGCACGCTCCTCCGGTTCGAGCTGAGCGACGTCGACGCCACAGATCACCTTCGCGAACACCGCGCGATACTCGGCCGTAGCGCCGTCATCCTGCCCGGCGCCCTCGCCGCCGGCGATCGGACGCTGCCGGGCGCGTTCCTCCTCGCCCTTCTTTTCGAGGGCGGCCAGGCGCTCCTCGCGCTCGATCTGCTTTTCGAGGCGATCGTGCTCGGCCATCGCCGCGTCGTGCTGCGACTCCAGATCGCGAGCGCGCGCTTCATCCGTCTCGGCGTTGATGAGGTCGAGCCGCTCCCGCGCCTCGGTGATGATCTTCGCCTGTTTCTCGCGCAGTTCCTTGATCCGATTGCTCATCGGTTCGGTTCCTTTTCCACCGTGTGTGTGAAGGGATTGGGCTTCGGCGCGAGCGCCTAAGCTTTACTCCGGACCCGAAGGTCCAGGTCGGCTTTCAAGCGACGCCGCGTGGCGGCCGCATTGAAGTTGGTCTGCCGGCGGTCCTTACGGGCCGCCTCGAGCGAGCGGAGGGCGATGCTGGTGCCCTCGTAGGCCGGCTCGGAAACAATGCTGACTTCGCGCAGATCCACCTCAAGGATTGTGCGCATTGGCGGATCGACCGTCTCGTCCCATTCCTGCCGCAGCACCGAGAAGCCGAACGACATGCCGGTAATGTCGCCGCGCTCGATCAGCGTCCGCACGTCGCGACCGTCGGATGTGTCCGGCAGGTCGATCTCGACCCGGAGGCCCTTGTCGTCCTCCTGGAGCCGCAAGGTGCCCGCAGACGAACGGCCGAGGATCCGACCAGGATCGTGATCGAAGTAGGCCCGGACATCGGCGGTCCGCAACGTGTTCGTGAAGGCACCACGGGCAAGCGCCTCGCGGAAATACCCGCCGATATCGGCCGTCTCTCCGAACACCGCAGCATAACCGCTGACCGTTACCTTGCCGTCGTCCGCGGCACGGCACTCGACAAGTCGCACCAGCGACCGCTGCTCGACCCCTTCAGGCTTGCTGCTCATTGCCGTCTCCGTTGTTGTCGAGTTGGGGCCCGCCGTTGTGGCCGATGCCGGGCTGCGGCGCGGTCCCCAGCACGACCGTCGCGCCCTGCACCAGCAACTCGTCGGCCGCCGGATTGTCGTGCCGCGGGCGGCCCTCCAGATCTCGGCCCTCGTTGGGCGTGATCTGCGCGGTCTGGATCGCGCGGGCGATGCCCTCGATCCGGCTCTTGAAGTCGCCGCGCTGCAGGCCATCGAGATTGTGCTCGACGTAGCGGCCACTATTGGACCGGCCGAACAGCTTGAGGTTCATTTCACCCTCCAGCGCCTTCGCCCACTGCCCGACGAGGTGTTTGACGAGGTGCAGGTCCTGCTGTTCGACGTTGGAGAAGGTTCCGCGCGACAGGTCCTGGAGGAACGCCGGCGGCATTTGATAGGCTCGGGCGATCTCCTGGATCTGGAGCAGCCGGGCTTCGGTCATTTGCCCTTTGGCTGGGTCGAACCCGATTGGCTCCAGCTTGTACCCTGGCGGCAGCGCAACGATCGGCTTGTCGCTCTTGCGAGCCTCGTCAATCGCCGCGGAGACGTCCGCGAGGGCTCGCTGCACCGCCGCCGGACCCTGCGGCATCGGGCCGACCAGGGCGAGCGGCGGAACGCCGCCACCGGCAAAGAAATGGCTTCCGTAGTCATTCATCGCCAGAGCGAGCTGGATCGCCTTTGCGGCGAGATTGATGGGTCCGTAGTGCCCGACCTGGTCGGCTTTCAACATGAACGGCACGTCGATCACGTCGGCCGCCGGATATTTCTTGCTCTCCCAGTGGTAGACCTGCTCAGTGCCGGTCCGACGCACGCGGACCTTTCGCGGATCCATCGGCCACAAGGCTTCGATGTTCGACCCGTTTCGCTCGATCCAAGCGAGCCCGCGGCCACCCGTAAACACTTGCTGCCAGAAATACTGGCGGAACTTGAACGTATCCATGAGGTCGTTAGGGAACTCGTGGATCGTCACCGCGGTCCTGCCGGTAAGACGCACGGGTCCCGCCTCTTTCGTCTGTCGATAGGCATGGAGCGGCAGAGCTGCCATGGTCCGCGACAGAAAGGCGACGGCGCACGCGACGGCGGGGACGGTCAACGCGGCGTCGATCGTCACGTTCGGCAGGTTCGGCGAGCCGACGCCAAAGAACGCGAGGAAGTTCTCCGCGCTGACCGGGATCGTCTCGGTCTCCGCCGACGGCCCCGCCCGCACCTCCCGGCGCTGCGGGACACTTCGTCCGAATAGCCTCATGCCGCCACCATGCTGAAAGTGGGATCGTTCCAGGGAGAGGCGATCGCGCCGGAGTCGGCGTTGACGGTTGCGACGCCGATGCTCATCGCGAGCGACACCATTCCGTCGATGCGATGCGTCGCCTTCTCTTTGTTGAACATCCGGTGCCCGGTCCGATTCTCGGCATAGACGACGCTCGCCGCGCACATGGTCATGACCGGGTTGGGGAACACCTCCAGGCGGTGCTCGAGCAGCGCCGCCTCCAGTTTGTTGATCGAGTCCGGCATCCACAGGACGATCGCCTCGGCGCCGCTATCGTCGGCGGGCGAGTCTTCACGCTCGCCGATCTTCCGGCGATTGAAGCCCTGCGGATGCACGACGCACGGCAACGCCACGCCGATCTCGTCGAGCTGATCCTGCAGCTGCTCGAGCCCGTACTGGTCGCAGCCGATCTGCACCGGCGCATATCGAGCGACCAACTCGGCCAACGCACTCGCCACCCAGCGATACGAGACGCGCGGCCCCGGAACGGCCTCAAGGTGCCCCTGGCTCGCCCAGGTTTCGTAGGGCGCCCGATCGGTGCGCGCTCGATCGGCGAGCGTGTCGCGTGGCGTCCAGAACCAGGTGCGGCTCGCGAAGCGCCAGGCATCCTTCCTCTGGTCGAGCAACCAGGTCAGCGTGAACGCGCACAGATCGCGAGTCCGCGACAGGTCGAGACCGCCGTAGCAGGGCACGTCGCGCTCGGTCAGCGCGCCGGCATCGAATTCCTTCTGAGCGGCCGTCCACAATTCCCGCGGGATCGCCGCGGAGTCGCTGCCGGTCCATTGGCAGAAGTGCAACCGCCGCACCAGGCCCTCCTTCGAGGGCATCCCGCGAGCCTCCTGCACTTGCTCCCGGATGTAGGTCGGCTGGATCGAGACCCCGAGATTCGGGTTGGCCTTGATCCAGCAGGACTCATCCTCGAACGGCTCGTCGTCGTCGTCGACGCTCGCGATGAAGGCGAACCAGGCATCGTTGTCGACGACGCCGGTGACCACCTCGATCGAATAGTCGTGCTCCTGACCGCACACCGACTTCTTGTCGAAACCGGAGTTGGTGATCTCGAAGATCAGCGCCTCCTGGTTCCCCTTCGTCCCGGCCCGCAGCATTTCGATGACGCTGTTGTCGGGATGCTCGTGCACCTCGTCGACGAGCGCGCAGTAGGGCCGGATGCCGGACTTCCCCTTCTTGTCCGACGAGATCGGTCGGAAGAACCCGTCGAGCCGGCCGGTGACCCGGTTGCGGATGCGCAGCGCCGTGACCGGTTTATCTCCCGACGCGACCATCCGCGCCCGAAGCGCCTTGGAGTTCTCGAACATCGAGACCGCGTCGCGGAACAGGATCTCGGCCTGGTCGCGATCGGTGGCCGCGGCGTACACCTCCGGACGAACCTTCTTGAGCGCCGCGAACATGTAGTGGCCGATCCCGGCCGCGAGCGGCGACTTCCCGTTTCCCTTCGCCACCTCGACGTAGGCGCGCCGGAAGCGGCGGAATCCAGCGGCGTTGCGCCAGCCAAAGAGCGACCCGACGATGAAGGCCTGCCAGGGCTGCAGCTCGAACGGGACGGACCGGCTGGTCACCGCGCCGTCCGCGTCCTGCTCCTCCACCTCGACAGACAACACCTTCCGAAAGAAGCCGATCGCGCGCTGCGCCAGGCTCACATCCCAGTGCAGTCCTCGGGCCGCCCCCTCGTCCAGGTCTCGGAGGTGCCGCGCACATGCCGCGCGGACATACGGACCCGCGACGACTTCGCCGGCAGCCACCGCCCGCGCGTAGGCGGTGACGGGATCCTCGGATGCGACCATGCGAGCACGGAGGCGGGCTTACGCCGCGACCGCCAGGCGCTCGGACGCGACCTGATCGAACGTGCGGCCGTCGCCGTCAAGAATCGGCGCGTGCCCGGTGAACTCCGCCCAGCGCTTGACCGCGACGTCGACATAGGCCGGGTCGATCTCGATCGCATGGCAGCATCGGCCCGACATTTCCGCAGCGATGATCGTCGTGCCCGATCCCGAGAACGGCTCATAAACCGCGTCACCCGGCGCCGAGTTGTTGACGATCGGCCGCTTCATGCACTCGACTGGCTTCTGCGTTCCGTGGCCGGTTCCGGACTTGGCGTGCTCGATGAACCACACCGTCGACTGCTTCCGACCGCCGGCCCAATCCGCCTTCTCGCCGTCGACTACAGCGTAGGCGGCCACCTCGTGCTCGGGAACGAAACGCCAGTCGTCCTCCTCGCCCTCGCGCACGCCGTACCAGCCAGGCTCGTGCTGCCAGTGATACGCGCCACGCGAGATCACGGCGCGCTGTTTCACCCAGATGATCTGGGCCCTGATGTTGAACCGGCATGCCTGCAGCGACCGCTCGACGACGCCGGCATGCAGACCGCCGTGCCACACATAGGCGATCGCGCCTGGGAACAGCTCCCACGCCTCGCGCCAATCGGCCTGATCGTCGTTCTTGACCGCACCCTTCGCGGTGTCGCCGCCGCTGAGACCGACGCGCTCGCGCCACTTCGGGTCGTACTTCACGCCATAGGGCGGATCCGTGACCATGAGGCGCGGCTTGGCGCCGCCGAGGACGCGATCGACGTCCGACTTCAGCGTCGAGTTTCCGCACAGAAGCCGATGGCGGCCGAGCAGCCAAAGATCGCCGCGCGCCGATACCGGCTGCAGCACCAGCTCGGGCGCATCGTCGGGATCGGTCCGGCCGCCCCCCTCCTGCTCTGGCAAGAGCGCGCGCAACTCCTTCGGATCGAAGCCGAGGTCCTCGCCGGACACGCCGAGCACCGAGAGCTCCTGCAGCTCGATACCGAGCATGTGAGGATCCCACTCGGAATTGAGCGCGACCTTGTTGTCGAGAACGCCGAACGCCCGGCACTGCTCGTCGCTCCAGCCGGCCGCGACGATGACTCGCACCTCGGCCAACCCCTCGGCCTTGGCCGCCTCGAGGCGGCCGTGACCCGCGATGATCGTGCCGTCCTCGCGGACCAGGATCGGCCACACTTGACCGAAGCGACGAAACGACCCGCGCAGCTGATCGACCTGCTTCGCCGAGTGCTTGCGAGCATTCCGCTCGTAGGCCTTCAGCCGATCGATCGGCCAGGTCTGAACCTCGCTACCGGAAATATTCATCGGCTTCGTCAAAGAGGTCCCCCTGGCCAGGCAGCATGTTCCGTTCGTCCGCCGGCGAGAGGCCGAGCATGGCGACGAGCGATCGCCACTGGCGCCAGGACTCGTTGATCTGCGCGACGTAAGGGTGCGTCTTGACCTGGGTGCCGTTGCGCCCGGCCTCGACCCGGTAGATTTCCATGTTGATCCTCGGCATCGCGTCGCGGAGAGTCCGCAGCCGCACCACGGCGCGACAGTACTCGGCGATGACGTCGACGAAGCGCGGCTTCAGACGGTCGACCGTAGGATCCGCAAGCAGGCGCCCGACGCGCCGCCACTCGGCCCGCTGATCCTTCGTGAGGTCCCGCGGTTGCAGCCGGCGAATGAGCTGGTCGACCGTGTGACGGCGCGCCTCCTCGGTTGAGGCGCCGTCGCCGCGCATCGGAATGACGTTGTCGAGCTTCGGCTTGCGACCGCGCATGCGAGTGGGCTTTTTCTATTCAATTTCGACTTTTTGCGTACGAATGCCCCAGCCGGTCCGGGTCCCCAGGGGCGCCAGAGATTGACCCACCCCCCCTACCCTACCGGCCAGCCGTCGACACCGATCGACCGCTGCCGCATGGTCTTGGTCAGTCGGATCGCCTCAGCACTGTCGAGGCGGAGCGCGTCGACACCGACCCGACCAGCGTCGAACTGCACCTCGAGCGTCTGCTTCACCGCCGAGTGGTGCCACCCGCAGGCCGGCTGCCGGTTGGCAGGATCCCAGAACAGAGCTTGGTCACCACGATGCGGCACGATGTGGTCGACGACAGTCGCAGGCTCCACCAGGCCCACCGCCTCACACCCCAGGCAGAGCGGGTGCGCCCGCTTGAACGCCGCCGCGGCCTTCTCCCATTGGACCGTGTAGCCGCGCTCGCGCGCCGAACCGCGATGCCCGTCCATGCCCGCAGATCGGTCAGCCCAGCGGCACGCCGTTGAGCATGTCCGACCGCACGCCCCACAGGCCCAACACCCGATTGCCGGCCTCGTCGACGACGGGCACGGCCCAGGCCTTGACCTTGCGGCCCTGCGCCGTCCAGTAGCCGACGATCTGCGAGGCGAGCAGCATGGCGCCCGCCTCGGTCAGCGTGTCTTTCTGCATCGGATGGTTCCGGCGAGGGGAGGAAGCGCTTCGGCCACGAGCCGCCATCCGGGCCGATCGCATCCGGATCGGCTGGGGCTGCCCCGGTGCGAGCGTACCGCGCTTGCGGCACCTGCACTAGCTGACGGGCTGCTCGTCCTGGGCGTGCACGCTATGCGAGTCGCCCGAAGCGAGTCAATCAGCGCGAGTCACGATGCGAGCAGCTCGATATCCTCGATCGTGAAGTCGACCGGCGTAAGCCCCCCGAACATGGCGAGCATCGCCTTGACCACGCCGCGCCCGGTGATGTCGCTGACGTGCCCCGAGAACCCGCCGAACGGACCGCGCAGCGCCCGCACCCGCGCCCCGATCGGGAAGCGCAGCACCGCCTCGGCCGCACGGCCTCGGCCCGCCGAGCGCCTGCGCTCGCGTTCCCGCCTCGCCTGGGCGGCCTTGGTCTCGTCGAACCGGCCTTCCTCCTGGGCGGACATGAACCGCCGCACCTCGGCCTCGCGCACCGGCACGCCGCCGTCGCCACCGAGCACGCGCTCGATCTCCTCGATCGCGCGGAGCCCGCCCCAATGCTGCGGCGAGCGTGGCAGCTCGGCGAACAGGTAGCGGTTGAACAGCGGGAATTCGCGAACGATGCGCGTGCGGGGCTGTCGCCCCCGCACCTCCCGCCGCAGCGTCGGCAGGAACGTCTGATAGCCGAGCCAGGCGAGCCCGTCGCGGGCGTCGCCCTCGGCCCGCGACCTGGTCTGCACGACGTACCAGGCGCGATCGAGCCCGGCCGTCTCCTCTGCGATCGCCGGCACCGGCGACGCTGCTGCGGCCGGCCTGGCGCGGCCCCATTCGGCCTCGGCGAGCTTGAGGGCATGGTCGACCAGGGTCGGATCGAGCGCGGTCATTCGGCCTCCTCGTGTTCCGCCGCCTCTTGCGGCTGCCAGTCCCTCGGGTGCGCCGCCGGCACCCATGCCCAGCCCGCCGCGTCGGGTCGCGGCAGGCGCACCCCGAACGTGGTCAGGATCTCGTCGAACCAGGCGGCGAAGATCTCGCCGTCGACATGCGCCTTGGTCATGCCGAGCGCCGCCGCCTCGATCGCCTCGACCTGGCCGGCGGCGACCTTCCATCCGATCTTTGCGAAGCCGAGCGACACCCGGGTCTCGTAGAACCGCGCCGCGTCGGTTCCGCGCTGGCCAACCGCCGCGCCGTGGCGGGCGATCCAGTCGAACAGCAGCCACCACCAGGCCCGGTCGAAGGCGCCGACGAAGGCGTGCCCGGAAGGCGCCGGCGCCGCCTTGGGCGCGGCCGGAATGAGCAGCCAGCGCCGGTCGGCGAGGTAGCTGGCGAGCGCCGGCGGCATCCGGCGCTTGCTTTCGCCGAGGCTCGCCAGGAACGCCGGCAGCTTCGCCGCCGCGTCGCGGCGCTGCTCGGCGGTGAGCCCGCGCCAGGCGCGCTCGCCCGCCTCGAGGTTGTCGGCGAACCCGGTCGGATAGGCCTTGACCAGGTCGCGGAACGCGCCGAGGGCCGCCTCGGGCTCTTCCGGCCCCGCGCGCGCGCTCTCTCTCTCCGGTTCCCTTACTGGTTCCCTTACAAGGTTACTGTCCAGATTCTGGACTCGGCTTTCGCCGTTTTCTGGACTCGGCTCGGCCGGTTTTTTGGACTCGGGTCCGTGTCCAGATTCTGGACTCGGCTTTGCGGGGAAATCGGGCTCGAACGCGAAGCGATAGCGGGTCCGCTCCTGGCGCTGGTTTTCGGCGTGGCGGCGGGTTTCGCGGGCGATCAGCCCGGCGCCCTCGAGCGCGGCGAGCTGGGTGTTGAGCGAGGCCCGCGACATTTCGCAGTCGCCGGCGAGCGTCTCCTGGCTCGGGAAGCATCCGTTGTCGGGGTGGTAGCGATCGCAGAGGTGCCAGAGGACGATCTTCGCCGCCGGCTTGAGGCCGCGCTGCTTGATCGCCCAATCGGTCGCCGCGTGGCTCACAGCCTTTTCCCCGCACTGTCGCCGGATTGGCAGCGGCCCGCATCGGTGGCACGATGCGGCGTTCTCAACCGGGCTGGGAGGCGAGAACGATGCCGCTCGAGGATCACGAGATCGCCGTCGTCAAGGGCATGCTGGCGCGCGGCGATCGCCAGCACGACATCGCCGCGTTCTTCGGCGTGAACGGAGGCCGCGTCGCTGAAGTCGCCAAGGGGACGCGTGGGCCGGGCGTTGCCGCCGCGCAGCCTGAGATGCTTCCACCACCCGGCCCTTACATGGCGGGTCGTTCGGCGCTGAAGGCGCGCGAGACGCTGGTGGCCCTCCGCGAGCTGATCGACGACGCGCTCCGCGACATCGATCTCTACGAGCGAACGACCGAGCCGGTCGAAGGCGGCTAGAGTAGCGTGCGCCGGCTCGTGTCCCGCCTCTCCGCGATCGGTGCGGATCTCCGCGCCTGGTCCTTCGCCGTCGTAGGGATCATCGTCGGCTACCTGTTGGGCGGCTGGGTATACGAATATGCCGGCGACGGCGTCTGGCTTGCTGTCGACCGATGGCAGACGCTGCTCGCGGGCATCGTTGCTCTGGGAGGCGCCGTCATCACCGTCTCCGCAATCCGACGCCAGATGGACATGGCAGCGCGTCACCGCAGCGACGACAGGAGGATTGGCGATGCAGCAGTGGCCGACCACCTCATCGCAATCCTCATCTGCATTACGAACGAGTTCGACGACGCGGTTAAGGAAGGCAACGTCGTCGGCGACTACGTCGAGGACATTCGCCAGTTGGTACCGGCGGCTATGAAAATTGATGGCCGGATCGGTACGACGCTGCAGGCCCTCGTATTGGAGTACGTCGGCGCTCGAAAAGCTTGTTCTACACCGTCGTGGCCACAGACAAATGCCGCGCGCGGTACCGGCTTCCGCGCCGATGTTCTTGCAACCGCGGTAGGAAGCTTTCGCAGGGCGCTCTCCGAACGTCGAGCACCTCCGCAACCCCTGGTCTCGGACGAAGCATTGCAAAGTCTTCTCGATGACCATCGCGCCAAGATCAGCGACCTTGGATGGGCGGCATGGGTGACGCGACACGGAGGTAACTACCATGGCAGCCGCATCGAATCGGGCTAACCGGTTCAATCCGGCGCTCATCCCGCCGCCCTCTCTTCTCCAGAGTCGACCCGCCCGCGCCAGGCCTCGCAGTCGGGATGCCCGCGCCGCAGGAAGTTGGGGATCTCGAGACCGTCGTCGTCATCCTGAGGTGCGAGCGGAGCGAGCCTCGAAGGGTGAGGTGCCCGCGCCGCGGGCCTCGAAGGATCCGGCGCAGCGGGACGGTGCGGCGACCCCGCTGCGCCGGCGCGAAGTGCGACGTCGCGATCGATCACATCTTCATGGCGGGCCTCCTCGGTTGGCGCGGCCGCCGGTGCGGCGGCCCGGGCTTGGATTCCGGCGAGGTAGGGATCGAGCGGCTCGGCGCCGGCGACGACGTCCTGGTCGAGCGCGGCGCCGTCCTCGACCAGGCGCCAGGTGCGCTCGCCGCGGCGATAGCTCTCGCAGATCAGATAGCGGCCGGCGACGGGATAGTCGTCGACCGCCTCGAGCGCCGGCCAGCCGTCCGCGCCGATCTCGCCGAGCGCCACGATCTTGCGGTTGCCGTGCTTGCTGCGCGGCAGCTCGCCCTTCTTGCGGCTACCGTGGCCCGGTTCGCCGTCCCAGCGCGTGATCAGATCGAGCAGCGCCACCCGGTCGACCGGCAGCGCGGCCTCGGCGATCGACGAACCCCGCGCCCAGGATACCAGCTCACCGGCCTCGTCGAGCTGATAGGTCTCATCCGGATAGATCAGGCCCCTGGCGAAGCTGTTCGCCTTGCGGTCGGTCGCATGGCCGATGCAGTGGCGGAGCGCCGCCGCGGCCCGCCCGGCGGCCGAGCGTCCGCCGGCGACGCTGTCGAACGTCAGAAACGAGTGAAAGCCCGATTCGCTCGGGAACGGCTCGTTGAACCGCACGGCGTGAATCGCGCCGTCGATCATGTCGACGATCGCCGTGACCCCGTCGACCGTCGCGGTGACGAAACGGTCGCCCTCCTCGGCCACCTCGGCGCCGCCGGCCGCCTCGATCGCCAGCTGCTCGGCGTCGGGCGCATCGAACCCCCAGGCCGCCCAGCCCGGCCGCCGCCGGCGCGCGTTGAGCTCGATCTTCGGCAGCGTCGGGAAATACTGCTCGAGCATTTCGAGGAACGCCTCGGGCTTGGCCGAATGCGGCCCGACCGGCGCCATGATCAGCGACTCCCATTGCGTGCCGGCGGCCGGGCATGGGATCTCGCCCTTGACGCCGAGCAAGAGGATCTCGTGCTTGTTCCGGTTCCAGTGCCCGGTGCCGGCGCGATCCTTCCCCCAGGCGTAGCTCGAGACGTAGCGAAAGCCCCGCAGGCGGAGCACGTCGATCGCGATCGCGAGGTGCGGCACGGTCGCCCACATCGCGAGCAGGCAATTGTCGTCGGCGACGGCGAGGCGGTCGGCGGTGCGCTTGACGATCTCCTCGGCGCTGTGCGCGTCGGCGCTCACCGGGTAGTGGTTGGCGGCGTGCCGGTCCATGCCGGAGTCGCGCGACCACACCTCGAAATCCCACTCGTAGTCCTCGACGATCACGCCATAGCGGCCGGTCGGCGCCTGCAGCTCGCCGAGGGTCCGCTCGCGCGCCTGGCGCCGCTCTTTCTTGGCCGCCTGCTCCTCGGCGCGGATGCGCTTGGCCGCCGCCTTGATCGCCTTCGGGTCCGCCGATTCGACGATCCGCCGCTGCTCCTCGACCGGCAGCCTGGCGATCGCCTCGGCCGCCGACACCGATGCCTTGCCCTGGCGGACCGCCTCGACGACTTCCGGCGCGCCCTGGTCGACGACGGACTTCGCCGCCGTGACCGAGCGCTCCGAAACGCCGAGCAGCGTCGCCGCCTCCGCCCGATTCAAATCGCGCAAATTTGCGCGGTTTTCTGACGACGGCCGACCGACTTGCAGCGTCGCGATCTCGGCCGCGATCATGGCACGCTGGCTTTCCGTCAAGTGCCGACGGTGCAGGTTCTTGGCGAGCACATAGGCGAGCGGCCCGCGCGCGATCTCCTCGGGCGAAAAGAGGCCGTCGAGCCCCTCGGACTCGAACTTGACGAACAGCCAGCTCGTCGGCTCGATCTCGGCCGCCGGCAGCTCGCCCGCGGCGACGAGCGCCTCGAGGGCGCGGTAGCGGTTGCGGCCGTCGAGGATCTTGCCCTCGAGCAGCACGATCTCCTCGCCCGATCGGAACCCGTCCTCACGGATCGAGGCGACCAGGTCCTCGAACGCCTCGCCCTCGATCAGCGGGAACAGGTTGGCGAGCGGATGGAACTCGAGCGCGGGCATCGCGTCACTCCCTGGGGATCCGGACGCCGTGTTGCGCGGCGAGGTGCGCCGCTGCGCCGCGAACGCTCGCCGGATAGGCGTCGCGGGCGAGGCCGCACGTCCCGGCGGCGAGCCAGGCGCGGTCGACGAGGTGCTTGTGCTTGTGCTCGAGCCCGTCGAACTCGGCCTCGAGGTCGCGACAGATCCGGTCGAAAAGCCCGTCGCTGATCAGGGCATGATCGCCCCAATAGTAGGACCAGGACGCGATCAGGAACCACGGCACGAGCATGTTGCGGGAGTGGCCGATCGCGCACTCGGCGATCCCGTCCTCGTTGCCCGGCCCGGCCGCCGGCATAATCTCAGGCATTTTTTGCGCCGGTTTTGTCGTCGCCGGCGGCGTGTCAACGCCGCTCCCCTCCCCCTGCAAGGGGGAGGCTGGGAGGGGGTCATGCCGGACGCCGGCCTGGTCGGAACGACCCCCCTCCGGCTCCCCTCCCGGATCAAGTCCGGGACAGGCTCTTGCAGGGGGGAGGGAAGCCGGCCGCACCGGCACATCGAAGGTGAACCCGAGCTGGCCGGTCATTGGTCGACCCCCCGCGCTTTCTTGGCGTCGAACACCGCCCAGCGCAGCGCGTCGGCCTTGCGGATCGTCTCGCGGCTGATCAGCCCGCCATTGCCGCCGAGGCCGTTCTTGCCGCTGTCGTCGAAGGTCAGCGCCGCGAGCAGCTCGTCGGCCTTGGTGATCAGCGCCGCGATCGGATCGGTCATGCGTCGCCGCCCTCGCCCGCCAGGTCGCGCGCAAAGTCGGCCGCCGGCGAGCGGGGCTTGCGCCGCTTCGGCTTGGCCGCGGCGATCGCCTCGCCGGCCTCGGCCGGCTGCACGTCGCCCTCCGGCAGCATGCCGAGGGCGGCGAGGTAGAGATCGAGCAGCGCCGCCTGCTCCTGCCGCTCGGTCGTGTCCTGCTTGCGGATCCGGATCACCTGGCGGAGCGTCTTGACGTCGAACCCGTTCGCCTTCGCCTCGGCATAGACGGCCTTCACGTCGTCGGCGATCGCCGCCTTTTCCTCCTCGAGCCGTTCGATCCGCTCGACGAAGCTGCGGAGCTGGTCCCGCGCGATGCCGCCACCCTCAGACATGGGCGGCCTCCTCGACCGGCTGGCACGGCGGCGTCGCCTCGCATTCGATGCGCTCGAGCCCGCGCCAGAATTCGGTCCAGTGCGTCTCGCCCGGCCCGCCGGTGTTCTCGTGGCGCGTCACCTTGACGAGCCCGCATTTCACGCACTGGCGCTCGGTCTTGAACCGGGTCGGCCGCTCGGCCTCGCCCCAGCGATGCCGCGCGCTCATTCGCCATCCTCGCCGTCGGCGGGTCGGCCGCCGCGGATCAGGCGGATCGCGGCCCAGATCGCGAGGCAATAGACACCGACGACCGAAGCGACGATCACGACGCCGTTGCTCATCGGACTAGCCCCCGCGACAGGAACCGCCGCCGGAACGCGGCGGCAACCTCGCTCCAGGGCGCGATGCCGTCCGCCCACTGCTGCACGGCCGCCCAGAACCGGGCGGCGTCGACCTTCTCGCCGGCCCGCTCGACCGACCGGGTCGAGAGCGCGTGCGCACCCGCGGCGACGGCGTTCCAGAAGATCCGCATCAGCCCCCTCCCCGCTGTTTAGCGACCCGTGTCGATCGACGGCCTATCGTCGAGGCTGAGCTGCTCAAGTTCGTCCGCGAGCGTCCGGATCCGCTCCTCCTTGAGCGCGCGTTTGGCCGCCCGCTCGAGCCGCGCCCAGAAGATGACGCGGCGGTTCCGCGGCAGGCCGTTGATCAGCGCCTCGAGGAACTCGGCACCGCGGTCGGAAGCGATGAAGCCGAGCAGCTGCTCCGCCCCCATTGCGCGCGTCCCGGCAAGCCAGCGCTCGGCGGCGCGGATCTGCACGCCCGAGCGGGCGGCGACCTCGTGCGCGGTCTTCTGCGGGAACAGGTCCCGCATGATCCTTGTTGCAGTGCGAAAATGCCGTCCAGTTGGACGGAATCTGCCGTCCAGGTGGCCGGTCCCTGGCGTTGCGGCATCGGCCGCTGCCGTCGATGGTGCGGACATGACTGCTACCTTGGTTGCGAACAGGACAGGTGAAGCGAACGGCCGCCGGACGGGCATGGCCTGGTGCCCGCGCCGGCGGCCGCCGGCAGGCGGAGGTCAGGTTTCCGCCGCATGGGAAAGGCCCGAGCCGGAGGAACGGCTCGGGCGAGGGTGCCAACCGGCGAAAGCATCGCGGAACCGGTCGGCGGAAACTGGCGGGCTGGTGACGGAGTCGAACCGTCGTCCGCCGGGTCGTGAACCCGGTGCGCTACCACCGTTGCGCCATCCAGCCCGAAGATCATGCCGCGGCCTCGGGCGCGGATGCGGACGTCAGGAAGAAATCGGCAGCCGTCAACGCGCCACCAGTGGCCACGGCATGATCGAGCAGCTTGCGCGCCTCGCCGTGAGGAACCGCCCCGCCGGTCCCGCCGCGCTCGCGCGAGTACATCCAGCGATAGACGCGGCTGACGCTGCGCCCGGTGATCTTCGACACCGCGTCAACGCCGCCGCTCTTCTCAATGACGGTTCGGGCTGGCTCCAAATGCATGAGTCGCAAATTGCGTTAATCGCAATATCTGGTCAAGCCGCAATTTGCGATTTGCGCGATAGCGTTCCTTGCGATCCTCGCAACAATCCACGGATGAACGAACGTGACCGCATCCGGAACTGGCTGAAGGCGCTACTCGACAGCGCTCCCCGAGGCACCAAATCGCAGCTGGCCGATGCGATGGGCATTCGCCGGGAGGCGCTGTCGCGGATGATCAGCGGGACCGGCGAGGCGCGCGAGGTCACCGCCGTCGAGCTTGCCCGCGCGGCCGAGTTCTTTCGCGTGCCCCTCCCCGATTTTCGCGGCAGCCGGGACGCTCCGCCGACCGTACCACTGATCTCGTGGGTCTCCGCCGGCCGCCTCGCCGAGAGCAGCCAGGCGCCGAGGGCCGAGCGCCTGCTCGCCATGCCGGATCTCGGTAGCGGGGACTTCTTTGCGCTGACCGTCAAGGGCGATTCGATGGATCGCATCTCCCCGGATGGATCGATCATCGTCGTCAACCGCAGGGAGCAGCAGCTCGTTGCCGGCAAGGCCTATGTCTTCGCCATCAAGGGCGAGGCCACCTATAAGCTCTGGCGTCCCGGACCGCCGGCCCGGCTCGAGCCCTATTCCACCAACCCCATGAACGAGCCGATCTTCCCCGAGCGCCGCAAGCTGTTCGTCGTCGGCCGGGTCCGGCGCACGCTCTTGGACCTGTGAGGCGCGCCGGAAATGGAACACGATTCAGCCCGTCCGGCGCCGATTTATGACCGTGACGGCATCGTCGTCACCGAGTCTCTGGCGCGGTTCTGGAACGCGACCTATCCGATCGCCAATATCGGCAGTGTGTCCATCCTCACCCGCCGCCGATCCAACCCGATCGCCGTCGCCCCTGATGGCGTTCGGCGCCGCCACCGCGTTCGTCGGCTGGCGCGGACATGCGGTTCCGGCCATGGCCGCCGGCGGCGGCCTGTTCGTGATCGGCCTGCTCGTCTCGCTCCTCTTCCCCCGCTCGGAGGCGACGCTGGTGCTCAAGACGTCGAGCGGCGATGTCCGCGCCCTCACCGCGCGCGACACGGACCGCGTAGCCGCCGTCAAGGCGGCGATCGAAGAGGCTTTTGACGAACGGACGCTGCGCCGTTAGCCGCTGCCGGATCGGCGGAGGTTCGGTCGGCCAAAAACGGGAGTTTCCCTTGCGATGACCATGACCCTCAGGCTTTTTGCCGCCGACGATGACAACCCCTTCAACGCCTACGGCTGGTCGATCGACCTAGAAAGCGGCTCGCCCGACCTGACGATCGACGCCCCGGCCGAGTCCTTCCCGGTTTCCAGCGTCGAGGTCACACTCGACCCGTGGACGTCGTGGAGCGCGGAGTTCTCGCCGGCCCTTACCGATCCGGGCCTTTCCGGCGCGTCGCTGGCGGACCTCTGGACTGACGGCGACACGCTCATAGCCAGCGAAGGCGACGACATCCTCCGCCTCACCGAGTTTGACGACCAGGCAACCGGCGGCTACGGCAACGACCTTATCGATGGTCGCGGCGGCGACGACTGGCTGAGGGGTGGTGCTGACGACGACGTGGTCTATGGCGGCGAGGGCAACGACAGGATCGAAGGCCTAGATGGCTACGATGCACTCTACGGCGGTCCCGGAGACGACATCATCAATGCCGGCGACGGAGCCAAGGACACGGTCTATGGCGGGCCAGGCAAGGACGTGCTTTCGGACTCCCACGCTTACGTCTTCGATGCCGAGCTCGGGCCGACCAACATCGACCACATCACCAAATTCTACGAGCACCAGAAATGGACCGGTGCCAGCGTAATCCGCCTCGACCGTGACATCTTCGGCGCACTCAAAGCCGGGAAACTGAAAGGCAAGTTCCTCGACATCGGCGACCGCAAGGCGGACGACCGGAACGACTACCTCGTCTACCACGAAAAGAAGGGCGCGCTTTACTACGACGCCGACGGCAGCCGGAAGCACTACGACCCGATCAAGTTTCTGATCCTCGACAACCACCCCCAACTGTCGCGGAAGGACTTTTTCGTCTTCGACGACAGCTGAAACCCTGCTCCGGGTTTCACGCCACAGGCACATTTGCGATTGTCGCAACAAATTTCTTGACCATTAATTGCGTTTAACGCAATTTTCCTCCCGTCACCCCAACGGGAGGTTCCCCATGCTGCCTGTCGATCGCATTCGCTATCACCTCATCGAGGCCCGCCGCCGCCACAAGGACAAGCGCCTCGACACCGCGGTCACCGCCCTCCTTGCCGACGCCATGATCGAGGAACGCCGCAACACCGGCGCCGCCACCGAGGCCGATCTCGAGCGCCGCTATGGCTTCACCGCCGAGGAGGTGAAGGCCCACGCCCGCGTCGCGCTCGACCGCGCCACGGAGCGCTTCGTGCGCGCCGGCGCCGTCGATCCCGCCACTTGCTGACGGGGGGCGATCATGCGTTTCGGTTTCTCCATGCGGCCCCGCCGCGGCAAGATCGTGCCCGTCCCCGCCGCCGC
>JAGRKZ010000216.1 GCA_020442065.1 Bauldia sp.
GGAGGCGTTGTGGAGGACGATGGCGGAATCGACCTCGGCCATGAAGCGCTGGGCCGCCCGCTTGTCATTGGTCACGATGGAATCGGTGTGATGGGTGCCGTAGGTCTCGATGTGCTCGATCGCTTCCTTGATGCCGTCGACCACCTTCACCGCGATCACCGCATCGAGATACTCCGTCGTCCAGTCGGACTCGACCGCCGGTGTGACGCCCGGCACGACGTGGCGCGAGCGCTCGTCGCCGCGAACCCGGCAGCCAGCCGCCTGCAGCGCCTCGATGAGGGGCTTGAGGAAGCTGTCGGCGACCTTGGCGTCGACCAGCAAGGTCTCGGCGGCGCCGCAGACGCCGGTGCGGCGCATCTTGGCGTTGACGACGATCTTCTTGGCCATCTCGAGGTCGGCCTCGCGGTCGACATAGACATGGCAGACGCCCTCGAGGTGGGCGAAGACCGGGACCCGGGCTTCCATCTGCACCCGGCCGACGAGGCTCTTGCCGCCGCGCGGAACGATGACGTCGACGGCGCCGTCGAGGCCGGAGAGCATCAGGCCGACGGCGGCGCGGTCGCGGGTCGGCACGAACTGGATCGCCTCGGCCGGGAGGCCGGCGGCCTCGAGACCAGCGACCAGGCAGGCATGAATCTCGGTGGACGAGCGGAAGGAATCCGAGCCGCCGCGGAGGATGGCGGCGTTGCCCGCCTTGAGGCACAGCGCGCCGGCGTCGGCGGTGACGTTGGGGCGGCTCTCGTAGATGATGCCAATGACGCCGAGCGGCGTACGCACGCGCTCGATATGAAGGCCATTGGGACGATCCCATGCGGCGAGCACGGTGCCGACCGGATCCGGCAATTCGGCGATCTCCTCGATGCCCCTGGCCATCGCCTCGACCCGCTCCGGGGTCAGCGTCAGGCGGTCGAGGAACGAGCCCGCGAGCTTGGCATCCTTGGCGTCGGCGACGTCAAGGGCGTTGTCGGCGAGGATGGCCGCGGCCCTGTCGCGAAGGGCGGTCGCCATGGCCATGAGGGCCTTGTTCTTCTCCGCCGTGGTGGCGCGGGCGAGACGGCGCGCCGCAGCGCGCGCGGCGCGACCGACGGCCCGCATCTGCGCGCCGATGTCGCTCCGCGTCTCGGTCTCGGCTTCGGCAAGGCTCATGGTCGTCTTCCCAAGAGATGCTTTGGGTCCGCCGCCCCGGCAGGGGTTTGGCATGGGGGCCAAGTGTATGCAACCCCGCTGACTTTGACTATGGCAGGGGTTCGGGCGATGAACGGCGTATCGCTCCCGCTTGGGGAAGCGGCGCGGGGAACCAGCATGACGACGGCGACGAAGCGGGGTACGGCCCTCGGGCGCGAGAACATCGCCGCCGGGATCGGGCTGATGGTCCTCGGCATGTTCCTCTTCTCGATCAACGACGCCCTCGGCAAGTGGCTGGCCGCCTCCTACACGGTCGCGCAGATCCTCCTTTTCCGCAGCGTCTCGGCGACAGTGGTGCTGGTGCCGGTGCTCGGCCGCGAGCGGCTGCGGCAGGCGATGTGGATGCCCCGGCCGTGGCTCGAGTGCCTCCGCGTGCTGCTGGCGACGCTGGAGACGATCTGCTTCTACGCCGCCGTCGCGGTGCTGCCGCTCGCCGACGCCGTCACCTACTATCTCGCCGGTCCGATCTACGTGACGCTGATCGCGGCGCTGTTCCTCGGCGAGAAGGTCGGCTGGCGCCGCTGGCTGGCGGTGCTGGTCGGCTTCGGCGGCGTCCTCCTCGCCTTGCAGCCGACGGCGGGGATCTTCGGATGGCACGCTCTGATCGCCTTCGCCGGCAGCGTCGTCTACGCGCTGTTCCTGATCGTGACCCGGATGCTCCGCGGCACCGATGACACCATCATGGCCACATGGCAGGTGTGGACCGCGCTCGGCTTCGGGGCGATCACGGCTTGGTGGCACTGGGCGCCGATCGCGGACCCGACCGATGTCGGTCTCCTCCTGCTGCTAGGGGTGGTGGCGCTCGGGGGAATCGTCTGCGTCAACCGGGCGCTCGCCTATGCCCCGGCCTCGGTCGTGGTGCCTTACCAGTACACCCTGATCGTCTGGGCGATCCTCTTCGGCTACGTCTTCTTCGGCGACCTGCCTGCCCCGCTGACCCTTCTCGGCGCTGCGATCATCGTCGCCGCCGGCCTCTTCATCTACTTCCGGGAGCGCAAGGTCGCGGGCGAGATGTCGTCGGACGTGGTGCCGGGGCCGTGAGGCTGATCTTTACGCACCGGCTCTTCGCGCCTATCTACCTGCGCTGACCGTCCCCAACGCATCGACCCGTATCCGTGCCGCCGTGGCCGAATGGCCGGGCATGACCGAAGCGACGCATCAGTGTGGCGCCGTCGAGCTCAGGCTCGAGACACGCGAGATCGGCCACTTCCATCGCGACCGGCTGCTCGACCTGCCTTTCCCGAAACGGGTGCGGGACGAACTGGTCGCCGCCGGGCTCGCCCGGCCGCACCATGCGCTGCCGGAGAGCGGCTGGGTCAGTCTCTTCATTGAGACGGAACCCGATGTAGATGCCTCCATCGCGCTCCTCCGCCGTTCCCATGACCTGATTGCGGCGCAGCTTGAGCGGCGCGCGGCGTAGAACGCCAGAGCAAAGGGTGCGGCCTGAGGGTCTAGCTTAGCTAAGCTAGTCTAGACCCGAAAGGCGGGGCCAGAACACACCGCTTACGATGGGTCAGGGACAAGTCGTGGCTCCTCAGTTCCCGTGATCTTGCAGTGGCGTGACCGACATCCGATGCGGGCGTTGCACTTCCCTCCGGCCGCTCCGGCGTCAGAAGCGCGGAACCATGCGCATCAGCGTTCCGTCCCTGCGGACCACCTGATTGAAGACTGCCGCCAACGCATGGGCGAGCGCCGCGAAGAACAGCGCGACGTTGATCCCGAAATGCACACCACCCAAGGGCGCAATCGCGCTCCATGTCAGCATTCCGGTGGCGACCATCGCCAGAAGCAGCACATAAAGCGCCCCATGCATGGTCGATGCGATCCGCGCCTGCAGGGCCGAGGTGTCGGGCGCATGGCCTGGTGCTCCGAAGCGCCAGCGCAGTGCAAGCCGAGCGATCACCGCCACGAGGATCGTGCTGCCGACGCCGACATGGACCCAGGCCCAGGTCACATCGGCCGCGGCGGGCGCCTGTCCTGCCTCGAGGGCGCCGATGACGGCGACGATGGCGTCATGGAAACCGATCTGGAGGATCACGCCGAGGACGACGATCCAGTGCAGCCAGATCTGGGCGGGGCGGTAGGCCGTCGGCGCCGGGATCATGCCGCTTTCTCCTTTTGTGTGATGGATCGGCGCAAGCGCAGCCGCAGGGCGACGCCAGCGGGGTCCGTGCCGAGCAGCTCGCCCGGGCGGATGGCCTCATTAAAACGCGACCGCGCGGTAGCGAAGACGGCGGCGTCGCGGGTGTCGAGCCCGTAAGCCAAGAGCCGCGCCGAGGTCGCTGGGGCGGGCGTCACGCCTTGCCCGGCCCAGATGTTTACCGCCAGCCGGTGGGTATAGGGCGCGCCCGCCCCCATGTCGGCCATGCCGAAGTCAGCGAGTATCAGGTTGCGGGCGAAACCGATGCCTTCAAACCAGTCAAGCGCGGCCGGCAAGTCGGGCACATGCAAGTGAAGATGCGCCAGGACCGCGTCGCGGTGCAGAGGTTCGCCCGGATCGGTTCCATTGGCCAGGCTCAACTCGGCGCGGACATCCAGCCGGTCGCGACCGCTTCGCACTTGGCCCCCGGCGTCGATCAGCGCGAACCTGCCCCCGTCATTGCTGAACCGGCTAAAACGTTCAGGCGTCTCGTACGCGATCTCGATGCCATGACCATCCGGATCGGCCAGATAGATCGCCTTGGACATCAGATGATCCACCGGCGAATGGGGGATGCCCATGTGCAGCAGGCGGGCCATCATCCGCGAGAATTCCGCCTGTGACGGCATGCCGAAGGCCACGTGATACATCCCCGCATGGCCCTTCGCGACCCCCGTCTCCGCGCCGGGGTGCAGCACCACCAAAGTCCGCTCCGGGGTGCCGAGTGCAAGACCCGGCTCCCCGCCATGGCGTGGCACAAAACCGAGCACCGAGGTCCAGAACCGCGCCGCGCGGTCGAGATCGGTGACCGACAGGGCAATTGCGCCCCAGGTCAGCCGTTCGGTCAGGTTCTCGGCAGCGAGTCGGCGCGCCAGCGCCAGCGCATCGGTGTCCATGTCGGTCTCCTGTTGGAAAGGGCGTTTCAGGCGCGCGGCGCGATTGGGACCTTGCGGGCCCGGCCCCACAGCACGAACAGCGCCAGCGCGACGTAGATCAGGTTGAAGCCCAGAAGCCCTGCCTCGCCGCGGAACAGATGGAAGGGGATGGCCAGCGCCTGAATGGCCAGCAGGCCCGCCGCTGCCCAGACGGTCAGCTGCGGCAGGATGCGCGTCGCCGCCGGCAGGATTACGCCCACCGCACCTAGAAATTCGACCAGGGCGATGCCGCGCACCAGCCAGACCGGCGCACCCTGCGCCCAGGACATACCCATCGCCGCCAGGTCGGGAATGGGCATCAGCCCCTTCATGTAGGCGGCCATCAGGTAAAGGCCCGCCAGGGCGATCTGCGCCGCCCAGATGGCGATGTTCCAGTTGCGGCTCGGGGTTGCGACGGCCATTGCGTTCACGGTCATGGTCTGTTCCTTTTGGTTGAGGGGGCATCGGCCCCGGTGTGATGTGCCGAAGAGATAGCTCAGGCCCGACCTGCGATCATGGGCGCCGAACTGGATGCTGTCTTTCCTGCTAGTTGACGATCCGAGCGGACTGCGGGGTATCATGCATTGCTCGGCAACGGCGGCGCTACTAGCTTGCCTTGGGAGGAAACTGGTCTGGCCGCAGTTCGGGCTGGCGCTCACCTGGAGGACACAATGGACACTCTTCTCAGCCTGCGGGTCTTTGCTGCCGTGGCCGATTCGAAGAGCTTCGCGGCCGTCGCCGACCGGCTCGGCCTCTCGGCCGCCATGACCAGCAAGCATGTCCAGCACATCGAGGCCGAGGTCGGCGCGCGGCTTCTGAACCGCACCAGCCGCAGCGTCAGCCTGACCGAGGCCGGGGCGATCTATATGGCCGCCGTGCGCCCCCTGCTGGAAGGGCTGGACGAGGCCGGGGCGCAACTGGCGCAGGCCACCATCAACCCGCGCGGGACGCTGAAGATCAGCCTGCCGGTCTGGCTGGCCGAGCCGGACTTTGTCCGGGTCCTCGCTGCCTATCGTGCACGCTATCCGGCTGTGATGCTCGACCTCGACCTCAGCGGGCGGCAGGTCAACCTGGTCGAGGATGGCTACGATCTCGCGCTGCGTGTCAGTCCCGCCCTCGACGAGGGTCTGATCGCCCGGCGGCTGGCCGACATCACCTTCCGCTTGGTGGCCGCCCCCGCCCTGATGGACCGGATCGGTCGGCCGACCGGGATCGCGGACCTGACCGGCGCACCCTTTCTGGCCTACAGCCCGATAAGCACCGGCGGTCGCGTCCGTCTAGGGCTCGGCCCCGGCGCGCCGGAAGTCCGCATGACGCCCATCCTGCAAAGCGCCAACGAGACGGTTCTGTTCCAGGCCGCCGTCGAAGGCATGGGCATCGCGATCATGCCTCACATCGCCGCTCGCAGCCATCTCGCCGAGGGGCGGCTGGAGCTGCTGCTGCCAGACCTGCCCGCCCCCACCGTCGGCCTTTCTGCCATCTACCCCGACCGCAGCTACCTGCCCGCCAAGACCCGAAGCTTCCTTGACTTCCTTGCCGGCCCCGAAGGCTTCGGCGGTCCGTTCGGCGCGGCGTGAGTCGGAGCAATCCCCGTCGATCATTTCTTGATGGGAAAGTCACGATCAATTCCGCAGCGGATGATCTCTCCTGGAGGAAGGCTTAGGCTCTTCTCATCGGACCGCAGACGCCGCCAAGGCCAGAGCGGCACCCGAGAAGACCTTGATCGACGAAGGCCCCCCGAAACCGCGCACAGGGCGTGGCTCCGGCCCGGACCGATCAACCCCAACATGAACAGGAGACCGAAAATGACCTTCACCCGTCGCGCCACCATGGGCCTTGCCACCGCTGTCACGTCGCTGACGCTTCTTGCCGGCACGGCGATGGCCGCCGACCCCGACTACAAGTCCAAGATCCGGATCTTCTATGACACCTTCAATCAGAACGACCCGGCCCTTCTGGACCAGATCATCGCCGAGGACTGGGTCCACATCCCCCCCAACACTCCGGACGAAGAGCCGGGCCGCGAAGGATTCAAGAAGCAGGTCCCGGGCTTCGCCGCGGTCTTCAAGGACGGCAATCTGAAGATCGAGGACATTATTCAAGAAGGCAACAAGGTTGTCGTCCGCTCGACCTATAGCGGCACCCAAGTCGGCCCCTTTGTGGGCTTCGAGCCCAAGGGCCGCCAGTTCACCATCATGACCATCGATGTGCACGAGTTCAACGATCAGGGCCTCGTCCAGACCACATGGCATCTCGAGGACTGGATGCGCGGCCTGTTCCAGATGGGCGCGTTCGATCCGAAGTGACATCGGAAGCCCCGCAGCGTGCGGGGTGCGCCTTTTTTGTCTGGCCCGGTCGATCGCCCGGGCCAGACGTCGTCTTGGTGAGCGGCCCCGGCGGCGCCCACCGCGGTTAGTCGGCCGCCTGCCCGAGCAACTGGTGGGCCAGTCGGATCCCGGCGGGCTCTTCGCCGTCGACGTTGGTGTCAACGGCGTGCCAGAGGCCCCCACGGTGATCACGCTTTCCCTACGCGATAGCCGTCACGTTGTCGCGGATCTAGCTTAGGTGAGCTAGGTCTCTGTCGCCGGCCCGCGGAAATAGGGCTCGACCGGGCCGCTGAGCTTGATCGTCAGCGGCTTGCCCTTGCGGTCGCGGGCAGTACCGGCGGCGACCCGAACCCAGCCCTCGCTGACGCAGTATTCCTCGACATTGGTCTTCTCCTCGCCGCGAAAGCGGATGCCGATGTCGCGGGTGAGGACCTCGGCATTGTAGAATGGGCTGTCGGGGTCGGTCGAAAGGCGGTCAGGCAGGGTGTCGCTCATCGCGATCTCCGTTACTTAGCCGGCTCACTCGCCGCGAAGGGCCATGTCGTCGCGGTGGATCATCTCGGCGCGACCGGCATAGCCGAGGATGGTGGCGATCTCCGCGCTCTTGCGGCCGGCGATGCGCTCGGCGTCGGCGGAGTCGTAGGCGACGAGGCCGCGGCCGATCTCCTCGCCGCCGGGGCCGAGGATCGAGACGGTGTCGCCGCGCTGGAAACGGCCGCGGACGCCACGGACGCCGGCGGGAAGCAGGCTCTTGCCGGCGCGGAGCGCCTTGACCGCGCCGTCGTCGACGGTGACGGCGCCGCGGGTCTCGACGCTGCCGGAGATCCACTTCTTCCAGGCGGTCACCGGCTGCGTCTCGGGCAGGAACCAGGTGCAGCGCGCGCCCTCGGCGACGCGGCGGAGCGGGTGATGCTCGTGGCCGTGGGCGATCAGCATCGTGGTGCCGGCGGCGGTGGCGATCTTGCCGGCCTCGATCTTGGTCAGCATGCCGCCGCGCGAGAGCTCCGAGCCGGCGCTGCCGGCCATCGCCTCGATCTCCGGGGTGATGCGCTCGACCAGCGGCAGGAAGCGGGCGTCGGGATTGGTGGCGGGCGGCGCCGAGTAGAGGCCATCGATGTCGGAGAGGAGAACCAGGAGGTCGGCACCGAGCATGGTGGCGACGCGGGCGGCAAGGCGGTCGTTGTCGCCGTAGCGGATCTCGTTGGTGGCGACGGTGTCGTTCTCGTTGATGATGGGGATCGCCCCGAGCCGGAGCAGCGTCATGATCGTCGAACGGGCATTGAGGTAGCGCCGACGCTCCTCGGTGTCGCTGAGGGTCAGCAGGATCTGGCCGGCGGTGAAGCCGTGGCGCTGGAGGGTCTCCGACCAGGCGCGGGCAAGGGCGATCTGGCCGATTGCGGCGGCTGCCTGGCTCTCTTCGAGCCTGAGCGGCCCGCGCGGCAGGTCGAGGACGCGGCGGCCAAGGGCGATGGCGCCGGAGGAGACGACGAGGAGGTCGCGGCGGCCGGCGGCAAGCGCGGCGAGGTCGGCGCCGAGGGCATCGAGCCACTCGTGCTTGAGACCTTTCTGGTCGACCAGCAGGGACGAGCCGATCTTGACGACGATGCGGCGGAAGGAATCGAGTTTGGGGCTCACGGCAGTGCGGGCCTGATGTCGGTGTGGGAGAAGTCGTCGCCCTTATACAGCAACGGCACGTCCTGCACCTTGGCCACGGCATAGGAAAAACAGTCGCCGAGGTTGAGCCTTGCCCTGTGCCGCCCTTTGCCAAACCGGTCGAACGCCAGCCGGGCGCTCTCGAAGCTGCGCTGATCGAACGGCACGATGGTGAGACGAGGGGCCTGGAGCACCTTGCCGAGGACGTCAAGGCCGAGCCCGGATGGGATCGGCGCGAGGACCATGTGGGTTTCAAGGACGGTCGGCCAGCCAATGACGCAGCGTTGGCTTCCGATCACTTCGCCAAAAGCGCGCGCCTCGGGCTCACGGAGCGCGATGGCGACGATCGCGGACGTGTCGATGGCGATCACTTCGGAAGGCCGCGCTCATCATAGAGGTCGGCGTGGTCGGAGGTCATCCGCCGATCAGCGGCGACCGCGCTTCGCCTCGCCAGCGCCAGAAGCTCGTCGACGAAGGCGCGTTCTTTCGGCGTAAGCTTCTTCACCTTCTTCGCCTCGGCATAGCTGAGCAGGGCCGCGAGAACGACGTCGGACCGCGGACGTCCCGTCCGCTCGGAGAGACGGGATGCGATCTCGTAGGCTTCGTCGCTCCGCACATTCAGTTGCTTCTGTTTCGGCATGCTAGCAACCTGGTGACTGGTTGCTAGCAAAGTAGGGATCTCCGGACCGCCTCGCAAGCCGCTACGGCCGCCACTCCTCTTCCGCCTCCGCCGGCACCTCGTTCGGGTCCGGCGTCGCGGCCGCGGCGATCTCGCGGGCGAGCATGCGGAGCGCCTGCTCGACGCCTTCGCCGGAGATGGCGGAAAGGATGAGCGGCTTTCGGCCGGCCGCCGCGGCGAGCGCCGTCGCCTGCATCTCGCGCACGTCGGGAGAGAGCGCGTCGGCCTTGGAGAGGGCCAGCACCTCCGGCTTGTCCTCAAGGCCGTGACCGTAGGCGGCGAGCTCCTCCCGGACGATGCGATAGGCCTCGGCGACGTCATCCTGGCTGCCGTCGACGAGGTGGAGGAGCACGCGGCAGCGTTCGACATGGCCGAGGAAGCGGTCGCCGAGGCCGGCCCCCTCGTGGGCGCCTTCGATCAGTCCCGGGATATCGGCGATGACGAACTCGCGGCCATCGGCGCGGGCGACGCCGAGGCCGGGATGGAGCGTGGTGAAGGGATAGTCGGCGATCTTGGGCCGGGCGGCGGAGACCGCGGCGAGAAAGGTCGACTTGCCGGCATTGGGGAGGCCGACGAGCCCCGCATCGGCGATCAGCTTGAGGCGGAGCCAGATCGTCTTCTCCTCCCCCGGCAGGCCGGGATTGGTCCGGCGTGGCGCGCGGTTGGTCGAGGACTTGAAGTGGGCATTGCCGAAACCGCCATTGCCGCCGCGGGCAAGCATCACCCGCTCGCCCAGAGTGTCGAGGTCGGCGATCAGGGTCTCGTTGTCGTCCTCGTAGATCTGGGTGCCCACCGGCACCTTGAGGACAACGTCCTTGCCTCCGGCGCCGGTGCGCTCGCGGCCCATCCCGGCCTGGCCGTTGGCGGCGGTGTAGTGCTGCTGGTAGCGGTAGTCGATGAGGGTGTTGAGGCCGTCGACGCATTCCGCCCAGACGTCGCCGCCACGGCCGCCATTGCCGCCGTCCGGGCCGCCGAACTCGATGAACTTCTCGCGACGAAAGGAGAGGCCGCCGTTACCGCCATCGCCGGAGCGGATGTAGACTTTGGCCTGGTCGAGGAACTTCATGGTGCGCGGTCCGGGGGATTGTTCGACCCGACTTCTAGTCGGAATCCGGCCAGCGCGCCAATCCGCCCTGCGAAAAGGTCAGTTGGGCCGACGGCCGCCGTCCGGCGCCGGGTGGTCGCGCTCCGCCCAGTTGCGCCAGTGGGTGGGGCGGACATCGATCCGCGCCCCGGTGGCGGCGTTCGACCAGCCCGCCAGCGTCTTGCGACAAGGGAACACGAGGCAATGCTCGCCATTCTCGTCGATCACGGCGAGCTCGAGTTCGCGGTCATAGGGCGCGGTGGTGATGGGCTCCCACATCGCGCCATGAGACACTGCCGCAGGCCCGAGACGCTTTGATCCAAATCAAGATGGCCCCGCAGCAGTCCGCTCCCGGCGGTGCCGATGACGGTGCGTGCATCCGGCCCGGAAAGCGCGTATAGGAGCCCAAAATCTCCCCCGGAGCTGGACGAGCATGGCCGATATCGATACCCGGCCGCGTGTGCGCGAGACGGTCAAGACCGAACGCCCGCGGCTGCACAAGGTGATCCTCATCAACGACGACTTCACGCCGCGCGAGTTCGTCGTGATGGTGCTGAAGGCGGTGTTCCGCATGAATGCCGATCAGGCAGCGAAGGTGATGCTCACCGCCCATCAGAAGGGCGCCTGCGTCGTCGCCGTCTTCCAGCGCGACATAGCCGAGACCAAGGCGAGCGAGGCGACCGACGCCGGCAAGAGCGCCGGCTTTCCGCTCCTCTTCACCACCGAGCCCGAGGAATAGCCGCCGGCGCCGGGCCGGTCGCAGTAAGGGTTCCGGAAACCAAGGGTTGCGGCGCGGCTGGCACGCGCCGGGCTTTGCGATAGAACAACTGGCATCGCCCCCCGATTTCCTGGAGGAACGACCGATGCCCACGACCTTCGCACGCCGTATCCGACCGATCCTGTTCGCCGCCACCGTGCTTGGCGTCGGGTTCGCCGCCGGCTGGATGCTCCGGGGCGGCTCCGGCGCCGCCGTGGCCGAGGAGGATGCGACGGTGCTCGCCGAGGCTCAGCTCGCCCGCTTCTACGACGCGATCTCGGGCAAGGCGCCGCTCGCCGACGTGCTCGGCGAGGCGTTTCAGATCATGCGCACCGACGGCACCCGCTACGACCGCGCCGCCTATCTCGAACGGCCGGCCTCTTATGGCGGCTACGCGCTGTCGGGGGTCAAGGGGACGATGGCCGGTGACGTGCTGACGACCACCTATTTCACCACCGCCACCGGCACGGTCGGCGACCAGGAAGTCGTCTCCGAGGGCGAGCCCCGGCTCGCGGTCTTCACTCGCAGCGGCGGGGCGTGGGCTCTCCAGGGCCTCGCCAGTCTCGGCAACGGGTTCATCGCCAATCCGGGCGAAGCAGCGGCCAAGGCGGTGGAAGAGTGGGTCGCGGCAGCGGCGTCCGGCGACAAGGCGCGGCTCGACAAGGTGCTGGCGCCGGAGTTCCAGATCGTGCGCGCGGACGGGTCGGCCTACGATAAGCAGACCTACCTGGCGGTCGGCCTGCCGAGCTACCCGACGCCGCCCGAGGTCGCCGACCTCGATGCCACGGGCTATGGCGATCTTCTGGTGGTGCGCTACCTCCTCACCACCGAGGTGGACGTCGGCGGCGAAACCCTCAAGCGCAACGCGCCGCGGCTCACCGTGTTCCGCAAGGCGGGCGGCGGCTGGCTGGTGGTGGCGCACGCCAATCTCGCCGCGCCGGAGGGCTGAGCCGCGGCATCAGTAGCCCTTGGCCGCGAGCATCCAGTTGAGCACCTGCCGCCAGTCGGTCATCCGCAGCGAGATGCCGTGGGTGCCTTCGTCGAAGAGCACGAACCGGATTGGATAGTCTGGCACCGCGCTCTTCATCTTCTCGAAGAAGGCGACCTGGCTCCGGTAGCCCACCACCCAGTCCTCCATCGAGGCGGAGATGCCAATGGCGGGCCGGGCGGCCGGATCCATCCTGGCGGCTTGCGCGATGAAGGCGTCGTCGACTACCGAGTCGAGCAGCATCATCCCCTTGATCAGGGGCGCGGTATCGGCGTCGTAGATCAGCCGCCAGCAGATCTTGCCGCCCCACGAGCCGCAGGCCAGGAACACCGGCGCGCCGGGCGAAAGCTCGGCCTCGTGCAGGAGGAGCGCCTTGATCTCGGCGGTGCCACGGCGGCCGAAATCAGAGAAGTCGGCAGAGATGTAAAGGCCGTCGTTCCGCATCATCAGGTTCTTGACGCGGTTGAAGTTGCCGCCGTGAATCCAGTCGCTCGCGCCCGACTGGCGATTGGTGCCGCGACCGTGGAGGAAGATCACGATGGCCTTGGCGTTGCCGTCGAAGCGGCCCACCGCGGTATAGACGACCTTGCGGCCGCCGACCGTCAGGGCGAGGTCGGTCTCGGCCGCCTCGGTGGCGAGGTCGACATACTCGGGCTTCACCTTCTCGAGCTTGACCGCGTCGCGACTGTAAAGGTCGCGCGGCCGGTCGTAGTCGACGAGGAGGAAGTCGCCGCCATACTCGCTCTTGAGCACATTCTGGTAGGCGAAGAGCTCGTCCTTGTGCGGGGCGAGGCTGTAGGACCCGGCGGCGCCGGCGGGCGCGGCCGCAAGCGCGGTCAGCGCCGCCGCCAGCAGGCTGCCGGCAGACCGGCGGAGACTCAGGACGACCCCCGCACAGCGGCGAGGTTCACCCGCTGACGTCCGTCCGCGTCGAAATTTGAAGGGTCGAGCCACCGTTCGAACGCAGCCTTCCGCGACGGCCATTCCGAATCGAGCATCGCGAACCACGCCGTGTCGCGGTTGCGGCCCTTGATGATCATATGCTGCCGGAAGATGCCCTCGAAGGTAAAGCCCAGGCGGAGCGCGGCACGGCGCGAGGGAGCGTTGAGGTCGTTGCACTTCCATTCGTAGCGACGATAGCCGAGGTCCTCGAAGACGTAACGGGCGAGGAGATACTGCGCCTCGGTGGCGGCGGGCGTGCGCTGAAGCGCGGCCGCGTAGACGATGTTGCCCATCTCGATGACCCGCATCGCCGGACGGATCTCCATCAGCGTGACGGTGCCGGTGGCGCGGCCGGCGGCCCGGTCGATCACGGCGTAGGCGAAGGGGTCGGCGGCGGCGGCGCGCGCGGCGAGCCAGGCGTCGAAGGCCTCGCGTCCCGTGAACGGGCCGTAGCCCATGTAGGTCCAGAGCGAGTCGTCGCCACGGACAGCGTCCCACAGCGCCGGACCGTGACGGGTCGGATCGAGCCTCTCGATGCGGGCATGGATGCCGTCTATCGCCACGGCTCCGGGCGGCTTCGCCGGCGTCGTGTCGACTTCTGCGCCTATCGGCTGATCCTCCATGTCCTCGTCTCCCCGCGCTTCGCGTGTCCCGCCACGCCAGGCGCGTTGGCGAGGGCTCCTGGGGTAGCGCTTTTCGAGTGGCGAGACGAGGGCCGGCGGCTGGAAAAAGCGCGCACGGCAGGGGTCTCCGGCGGACGGGCCGAAGCGGAACTCCCTGACGCGGCGCCGGGCTTGGGAGGGGGCGGCGTTCCGCCGCTCCCTGCCAAGAGGGCGTGGACTAGCGGTCCTGCGGGGCGCAGAAGGTCGCGATCTCGAAGCTGCCCGGAGGCGACTTCGCCTTGGCTTCCGCGCACTTGAAATCATACGCGGCGCCGCCGACGCTGACGGTGCCGGAGCCGGGGATCTGCAGGTCCGAGCCGGTCGCGACGCGCTGGCTGGTGGTCGGCGTCGGGTTCGGCGCCGGGGCGAGCGTGTCGTGGAGGTCCCAGGCGAAGGCGGAGCCTGCGCTGAGGGCGAGGGCCGTACCGGCGACGGCGGTGAGTGCCTTGAGGTTCATGACGATCTCTCCTTTGTTGGGTGCGTCAGTCACGAGCCGCATATGGTCCCCTTGAATGGCCGCCGGTATGAGCCAAATAGTGAAGCGATCAATCAGTTAGGTTCACAAAAGATGTTGGATCCGCTCACGCTCGACCAGCTCCGGGTGCTGGTCTCGGTCGCCGATGAGGGGAGCTTCTCCGCGGCTGCCCGCCGCCTCGGCCGAGTCCAGTCGGCGATCAGCCAGGCCGTGCACTCGCTCGAGACCGCGCTCGGCGTGACGCTGTTCGATCGCGATGGAAAGATCCCCCAGCTCAACGATGCGGGCCGGGTGCTCCTGGCCGACGCGCGACGGCTGCTGAGTGGCGCCGAGGCCTTCAAGGCGAAGGCCGACAGCTTCACCGAGGGCATCGAGCCGGAGCTGACGCTGGCGGTCGATGCCCTGTTCCCGAGCGCGGTGCTGACGGCCAGCCTCAAGGCGCTGAGCGAGGTCTATTCGTGCCTGCAGGTTACGGTGTTCACCGAGGCGATGGGTGGCGCCGAACAGCGGCTGCGGGACGGCGCGGCGCGGCTTGCGCTCTGCGTCCCGATGCCGGGCGTCACCGACAACCGCGAGACGGAATTTCTTGTGACAATTCCGATGGTTCCGGTGGTCGCCGCAGGCCATCCCCTCGCCGCGAGGGCAGGCCAAATCACCCGTGCCGACCTCGAGAACGAGGTGCAGCTGGTGCTCACCGACCGGACCTCGGTGAGCAACGGCCGCAGTGGCGGCGTCGTCAGCCTCAGGACCTGGCGCTTTGCCGATCTCAACACCCGGCTCGATTTCCTTCGCGAAGGGTTCGGCTGGTGCAACATGCCGGTCCACATGGTTCACGACGACATCGAATCGGGCAGGCTGAAGCGGCTGGACCTCGCCGAGCCTTCGATCACCGGCCTCGACATCCATGTCGTTCATGAACGCGGCCGCGCCACCGGCAAGGCCGGCCGCTGGCTGATCGAGGACCTCCGCAAGCGGGTCACCCGCTGCGTCGAAGGCGGCCGGATGAGCGATCGCCAGGCCGCCGCGGTCAAAGTGGGCCGGCCGGAACCGCGGGTGCAGGACCCAGAGCCGGGCCGGAGCGAGCGGGCCGTCGCATCCTATCAGTCCAAGTGATGGATACGATCGGAATTTTCGCCCTTCGCAGATAGCCGCTCCGACGCCAATTCTGGGGCGACGGCGTTCGTAGGGACGTCCTGTGGAACCTGGAAGGTACGGACATGGTCAAGATAGGGGTGATCCTCGGCTCGGTGCGCGAGGGGCGGTTCGGCGAAAAGCCGGCCCGCTGGATTTTCGACGAGCTGAAGAAGCGCAATAGCGTCGAGGTGTCCTTCCTCGACCTCAAGGAGTTCGGCCTCCCCGTCTTCAATTCGCCGGTGAGTCCGGCCTGGATCAGCGAGCCGTTCACGCAGCCCAACGTCGCGCGCTGGACCGAAGCGGTCGGCGCGCAGGATGGGTTCGTCATCGTAGCGCCGGAGTACAATCGCAGCATCGGCGGGGCGATGAAGGACGCTTTCGACTGGGTCTATCCCGAGTGGAACCGCAAGGCGGTCGGGTTCGTCGGCTACGGTTCGACCGGTGGCGCGCGGGCGGTCGAGCACATGCGCAACATCGCGGTCGAGCTGCAGATGGCGCCGGTGCGCCAGGGCGTGCACATCATGTGGGGCACGATGGCGCCGCTGATGCAGGCGACGGCGCCGGTCGATCCGGCGAGCTTCGCCGATGTTCAGCAGCAAGCCGACGGGATGATCGACCAGCTCGTGTGGTGGGCCGCCGCACTCAAGAACGCCCGCGACTCCGAGCAGCAGAAACAGGCCGCCTGATCGCGATCGTCTTCCCCTCGGACGGCGTGCCACGGCCACGGCGCGCCGTTCGTCGCCGGCGCCCGCGGCTCGCCCGCGTCCCGTAGCCCGCGAACGGGCGGCGGGCGCCGTCGAAATCAGGGTTGTCATCCGCCGACGGCTTGCGGAAGCTGCGGGCATGCGAAGCCCACTTGCCGCGGCCCTTCTCGTCGTTGCGTTTTGCCTGCCCGCCCGGGCGGAAGAGCCGCCGATCCCCTCCCCCTATGGCGGCAACCGGCTGTTTGCCGAATCGATTGCCGCCGCGGAATCCGAGGCGATCCCACCGCGGCGACTGAACGGGATCACCGTCCCCCATCACCTCCTCGCCGCCGACCTCATCGCCCGTGCCTTCCGGCTCGCGCGCGACAACCGCTACGACCGCATCGTGGTGCTGACGCCCGACCACTTCAAGCGCTCTCGCCGGCCTTTTGCGACCACCCGGCGGGATTTCGACACCGTGTTCGGGCGGGTTCCGAGCGACCGGGAAGCGGTGTCGGCGCTGCTGGGCGAGACGGCGCTGGTCGAGGACTCTGCGCTGTTCGAGCGCGAGCACGGGATTGGCGCGATCCTGCCCTACATCGCCCATTTCTTCCCGGGGACGCCGGTGGTGCCCGTCGCGGTGACGATCGGCTCCGACCGGCAGGACTGGGACGCCATGGTCGCCGCGCTCGATCCGCTGGTGACACCGCGCACCCTCATCGTCCAGTCGACGGACTTCTCGCACTACCTGTCGCTGCCCGAGGCGATTCTGCGGGACCAGGAGACGCTCACCGTCATCGCCGCGGGTGACCTCGACGCGGTGGAGAAGCTCCACCAGCCGCGCCATCTCGATTCGCGGGGCAGCCAGTACATCCAGATGCGACTGCAGGCGGATCACTTCGGCGCGGCGCCGACGGTGATCGCCAACAGCAACATGCAGTTCTACCTGGAGCGACCGGTGGCCGAGACGACGAGCTATATCGTCCAGGCCTACTTCGACCAGGGTGACATGCAACGCATTGGTCCAGACGGATATTTAGACGGCGAACGATTATGCTTCGCTGGCGATACCTTCTTCGGCCGGTATTTGCTGCCGGTGGTGTCGCGGCCGGACATCCGTGATCGCCTGACGGCGGAGATCGCGGACATGCTTGGCGGCTGTCCGCTCGTCCTCAATCTCGAAGGGGTCACGCTTGCCGAGATGCCGACCGGGCTGGACGACACCCAACTGGCGATGCCCGAGGACCTGACCCTCGACTGGCTGAAACGGCTTGGCGTCGTGGCGGTCAGCATCGCCAACAACCACAGCCGCGACCTCGGCGCCGCGCCGCGGGCGGCGATGGCGGAGCGGCTGCGGGCGGCGGGGATCGCGGTGGTGGACGGCAGCGAGGCCGTTGACCTCGGCCCGATGCGGGTGATCGCGCTGACCGATCTCGACAACAGTGGCGTTCCCCACACCGGGTTGGTGACGCCGGAGGTGCTCGAGACAGTGACCCGTTCGGACGCGCCGCCGCCGCTTGCCGCCTTCATGCACTGGGGCACCGAATACGTCGCGCATCCGAGTGGGCGCGAGAACGCGCTCGCCGGAGCGCTCCGCCAGGCGGCGGTATCGCTGATCGTCGGCGCCCATCCCCATGTCTCGGGGGAGCGCCTCATGGCGCTGGCGGGCGGGGAGTCCTTGCTCGCCTACTCCCTCGGCAACTTCCTGTTCGACCAGCCCGGTGAGACCGTCTCGGGCGCGGTGCTGGAAGTCCGGTTCTTCCCGCAGGGCACATTCTTTGCCCGGCTGATCCCCATCCCGAACCTCTACGCCCGGGCGCTTGCGCTGCGTTGACCGGCCTCAGTTCACCGCGGCGGTGCGCGGAATGAAGTAGAGCAGGTCGATGTCCGGCGAGGCAATGGTGCGGCCATCGGCGAGCTCGATCACGAAGCGGAAGTGGTGGCGCGAGGACTTGTCGGCGATGAAGTTCAGGCCAAAGCGCTTCTGCTCGCGCGGGGCGATGGTGTCGCGATAGTTTATCGGGATGCGGACATTGGTCTCGTCGAGCGGCAGCTTGGCGGTGGGGAAGCCGCGTTCGACCGGGCCGCCGGCACCGCATTCCGGGCCGGAGCCCACGTCGAGCACGGGGAAGTCGATGACCACCGGCGACTTCCGCTGGTTGCTCCCGCCCTTGGCGTCGGTCCAGGTGTATTCGAGGATGCCCCACAGCCGGGTGAGGAGCTGTGAGTTGCCGTCGCTGAAGGTCGCGCCACCGAGGCCGGCGACCACATCCGAGTGCTGCCAGTCGGCGAGGCAGGCGGTGAATTCGGCTTCCGAGCTGCACAGGAAGTCGCCGGTTTCGAGCCGTTCGATGTCGACCCCGAGCGCCCGGAGACCATCGGCGATCGACGGCGCCGCGTATTCGTCGATGGTGCCGAGCTCGGCAACGAAGACGTTCTGGCCGGGCTCCTGCTCGGTACCGAAGGCATAGGTCAGCCGCGCGTTCTCGGCCGGTCCCCAGCCGGAATTGGTCAGCGAGAAATCGGTGACGAGGCGGGCGTTGCAGCCGTCGGCTGGGCCGTAGGCATCGATGTAGGGCTGGAGGTCCGACATGCTCTCGTCGATGTCGAGATACGCGCCCACCACCTCGGCGGTCTGGTTCTCCTCGTTGGCGATGTCGACGACGACGAAAACCGGGCCGAACTGGGAGGCGTCCTCGAAATAGTCGGACGTGCCCTGGCGGAGCGTGGCGGTGATCGGCGCGTCGCCCTTCCACAGGTTCATGATCTCGTCGGAGGCGAGCCGGATCTCGAGCCCGCCGCTGGAATCGTCGACCTGATAGGAGTAGCGGTCGAAGCCATCCTCATCCTGGGCGGAGCGGAACTCGTCGTCGAGGCGACGGTCGAGATAGACATTGACGTCGACCCCGCCGGCCTGGGCGAGCTGGGTGCGGCGCTCGACCGGCGCGCGCTCGACCTCCTCGCCGTCCCGCCATACCGAGCGCCAGACCCGGCCGTCGGGCGTGGTCAGCCGTCCGATGCCGTCCGGGCTGCCGCCGGCGAATCCACCCTCGAAGGCTTCGCCATTGGCAAAGTGGATGAGGCCTTCGCCGTCCATGGCGCCGTCGCGCCAACCGCCTTCATAGACGAGGCCGGTCCTGAGCCGGAGGCGGCCGCTGCCGTCCGGCCGTCCGTTCCGCACCTCGCCGCGATAGTCGCTGTAGACGGCCGTGACGTCGTAGGCGGGCGTCCCTTTCTCGCGCCAGACCAGTCGGCCCTTCCCGTCGATCACGCCGTCGCGCGTTGTCTCCCCGTCCCAGTCGAATTCGAGGTCGAGTTCCGGGGTGGGGTTCCAGGCGACATAGGCCTTGCGGACGAGGCGACCGGCGCCGTCGTCCCAAACCAGCTGGCTCCGCTTCTGCCAGGCCCCGGCGGTGGCGGCTTCAGCCGCGTCGCGGGGCGCGCCGGCCAGCGCGGCGAGGATCAGGGCGGCCATGGTGACGGCGAAGCGGCGGCTGGGGCGGGGGATCATCGGTCCGGCTGGTCCTTCAGTTCAGCGGGGCGAGGCGCGGGGTGAAGTAAAGGAGGTCGACCGTCGGAGAGAGGGCGACGTTGCCGTCGGCGAGCTCGAAGACGAACTGGAAGACGTGATGCGAGGACTTCTCGGCGACGAAGTTGAGAGCGAAGCGGCGCGATTCGCCGGGAGCGAGGTCGGCGGTGAAGGGGATGGGAATGCGCACATTCTGCTGGTCGAGCGGCAGCGCGATGGTCGGGAAGCCGCGTTCGATCGGGCCGGGAGCGCCGCCTTCGGCCCGTTCGCCGAGATAGACCAGCGGGATGTCGATCGAGACCGGCGAGACGCGGGTGTTGGCGTTGCCCCAGGCGTCGACCCACTGGTACTCGAGCTGACCGGTGAGCCGTGTCTTGAGGTAGTTGTCAGTGACGAAGGCGGCGGGCGCGAGGTCACCGAGCAGATCGGCGTAGTCGCCAACCTCGATGCCGCAGCGCAGGTTGGCGTCGAAACGCGGGCATTCGAGCGATTCCCAGTCCGACAGGCGGTCGACGTCGACGCCGAGGGCGATCATGGCATCGACCGTCGTCACGTCCTGATAGGAGTCGATGGCGCCGATACGGGTGACGAAATCCTGCGTCACCGGGCCATCCGCGGCGCCGAAGGCGTAGGTGAGCGTGGCTTCGGTGGCCTCGCCCCAGCCGAAGTTCTGCAGGGCAAAGCCGGGATCGAAGAAGTCGGCGCCGGAACCGTAAATGACCACGTAGGGCTGGTAGTCGGTGACCGACTCGGCGAGGTCGAACCAGGCCGAGGTGACCTGCGCGGTCTGGTTGCCTTCGTTGCCGAGCTCGACGACCAGGAACACCGGGGCGAACTGGCCGGGATCCTCGAACAGCCAGGCGCTCTGGTCGACGGCGTCGTCGCGGAGGACCGCGTCGCCTTTCCAGACGTCGAGAATCTGGGGGGCGTCGAGCCGGATGTCGACCTGCCCCGCGGATGGCGTTGCGGTATAGGCATAGGAGAGCATGTCGACGTCGGCATCGATGAACTGGTTGTTGAGCCGGGTGTCGATGTAGGTGCTGACGGTGACGCCGCCGGCCTGGGCAACAGTGGCGGACGGATCGTCCAGCGGCGCGCGGTCGGTCTCGACCCCGTCCTTCCACACCGAGCGGAAGCGGCGGGTGTCGGGGGTGGTCAGGGTACCCGCGCCGTCACGGCGGCCGTGGACGAATCGGCCCTCGTAGATCGTGCCGTCGACCGACGCATAGCGTCCGAAGCCCTCGGGTGCGCCGTCGTCGACGGCGCCGGCGTAGCGGTCGCCGTTCTCAAACCGGAGCACCCCGTAGCCGATCATGTGGCCGTCGCGCCAGGTGCCGTCGTAGGTGAGGCCGGACTTGAGCTTGATGTTGCCCATGCCGTGCGGTCGGCCGTTGCTGACCTCGCCCTCATATTCGCTGAAGATCGCCGTGCGGTCATAGGCGGCAGCGCCGCGCGCCAGCCAGATCAGCCGGCCCGTGCCGTTGATCGGCCCCGCCGCGACGGCCCCGCCGTCGGGCTCCCACACGAAATCGAGGCCAAGCTCGGGATGAACGTCCCAGGCGCGCAGCATCTGGCGGACGAGCTTGCCGGCGGACGCATCCCAGACCAGCTGGCTCCGCTCCTTCCAGGCGCCGTCGGCGAAGGCCGACACAGCCGACACCGCCAGCACGGCCAGCGCCAGTCCGGCGCGCGCCAGACGCCTGCCAAAGCCCCTTCCCGCAGCCCCTGTCATTTCCGACGATAGCCCCGTGCCGGATTGACCCTTCGGTCCCACAACCTTACCCATGAGACTAAAGATCATGAAGCCGTTCGGCCACACCGTCATGACGCACTGCGCCACGACCGTCGCGACTCCGCCGCCGGCGTCGCCGTCCGCGCGCCGCATCCGGGAGCACTGATCCGGTCCGATGGCCCGCATCTTCGTCTCCCATTCGAGCCGCGACAACGAGATCTCGGCCGAGATCATGGCGTGGCTGCGCGCCAACGGTTTCGACCAGACCTTCCTAGATATCGACAAGCACAGCGGCATCCAGCCCGGCACCAACTGGGAGCGGACGCTCTACCAGCAGATCGACGGCGCCCACGCCGTCATCCTGGTGCTGACGCCGCACTGGCTGGAGAGCAAGTGGTGTTTCGCCGAGTTCACCCAGGCTCGGGCGCTGGGCAAGGCGATCTTTCCGGTGATCGTTGCGCCGGGCGGCGAGCGGTTCGTCGCGCCCGACATCCAGCAGCTCGATCTCCGCGCCGACCGCGAGGGCGGGCTGACGCAGCTCGCCCACGAGCTGACCCAGATCGCGCTCGACGCGCAAGGCGGCTTCGCCTGGGACCAGCGCCGTCCGCCCTACCCCGGCCTTCTGTCCTTCCAGGCCGAGGATGCGGCGATCTACTTCGGCCGCGACGACGACGTGCGGCGGCTGATCGAGCGGCTCAACGCCCGCCGCATCCAGGGGCCGCCGAAGCTGGTGGCGCTGCTCGGCTCATCCGGCTCGGGCAAGTCGTCGCTGCTGCGCGCCGGCGTGCTGCCGCGACTCGAGCGCGACCGCCGCAACTGGATCGTGCTGCCGCCGTTCCGACCGCGCCTCGATCCGGTCGGCGAGTTCGCCCGTGCCGCGGCCGAGGCGCTCGAGCGCCGGGACGACTGGCGGGCATGGCGCGACCGCTTCGCTTCGCCCGACCCCGGACCGGCGCTCAAGGAGCTCAGCGACGCGCTGCAGAGCAAGGCTGGCTCGCGCGAGGCGTGGCTCCTGATCTCCATCGACCAGGCGGAGGAGCTGTTCACGGTGACGCCGCCCGAGGAGGCGCAAAGCTTCCTCCGGCTGACGAAGGCGGCGGCGGCGGAAAGCTCGATGTACCTCGGGCTGATCACCCTCCGCTCGGACTATCTCGGCCTGCTCCAGCAGGCCGCCGAGGACGTCGTGCGCTTCGAGGAATTCTCGCTCGGGCCCATGCCGCTCAACCGCATCCGCCAGGTCATCGAGGGGCCGGCGCGGGTGGCAGGGCTCAAGGTCGAGGAGGGGCTGATCGTTGCGGCGGCCGCCGACGCCGGCACAGAGGATGCGCTGCCGCTGCTGGCCTTCACGCTCCGCGAGCTCTACGACCGCTACGTCGACGACCGTGACGGCGGTGGCGGCCGGCAGCTCGCGCTGGTCCACTACGCGGCGCTGGGCGACCCCGCCGCGGGCCTCAATCCGCTCGAGAATTCCGTCCGGAAGCGCGCCGATGAGGTGCTCGCGGAAGCCAATCCCTCGGCTGAGGATCTTCAGGCGCTCCGTGAGGCCTTCATCGGCGGCTTGGTGTGGATCAACAGCGAGGGCGAGTACTCGCGCCGGCCGGCGAAGCTCTCGCTGATGCCGGAGAAGGCGCGGCCGCTGCTCGAACGATTGGAGGCCGCGCGGCTGGCCGTGTTCGGCGAGGATGCCGGCGAGCGGACCGTCGAGGTGGCGCATGAATCGCTCCTCCGCAAGTGGCCCCGGCTCCGCGGCTGGCTCGACGAGGAGCGCGACTTCCTGATCGGGCGGATGCAGCTCGACCATGCGCTCGCCGACTGGCAGGCGGCCGGCGCGGCGGAAAAGCGGGCGGCGCTGCTCCGCGGGCTGCTGCTCAGCCGCGCCCGGCAATGGCTCGCCGACCATCCGCGCGCGCTGAGCGAGGCGGAGAAGGCCTTCATCGCCGCAAGCGTCGAGGAGGCGGAGGCCGAGCGGCGCCGCGGTCGCCGGCTCCGCAACCTGCTGATCGCCGGCGCCGCGGCGGTGGTGGCGATCGTCGGGGTTGCCGGGGCGCTGGTGTTCATGGAGCGGCAGCGATCGGAGACCTTGCGGCGCGAGGCCGAGGCGGCCGATCTCGGCGTGCGGGCAACGCTTCTCGCCTTCGCATCGCGCGACCTCCTCCAGCGCGGCGACGTGGCCGGCGCGACTGCGGCGGCGGTCGATGCGGTGACGCTGCTGCCGACCGCCGAGACGCGGTCGTCGCTGCTCCAGAGCGTGCTCGCGCTGTCGCCGCACCTCAAGCGGAGCGCCGTCGCCGAGGACATGCGGCCGGGCTTCGTCGCCTTCGTCCCGGATACCACCGAGGTGCTGGCCGGCGGATCGAACGGGCGGCTCCACCTTTGGGATCCGGCAAAGGGCGCGACCCCCGCACCCTTTGCCACGCTGGTGCAGCTCGAGAGCGCGGGTCCCCAGCCGCCGGCCATCCGCGCGCTGACGGCGACCCGGATCGGCGGCGTGGTGGCGCTCCTCGACGACGGCCGGCTGATGCGGCTCGATGCCTCCGGCGCACCGGCGGGTGAGGTCCGTCTCGCCGAGGATATCGGCCGGGCCGCGGCGCTCGCCCCCGGTGGCGGCGTCGCAGTCGCCGCTTCGCAGGGATCGCGCCAGATCGGCGTCTACACCTGCGGCAGCGACGTGGAGCAATGCGAAGGCAAGCCGATCGCCGAGGGTTTCGCCTCGGCCGTGGCGATTTCGGACGATGGCGAGGCCGCGGCGGTGGCGGTGGAGAAGGAGGGGGTAGTTCGCACCGACCTCTCGGGCGCAACACCGGTGACGACGCCAGTGACGCTTGACGGCAACCCGCGCATCCTGTCGCTCGCCTTCGATCCCGCCGGCACGACCCTTGCGGCCGGCGCGGCCGACGGCCGGGTGTTCCTGATCGACGCGGAGGGCGGCGTGCGCGAGATCATCCAGCCCGAGGGAAGCGCCACCGCCCTCGCCTTCGCCTCCGATGGCAGCCGGCTGGCGGCCTCCTGTGGCGGACCGGACATCTGCATCTACGCGCTCGGCGGGGACGAACCGGTGCTGGTTGACCGGCTGCGCGGCCATGCCAACACCGTTCTCGACCTCGCCTGGAGTGAGGACGGCGCGGCGCTCGCCTCGGCCTCGGTCGACGGCTCGATCAAGTACTGGACGAGCGAGGGCATCGATCCGACCGCTTTCGTCATGGTCGCTCCGGATCGCGCTCCGCTCACCGACGTGGCGCTGTCGCCGGACGGCCGGCTGCTCGCGGCGGGGGGCGATGCAGGGTCCGTTGCCGTCTTCGACATGACGGCGAAAGCCCCTGCCGGCGTCCTGTCGTCGGGGCGGGAGGCCGAGGTGCGCTCGCTCCGCTGGAGTCCGGACAAGCCGTGGCTCGCGGCGGTCGACGAGGACGGCTTCCTCACCGTCCGCGATTGGCCCGAGGGCGAGCTGGTCGAGGAGCGCCGGATCGACGAGAGCGTGGTTGAATCGGTGCGCTGGACGCCCGACGGCAAGGCGCTGCTGGTGGCGACGCTCGGCGGCGCGGTGCGGATCTGGCCGCTCGGTGGCGCCCCGGCCGATTTCGACGGTCTGCACCCCGAACCGGTGCTGGCGCTGGCCCTCCTGCCGGATGGGAAGCGCGTGGTTTCGACCGATGCGCTCGGCAATGTGTGGCTGTGGGATATCGCGGCGCGGACGCGGATCGAGACCAGCTGGACACCGGCCGATGCGGCGGTCGACACCGCCGTGGTCAGCAACGGCGGCAGGCGCCTGCTCGTCGCCGGCAATGGCGGCGTGCTCTACCTCTACGACCTCGAGACGCCTGGGGCGCCGGTGCGGATCGATACCGGTGCACGCCAGATCGACGGTGCGGCGTGGAGCCCCGACGATGCGAAGGTCGCGGCCGTCGACACCGACGGCAACCTCAAGGTCTACAGCGTTGCCGATGGCCGGCTGTGGGCGGCGGCGCAGATCTATCCGACGGGCGCCGGCGACGATGACGACGGCGCGCATCTCCGGCGGATGCTGTGGTTGCCGGGATCGTCCGCGGTTGCGATCGCCACATCGGCGGGCGAGGTCGCTGTGGTGACGCTCGACCAGCCGGCGTGGCTCGCGCGCGCGCGAAGCGTCTTCGGCCTGCCCGAGCCGGTGGTGAAGGCCGCGCCCGCCGACGGCGCCCCGGCGGAATAGGCGGAGAGCTTCTCAGGCCGGGACCTTGACCCTTCCACCCCGCTCCTTGCAGGACGGGGATGGGCGGTGCGTCAGGTCCGCAGGGTCCCCCCCGTGGCCTTGGCGACCTCGGCGATCACCTTCTGGCCGACGGCGTCGATCTCCTCGTCGGTGAGGGTGTGGTCCTTCGGCTGCAGCGTCACCTGGATCGCCAGCGATTTCTTGCCGGCGCCGAGGGCCTCGCCCTCGAAGAGATCGAAGACGCTGACCCCGGACACCAGCTTCTTGTCGGCACTCTCGGCGGCGCGGACCACTTTCGCCGCCTCGACCCCGCGGTCGAGGACGAAGGCGAAGTCGCGCTTCACCGGCTGAAGGTCGGAGAGGACGAGCGGCGGCCGGGTCTTGGTCGCCTTGACCCGCGGCAGCGGGATGGCGTCGAGGATCAGTTCGAACCCGGCGAGCGGGCCGTCGACGTCGAGCGCCTCAAGTGTCCTGGGGTGGAACGCGCCGAACCAGCCGATGACGTTCTTCGGCCCGAGGCGGATCGTTCCGGAGCGGCCGGGGTGGAACCAGGCCGGCGCCTCGGCGACGACCTGCACCTTCTCCGGGGGCAGGCCGAGGACGTCGAGGATGGCGAGCGCGTCGGCCTTGGCGTCGAACACGCCGACCGGCGCCGCCTTGCCGGACCAATGCCGGCCGCTGCCGGCGACCCCCGCCGTGCCGCGGCGGACGCCGCTCGCGGCGATGACCTGATCCTCGGGACGGTCGCCGCGATAGACCTGGCCGACTTCGAACAGGGCGAGGTCGTCATGGCCACGGTCGGCGTTGCGCTGGGCGGCGGCGAGGAGGCCGGGCAGGAGGCTCGGCCGCATGTCGCTCATGTCGGCGGCGATCGGGTTGGCGAGGACGAGCTCCGGCTTGCCGCCGCCGAAGGCGTCCGCGGCGGCATGGGAGATGAACGACCAGGTCACCGCCTCGACCAGCCCGCGCGCGGCGAGCGCCCGCTTGGCGCGGCGGGTGCGGAGCTGGATCGGGGTCAGCACCGGCTTGAGGACGCCGGGGTCGCGGCGCATCGGCGTCACCGGCACGCGGTCGACGCCGATGATGCGGACGACCTCCTCGACCAGGTCGGCCTTGATGGTGACGTCCGGTCGCCAGGTCGGGACCGAGACGGTGATGGTGCCGGACAGGCGGTGCGGCCGGCAGGCGAAGCCGAGCGCCTCGAGGATAGCGGTCACGTCGCTCACCGAGGGGTCGATGCCGGCGAGACGCCTGATCTCGGCGACCGGGAAATCGATCACCGCCCGCGGCTCCGGCACCTCGCCGGCGACGACGATCTCGCTCGGCGTGCCGCCGCAAAGATCGAGCACCATGCGGGTGGCGAGCTCGAGGCCGGGCAGCATGAACGCCGGGTCGACGCCGCGCTCGAAGCGATGGCGGGCGTCGGAATGCAGCCCTAGCCTGCGGCCTGTCGCAGCGATGTTGAGAGGCTCCCACAGCGCCGATTCGATCAGGACGTCGGTGGTCTCCTCGGTGCATCCGGAGACCTCGCCGCCCATGACGCCGGCGACCGACTCGACCCCGTTGTCGTCGGCGATGACGCAGATGTCGGGATCGAGCGCATAGGTCTTGCCGTCGAGAGCGAGCACGGTCTCGCCGTCGCGGGCACGGCGCACGACCAGATCGCCCTTGACCTTGGCGGCGTCGAAGACGTGGAGCGGCCGGCCGCGGTCGTAGGTCAGGAAGTTGGTGATGTCGACCAGCGCATTGATCGGCCGCAGCCCGATGGCGCGGAGGCGCCGCTGCAGCCATTGCGGCGACGGGCCGTTGGTGACGCCGCGGACGAGACGGAGGCCGAAGGCCGGGCAGAGCGAGGGGGTGTCGCCGAAGGCGAGCGATACCTTCACCGGGCACGGGCCATCGCCTGGCACCGGGTCGATCGGCCAGTCGATCAGCCGGCCTTCGCCGGCCGCGGCAAGGTCGCGGGCAATGCCGGCAACGCCGAGGGCGTCGCCACGGTTGGCGGTGACGGCGACATCGATCACCGGATCGGTGAGGCCGGCGTATTCCGCATAGGGCGTCCCGACTGCAGCGTCGGCCGGCAGGTCGACGATGCCGTCATGGGCGTCGGAAATGCCGAGCTCGCGCTCGGACAGCAGCATCCCGTTCGATTCGACGCCGCGGATCACGCCCTTCTCGAGCTGCGCGCCGGTGCCGGGGATATAGGTGCCGGCAGGCGCGAAGACGCCGCGCATGCCGGCGCGGGCGTTGGGTGCACCGCAGACGACCTGGACCGGACCCTCGCCGACATCGACCATGCAGACGCGGAGCCGGTCGGCATTGGGATGCTGCTCGGCGGAGACCACGTCGGCGATGCGGAACGCGGCGAAGGCCTTCGACGGATCCTCGACCGATTCGACCTCGAGGCCGATCATGGTCAGCCGGTCGGCGATGCCGTCGACGGTGGCGATGGTGTCGAGGTGCTCCTTGAGCCAGGAGAGGGTGA
>JAGRKZ010000217.1 GCA_020442065.1 Bauldia sp.
ACCGGCAAGGAGCAGCAGATCCGCATCCAGGCTTCGGGCGGTCTCTCGGACGCCGACATCGACAAGATGGTCAAGGACGCCGAGTCCCACGCCGAGGAAGACAAGAAGCGGAAGGCGCTGGTCGAGGCCCGCAACCACGGCGAGGCGCTGATCCACTCCACCGAGAAGTCGCTCGCCGAGTACGGCACGCGGCTCTCGGCCGCCGATAAGTCGGCGATCGAGTCGGCCGTCGCCAGCCTCAAGTCGGCGATCGCCGGCGAGGATGCGGAGGCGATCACGGCGCAGACCAACGCCCTCAACCAGGCCGCCATGAAGCTCGGCGAGGCCATGTACCAGGCTGGCCAGAGCGGTGACGGCGGGGCCGAAGGCGGCGACGCAGGCGGTGCCCGCAACGATGACGTCGTCGACGCCGACTTCGAGGAAGTCAGCGACGACGACCAGAAGAAGTCGGCCTGAGCGGCCGGCTCCCGGCAATGGCCCGCACCGCCCTGAAGCGCAGGCTGCGTTTGGGCGGTGCGGGCTGCGCCCTTCTCATTCCCAAAGACGGGACGTAAACAAGGCGCTTGTCCCGTGGCGCCCAACGAGCAGCGAATGAGCAAGCGCGATTTCTACGAAGTCCTCGGGGTGACGCGGGGCTGCGACGACAAGACCCTCAAGGCCGCCTTCCGCAAGCTCGCCATGCAGTACCACCCCGATCGCAACAACGGCGATCAGGCGTCGGAAATCAAGTTCAAGGAAGTCAACGCCGCCTACGAGTGCCTGCGCGATCCGCAGAAGCGCGCGGCCTATGACCGCTTCGGCCATGCCGCCTTCGAGAACGGCGGCGGCGCCGGGGGCTTCCCCAACGACTTCGCCGCCTCGATGTCGAACATCTTCGACGACATCTTCGGCGACTTCATGGGGCGCCGCGGCGGTCGCGCCGGGTCGAGCCGCGAGCGCGGATCGGACCTGCGCTACAACATGGAGATCAGCCTCGAGGAGGCGTACCAGGGCAAGACCGCCGAGATCGAAGTGCCGACCAAGGTGGTCTGCAAGTCCTGCTCGGGTTCCGGCGCCAAGCGCGGCTCCTCGCCCAAGGTCTGCCCGTCCTGCGAGGGTCACGGCCGGGTCCGCGCCGCCTCGGGCTACTTCTCGATCGAGCGCACCTGCCCGACCTGCCAGGGCCGCGGCGAGGTGATCGCCGACCCCTGTCTCGAGTGCAACGGCAACGGCCGCGTCACCGAACAGCGCAAGCTCAGCGTCAACATCCCCGCCGGCATCGAGGACGGCACCCGCATCCGCCTTGCCGGCGAAGGCGAGGCCGGAGCGCGCGGCGCGGCAGCCGGCGATCTCTACATCTTCCTCTCGCTCAAGGCGCACGAGTTCTTCCAGCGCGACGGAGCGGACCTCTTCTGCCGGGTGCCGATCTCGTTCACGACCGCGGCGCTCGGCGGCGAGTTCAACGTGCCGCAGATCGACGGCAGCATGACCCGGGTCAAGGTTCCCGAGGGCAGCCAGACCGGCAAGCAGTTCCGGCTGCGCGGCAAGGGCATGCCGGTGCTGCGCACCTCGAAGCTCGGCGACATGTACATCCAGATCGTGGTCGAGACGCCGGCCAATCTGTCCCGCCGCCAGCGCGAATTGCTGGAGGAATTCGAGAAGGCCTCGTCGGCCGAGACCAATCCCGAATCGACCGGCTTCTTCTCCCGCGTCCGCGACTTCTTCGGCGGCTGAGGCGACAAAAAACGATGCGTGATCAGGTCCGCTTCCTGAAGAGCCTTGCCGAGCGGCCGCGCATGACCGGCGCGATCGCACCGTCCGGGCCGGCGCTGGCGAAGCGGATGGCGAGCCACGTCGATCCCGCCGGGACGTTGCCGATCGTCGAGCTCGGCCCCGGCACCGGCGTCGTCACCAAGGCGCTGATCGAGCGCGGCGTCGCGCCGGAGCGGATCATCGCCATCGAATACAGCCCCGACTTCTGCCGCCTGCTCGCCGAGCGCTTCCCCGGCATCACCGTGATCCGCGGCGACGCCTACGATCTCGACCGCACCCTTGACGGTCGTGCGCCGGAGGTCGCCAACGTGGTGTCGAGCCTGCCGCTGGTCGCCCGCCCGCTCGAGGATCGCGTCCGCCTGGTCGAGGCCGGGCTCGCCCGCACCGTCGGCGGCGGGCCGTTCATCCAGTTCTCCTACACCTTCAACGGCCCGATCTATCCGATACCGTCGAGCTTTCGCGGCGAGGCCTCGGGCTGGATCCTGATGAACATGCCGCCGGCGCGGGTCTGGCTCTATCGCCCGCCCGTGCATTGAGGCCGGGACCGGGCCTTTCCCGCCGCGTGCGAGACGATACGAGGTAGGTTGATGGCGTCCCCGAAAATCCTGGTTTTCGCCGGCTCGACCCGCACCGGCGCGCTGTCGGGCAAGCTCGCCGCGCTCGCCGCCAAGGAGCTGGCGCTTGCCGACGGCGAGGTGACCCGCATCTCGCTCGCCGACTACCCGCTGCCGATCTACAACGGCGACCTCGAAGAGGAGAAGGGCATCCCCGAGAACGCCGTGAAGCTCGCCCGGCTGATCGCCGCGCAGCAAGGCGTCTTCATCGCCACGCCCGAGTACAACAACTCGCTGCCGCCGCTCCTCAAGAACGCCATCGACTGGGTGAGCCGCAACAAGGGCGGTGCCGACGGCATTCCGTTCCGCCACAAGGTCTTCGGCATCGGCTCGACCTCGGACGGGCTGATCGGCGGCGCCCGCGCGCTGATCGACCTCCGCCGTGTCGTCCAGACCGGGCTCGGGGCGATCCTCATTCCCGAGAAGATCGAGATCAGCCGCGCGCAGGAGGCCTTCGACGAATCCGGTGCGCTCGTCGCCGAGGGGCCGGCGAAGCTGCTCAGGACCCTCTGCCGCCACCTCGTCGACCTGTCGCGCCGGCTGGCTTAGGCGGACTGAGCAGACGTTGACTGCCTGCGTAGCCGGGGCGGATTGCGTCCGCCGCCCGCCGTCCCTCCACCCGCGTCATCCTCGGGCTTGACCGACCCACGCCATCCTCCCGCTTGACCCGCTCACGTCATCCTCCGGCTTGACCGGAGGATCGCGCGACGCGAAGTCGGCCCGCCCTTCCTTTTTCCTTGCCCGGCAGAGAACCGGCTCGAATGCGTCGGGGAGAACTTCGGTCCCTCTTCGTCATGGCCGGGCTTGTCCCGGCCATCCACGCCTTGTCCTTGCTGACGGGTCCGTGGTGACGATTGAATCGTTGCTGTTCCGACGCTGTCTCCGTAGACAGAATCGTGGATGGCCGGGACAAGCCCGGCCATGACGAGGGGTGGGGCCTGTCGGTGGCCGGTGCCCCCGGGCACAACTTCCGCCGTCATCCTCCGGACTGACCCGCCCCCGTCATCCTCCGGCTTGACCCACTCACGTCATCCTCCGGCTTGACCGGAGGATCGCGCGACGCTCACCCAAGCAGCGGATAGAGGTCCTCCCAGTTCGGGTTTTGCTCCTTGATCAGGGCCATCTTCCACACCCTGTTCCAGCGCTTCAGTCGCTTCTCGCGATGAATGGCATTCGAGATGCTGTGGAACGCCTCGACGTGAACCAGCCGCATCAAGGCGTAGCGTTTGGTGAAGCCTTCGTTCAGGCCTTCGCGGTGCTCCCACGCCCGGCGGGCGATGTTGTTGGTAACGCCGACATAGAGCGTCCCGTAGGTGCGATCGGCCGTAGAACATCAGCCCGATCGGGACCCGAGAGCGATCCTCCGGTCAAGCCGGAGGATGACGAAGTGGGGGGGAAAGCGGCGTGCGTGCTTCGAGGCTCCCCCGGCTCAAGACCGGGGTCGCACCTCAGCATGGCGGCGTTTTTGTTCATTGAAACAAAGACGTAAGCCATCCTGAGGCGCTCGGGCGAAGCCCGAGCCTCGAAGGACGCACTGCCCCTGTGTCGGGCGGCTCCAATTGCGGAACAGGCCCCCTCCGGGAGAGGAGGAGTGGGACGTCTGCTCCCGACGAGCGGGCCGCGATGAGT
>JAGRKZ010000049.1 GCA_020442065.1 Bauldia sp.
GCGCCGCGATATGGACCACGTTCGATCTCGCCGCCGCCGTCTCTGCCCGTTGTCCATCCTCTGCCGGCCGCGTCGGGGTGGGTGCCGGCGCATGGGCATCGTGCGACGGCACGCCCTCGATCAGCTCGCGGGCGACATCGTCGAGGTCGACGCCCGCCGGCATGGCGGTGGCGCGTGGCGGCGGCGGTTCGACAGCGGCTTTCGCGCCCTCGGCAGCGCCAGCCGCCGGCGGCGCGACCGCGGTGGCGGCCTCGGGCCGCGCGCGAGGCCGGCGGACGTCCCGGTGAACCGTGCCGAAGCCGCGATAGCCGCGGAAGGTCCGGTCGCGCGCGAATTCGGGAATGCCGGAGAGGTCGACCGCCACTTCTTCGTCGCTGTCGGCGATCGGCCAGTACACCCGCACCGCGTTGAAGGTCGCCAGCGCCGAGAGCGCCTCGCCGAGGCCGCCCCCGATATCGAGGCCGAGCCGCAGCGCCAGTGCCTTCCAGCTCTCGTCCGGCAACGGCCCATTGGTCACGCCGACCACGCCCGCGAGTTCGGGAGAGACGAAGGTGACGCAATCCGCAGCATCGCTCCGCCACAGGAACCGTGTGGACGTGTCAGTCCCCTTCGGTTCCCCGGCAGGCTCCGGCATTCCGGCGGCAGCGGGCTCGTCGCGAGCCAGTGCTGGAGGTGGCGGCGCGACGGGCGCGATCGCGACCGGGACATCCAGCGGTGCGACCGGGATCGGCGTCGTTGCCGTCGGCCGCTCGGGACCGACGATGAGGAGGAAGAGGTCTTCGCCGCCGATGGTCACGCGCGCCACGCCGGCATCGCGGCTGGCGCCGCGTGCGGCTATGCTCCGCCGCACGACACCGCGTCCCGCCTGCCCCGCCTCGACGATGAGCGAATCGAGGTCGGCGGCTGCCGGCTCGAGGGCGTCGAAGCCGCCGGACGCGCCGAGGACCCGGCCGTCGCGATCGAGGACCGCGGCGAGGCTGTCGGTTCCGGCCACCACGTCCGCGAGCCGCTCGGCCCGCGTCGACAGCGACTCGCGGATGCCCGCCGCGGTTCCGACCACCAGAACGGCTCGGGCGCCCGCCCCGAGCTCCAGTCGCCGGCAGGCTGCCGGTAACGCGGTCTGGGTCACACCGAAACTGAAACGGAGAATCTCGAGCCGGTCGTGATCGGCCGGCAACGCCTTGGCGAGGCGTGAAAGCTGGGCCGCGAGCGGCGCATCGCGCCGGAACGTGCGGGCGAGCAGCGCCGCGAGATCGGGCTCGCCCAGGAACGCCACGCCCGCCGCATTGGCCCACAGCGCGGCGCTGCCGTCGCCGCGGAACACCAGCGCCGGATGCGCATCCAGAAGCAGCGCCCCGACCGGCGGCATCGCCGCGAGATCGAGATAGGCTTGGGTCCTGCCGTTCATCGACGCACGCCCGTCATCATTCTCTCAACGTGGGCGGCCATCCTCACATTTGATCGACCTCATAGCCTGAGGGTCGTTAAGGGTCCATGCAACACCGCATCCGGTTGGGCCCGTGGTTAACCTCGGGTGGTTGGCCTCCATGCCGGAGAAACCTATCTTCATTTCACCAACCTGACCGGGAGGGATACCGACATGCCCAGCACACCCTTCGAAATCCCCGAGCAAATCCGCGAAATGGCGGACCGCACCGTCGAGCAGGCGCGAAAGGCGATCGGCCAGTATATCGACGCCACCCAGAAAGCCGTCGCGGACGCCGAAGGCTCCGCCCGGACCGTCCGCGACAGCGCCGCAGATGTGGGCCGCCAGGCGCTCGCTTTCGTCGAGGACAACGTCTCGGCGTCCTTCGACTTCGCCCACCGCGTCCTTCAGGCGCGGACCGTCGAGGAGATCGCCGCACTGCAGCGCGAATTCCTCACCAAACAGATGGCGAGCCTCAGCGAGCAGGGAAAGAGTCTCGGCGAGATGGCTGGCCGCGCGACCTCCGAGGCCATGAGCAAGATCAAGAAATAGCGCCTCCTGTCGCAGGAGGCCGGGTCGACCTTTGTCGGCCGTCGCGGACGTTTGTGCATCGCAAGATTTATGTTGCAACGCACAAACGTCCTGCCTATATATGTGGCACCGACGATGACGGGCGGTGGCACTGGTTACAGCCCCACCGTCCCGGCGCGATCCGAAACCCTTTTCCAAGGATGAGACGACGATCATGGCTACGCAGACCAAGACCAAGACCGCCAAGACCGACGACTTCAAGCCCTCGTTCGAGGCCTTCAACATGCCGACCCCTTCCTTCGAGGTCCCCACCGCTTTCCGTGAGTTCGCCGAGAAGGGCCTGGTTCAGGCGCGTGACGCCTATGCCAAGATAAAGAGCGCGGCCGAGGACACGACCGAGGTCGTCGAGGACACCTTCGAGACCGCTCGCGACGGCGCCTTCACCATGGGCGTCAAGGCGATCGACGCCGTGAAGGCCAACAGCGACGCGTCCTTCGCCCTCGCCAAGGACCTCTTCGGCGCCAAGACCCTTGCCGACGTGATCGAACTCCAGACCGCCTTCGCCCGTCAGCAGTTCGACACCATGAGCGCCCAGTTCAAGGAATTCGGCGAGCTGGCGCAGAAGGTCGTGAGCGACACGGCGAAGCCGATGACCAGCCACGTCGAGAAGACCTTCAAGGACTTCAAGGCCGCGTAACCTTTCGCCGGCCTTTCGTGTAGGCGCGTAAGACGGCCCGGGCTTCGCCCGGGCCGTTTGCCTTTTCAAGGTCGTTCGTGTTCCCCTTCCCGGACGGATCAAGGGAGGCAATCATGAAACGGACCGTGGCGGCGAGCCTTGCGATCCTCGCGGGACTTTCGGTCGCCCACGGCGACGATGCTCCGCTTCCCCCGGAGTTCGACCGGATCAAGACGATTGTCGTCGTCTATTCGGAGAATCGCAGCTTCGCCCACCTGCTCCCGGATCACCCCGGCGCCTTCGGCATCGCCGATGCGGCCAAGGACACCATCGTCCAGCGCGACCGCGACGGCTCGGTGCTCGCCTCGCTCCCGCCGGTGTGGGCCGAAGGAAGCAACCCGCCCGCCGCCGACCCCGCCTATCCGGACGCGATGCCGAACGCGCCGTTCGACATCGCCGCACCACCCTACGACCTGCCGTCGGACATCCTGACCGTCACCCCGGTCCACCGCTTCTACCAGAACCGGATGCAGATCAACGGCGGCCGCAACGATATGTTCGTCGCCTGGACCGACGTCGGTTCGCTGGTGATGGGCCACTACTCTTCAGAAGGCACCTGGCTGCAGAAGCTGGCGGCGGAATTCACCCTCGCCGATCGCTTCTTCATGGGGGCCTATGGCGGCTCGAACCTCAACCATTTCTGGCTGGTCTGCGCCTGCTCCCCGCACTGGCAGGACGCACCGGAACGGGATCGCTCGGTCCTCGACGAAGCCGGCAACCTCAAGCTCGCGCCGGACTCGCCAGGCTCCGCCCTCGCGGGCCCGCCACGCTTCGTCAGCGACGGCAGCTATTCGCCGGATGGTCATGTCGTCAACACTGTCCAGCCAGCCTACCAACCGAGTGCAGTGCCACCGCCGCTCGGCGGCGACCAGCGACTTGCCGACCCAGGCTACCATCCGCTGCCGCCGCAGACCGGGGAGACGATCGGATCGCTGCTGTCGGCCAGGGGGATCGACTGGGCCTGGTACGCCGAAGGGTGGGACGTCGCCCTTGCCGACCGCGGCGCGATCTACAACACCCGCGGCGCGGTCAACTTCCAGCCGCACCATCAGCCCTTCAACTACTATGCCGCCTATGCGCCGGGCACCCTCGCCCGCGAACAGCACCTCAAGGACATGAAGCAGTTCTGGATCGCCGCCGAGGCCGGAGCGCTGCCCGCCGTGGTTTTCGTCAAGCCGGACGGCACAAGCAACCAGCATCCCGGCGAGAGCACCATGGCGGCCGGCGACTTGATGATCGGCACCATCGTGAGCACGCTGCGACGCAGCCCGCAGTGGGACCAGATGGCCGTGATCGTCACTCACGACGAGAACGGCGGCTTCTGGGATCCGGTCGCCCCGCCCGCCGGCGACGACTGGGGCCCGGGATCGCGCATCCCGACGGTGATCGCCTCACCCTTCGTCCGCAAGGGCTTTGTCGACCACACCGCCTACGACACGACGTCGATCCTGCAGTTCATCGCGAAGCGGTTCGACCTGCCGATGCTCCCCGGCATCCGCACGGGCCTCGGCGATCTCCGCAACGCCTTCGCGTTCGGGGACTGAGGCAGAGCCGGATCTCGCGACCACACCTCGGCGCTGCCGCGGCGCCCATCCATGCGCTTTCCTCTTGAACCGCGACGGCTTAAACTCTAGGTTCCGCGCGCCGAAGTGACGTGCAGCCGTAGCTCAGTTGGTAGAGCGCCGGATTGTGGATCCGTAGGTCGCTGGTTCGAGCCCAGCCGGCTGTACCATTCGGCAGTCCCAACATGATCGACTGCCCGCGCCGCCGGCGGAGCTTTCGCCCCGCCGGACGATGGCAATGACCGAGCCTAGCGCGCCGGGGCCGGGCCGTCGTTGTCCGGATCGGGATCGGTGTTCACCTTCTCGCAAGCCGCGATGGACTTCTTGTGGGCCTCGGCTTCGGCCTCGGAGGCGAACGGGCCGGCCATCTTGCCGTAGCCGGGGAGCACCGTGTCGGCGACGGCGCAGGTCATGTCCGGCTCGCGCACCACAAACCATTCCTCCGCCTGCGCGAGGACGGGCATCGCCGCCATGGCGGCGGCGAGAACGAGCATCTTCTTCATCAACGACTCCTTTGGTGACGCACTTCGCCGCCGGGACCGGGAGCGGCCCGGGCCGAGCGAGGGGGCGACGGCGGATCCACCGGCAGTATCGTCGCCTTCGTCACGGCGTCAACCATAGCGGGTTCTGCCGACACGCGGACAGCGTCCGGCACGGCGGCTAACGGCAGGACTCGTCCGGCTTTCCCTCCGGTCGCGCCAGCCGTCATCGGACCAGCGGTCGCACGGCATCGCGGACCGGACACGCGCGGCGTTTTGCATTGCCGGCCGCCATCCCATATGAGGTGGCGCCGATCCTCATTCCCCTTGCGGAAAGCCAGCGATGACCCTCGACCTCGACCTCAGGACCGGCTGGCCGGTCGAGCTTCGCGTGCTCCTCGAGCGGTACCCGCGCGAGGTGTGGCAGACTCACGCAAATCTCGGCGAGCTCGCCCGGTTCTGGCTGCACATCCACGATGGTTTCCGCCGGGCGGCGGTCTCGCTCGCCGGCGGGGCGGCGGAGTTCCGCGAAGGCCGGATGACCCCCGCCGACTACCGGTCGTGGCTGACGCCGAAGCTGCGGTCGTTCCTCGGCCACCTCGAAGGCCACCACACCATCGAGGACTATCAGTTCTTCCCTGTCTTCAGTGCGGCCGAACCTCGCCTCCTGCGAGGGTTCGAGGTGCTCGAGAGCGACCACGAGAACATCCACGCCGCCATGAATGCCGCCTACGAAAGCGCGAGCGCATTCCTCTCCGCGCCGGAGGCGGATCGCGATACGCTGATCCGGGCCGCCGACCGGTACGCGGACGCCGGACAGGCGCTGATCAGGAAGCTCGGCCGTCACCTTGAGGACGAGGAAGACCTGATCATTCCCCTCATTCTCGAGCGCGGCGAAGGCCAACTCGGTATGCGGTAGCCGGCGTCACCCCCGCACCGCACGTTTGCGAGCCGGCGAACCGCGTGCGATAGAAGAGCAGGGCTGAAACGGCCGCTCTCCGGCGGGCTGAACCGAGATGGGCAATGACGTCCCGGGGGTGATGGAGGCGCGCTATCGCCTCCTTGGTATCCAGGCCATTCCGGTCGCCGATGGCATCGTCATCCGGCGCGGACGTCTTCGCCTGCATGTGCGGGGGGACCGCCTCCCCGACCTGCTCGATCTCATGGTGCGCCGCTCGGCCGAAGGGAACGGCCTTACGCTCGCCGGGCTGATGGCCGAGGTCGAGGGCATCCGCCATACCGCGCTCAAGATGCTCTTCGACCAGTTGGTCGACGAGCGGCTGCTGGTATCGGGCGACAGCGCCGAGGGCGATGAGCGCCCCGACGACGTCTTCTACTGGAACCACGGCGCGACTGCCTCGATTGGCCGTGAGAACGTCGCCCGGGTCGCCATCGCCGTGTTCGGCGTCAACCACATCGCTCTGCCGCTCCTCGGCAATCTTCGCAGTTGCGGTTTCCGCTCGGTGACGCTCGTCGACCATCCCGCGCTGCGCAACCTCGCCTTCTTCAACGACCGACAGGAACTCCGGCCGGAGATCGCCGCGGCCATGGCGACGCCGCCGCGCGGCCTCGAGGAATGGACGGCCGCGGACCAGCGCTCGGACTGTCATGTGGTGTGCAGCGACTTCGGCGGGACCGACCTGCTCCGCGACTGGAACCGGCGCTGCGTGGCGACTGCGACGAAATTCTACCCGATCGTCCTTGAGGACGAGATCGCCTCGCTCGGCCCGCTGGTCGCGCCCGGCTCGGGCCCCTGCTACGAGTGCCTCGTCTCGCGCCGCGACGCCAACCTCGCCGAGCCCGATCTTGCTCACGCCGCCGAGTCCCATGCCTTTTTCGGTCAGGCGGTCAGCGGCTTCGTCCAGCCCATGGCGCGCGTCGCGGCCGACCTCGCGGCCGTGGATCTGCTCAAGTATTTCAGCCGCACGCTGCCCGGCGGTACGCTCGGCCGCCTGATCGAGGTCGACTTGATGACCCCGGCCCTGAAGACGCGAAACGTCCTCAAGGCGCCCCGCTGCCCGGTCTGCTCGCCGCCGCGAAGCGACGGTGGCGCCGGCCATGAGACAACCGGAGGCGGGTGATGGAGACGACCATCGCCGCAGCGTTCGACCAGCTTCACGATCCCAGGTTCGGCATCATCGCCGCTGTCGCCGAGCTCCGCCGCCCCCCCGAAGCACCCGCCTATGTCCACGCCCGCGCCGAGACCTGCGGCACCGTCCCGCTCGGGGGCACCGGCGGACCGTTCCGCTCTGTAGCCGCCGCAACAACCCGATCGTCCGCTCTGGCCGGCGCAGTCGCGCACGCACTCGCCCGCTATGCCGCCGCACTCTACAATCGCGCCGGCCTGCCCCTCTCGACCTTCGGCGACGCCGACTTTCCCTGCATCGAGCCGCGGTCCTTTGCCCTGTTCAGCAGCGGCCAGTATCTCCGGCCGGGCTTTCCCTACGTACCCTTTGCCGCCGACACGCCGGTTCGGTGGGCGAGCATGATCGACATGGCCAACGGCGCCGTCGTCCACGTACCGGCATCGCTGGTCTGGCACCCCTTCGCGTTTTTCCGAAGCGCGGGCGACCTGCCCGTCGCACCGCCCGGAACAGCCGGCCTCGCGACTGGCGGCGGCGTCGCCGCGGCCTCCCTCGTCGGACTGTACGACGTCGTCGCACGCGACGCGGCCGCGCTTTTCTGGCAGTCGATGACGCCGCCACCGTGCATCAGGAACGACACCCTCCCGGTCGCGCTCCGTCCACTCGTCGCACGATTCCAGCAGCACGGCGACCGCCTCGTTCTACTCAACACCACGACCAACAACCGCATTCCGTGCGTGGTCGCTGCGATCGAGGCGAGCCGGCCGGAGGCGCCCGCCTTCGTCTTCGCGGCCGCCGCCAATCTCGACCCCGCGGCCGCCGTCGCGCAGGCGCTGGCAGAGCTCGCCGAGTCCCGCCGCCTGGCCCGCGAAGCGCAGCGCCTGCGACCACCGCCGTCTCCGTCAGGCGAATGGGAGGACGTCATCGAAGCGGAGGATCACCTCGGCTTCGCCGCCGACCGGGAGAACGCCGGCCAGGTCGCCTTCATGCTGGCCTCGGACGATCACCGGCACTTCGCCGACATCGAGAATGCGTCAACGGGATCGGCGGCCGGAGATCTTGACAACGCCATCGGGCGGATTGCGCTGACCGGCTCGCGGGTCCTCTCGGCCAACTTGACCAGCCCCGACCTCGCCGGCCTCGGTCTCGCCGTGTGCAGGGTCGTCGTGCCGGGATACCAGCCGCTCCATCCCGGCCATGCGCTCCGCGCGCTCGGCGGCGACCGCCTGTTCGAAGTACCCCAGAAACTCGGCTATCGCGGGATCCCGCGCGGGAGTGCGGCCAATCCCTTGCCGCACCCTTTCCGGTAGGAGCGACGCCGCATGACGTCGACCTGGTACGAACTCGCAGCCGAATCCCGAGGCGAAAGCGCCTGGGAACTCTATCATGAGAATGCCAAGCGCAGTCGCGACGACGGAATGCCCGTCCGCGCAGCCGCCCCCGCGCCGCAGCGGGACTACTCGGACCTGACGGCCCTGGCGCTGGCACCGGCATCGTCGCCGGCATCGCCCGCGCCGGCCACCAGCACCGCCGTTCCGCTCCCAAGCCTCGCAGAGCTGCTGCACCAGGCTGTGACTGCGGTCGACGAGCCCGTCGACGTCTTCGTGTCGATCGAAGCAGTCACAGGGCTGCCTGAATGCCTCGGCTGGTATGACGCGCGAGCGGGAGCGCTCCGCGTCATCCGCGACGGACGGGCGGGAAAGGACCTCGATGGCGCCCTTGTGACCCCCGGCATACGAAAACGGGCCGGCGCCATCGTCTTCATCGCGGCGGACTTCGAGCTCGCGACCGCAGCGGCTGGCGAGCGCGGCTATCGAGCGGCGCTGATCGCGGCCGGCCGGCGACTGTACGCCCTTGAGGCGGCGATCGAGCGCGTCGCGCTCTCGGCGGAACCCGTGGAGTTCTACGACCGGGAAGCCGATGCCCTGTTGCGCCTCGGCGGGCTGGCGCAGAGCGTCGTCGCCGCCGTGGCGGTTTTGGGCAAGCCGGGCTGAGAGGCGAACGAGGCAGACCTTGGCAGATGACGCGACGGCACCGCCGCCCCCCGCCGACGCTCCGGTCGCTGACGTGGCGCCGTCCGCCGAGGGCAGCACGGCGGCCGACAGATTGCTGCACTGGATCGATCTAACGCTCGGCGCATGGCGTCCGCGCGAGGCAGCGAGCCAGCTCGCATGCCGGCTGGGCGTCGACCTCGGCCCCGGCCTGCCGGACGACGTTCAGCTATCACCCGTGACCGTCGGCCTCCGCGCGATCGATATCGACGCCATCGGGGATCCTGTCGCCCTCCAGTGCCATGACGATGCGCGTCGCATCGCCGACGCGCTGCCGGCCGCCGCAACGGTGGCCGTCCTCGCGCCACGCTACGGGCTGCCGCTCGGCACTTTCAACGACTGGTTCTTGCATTTCCTTCGCCGGTTCGCTGTGAGCCTGGTCCTGCTCGGGGACGAGCCGGCAACCGTGATGGCGCGTTCCGCTTTCGAGCGCCGCAAGGACATGACTGCGCCGTCCCCCGGGATCGCCCTCGGCTCAGCCCGACCTGACCAGCAGGCAACACTCAGGTTCTTCCCCGGGCTTCTGCCGCGCGCGATCATGGAGCGTGCCGGCATCGAGCCGGAGCGTTTCGCGTTGATCCCGGTCGGTGACGACCGCTACGTGATCCCGCCGGCCTACCGCGATCTGGATCCCCTGTCCGCGGCGGCGCGGATCGACACGATGGAGGAACTCGAGGCGCATGATGTCGGCTTCGCGGCGTTCGGCCAGAGTTTCTGCACCGCCCATTTCGCCGACAGCGAAAGACTGTCGCGGCTTGCTCGCGGCGCTTTCCATTCGGGCGAGATCGACCTTGCGCGTAGCCTTGCCACACGGGCGCGCAACGTCGCGCGCACACCCGATGCCGCGGCAGCGGCCGACCTGATCCGGCAGGAGATCCGGCTCTACCAGCGTCGATTCAACGAGATCGTCGCCAATGCCGAACCCTCCCGCCGCGCCCCGGCCCGCATCCGCGACCGCCTGTCTGCGTACCGCCTGCGCGCCGAGATCGAGAGCGGCAGTCCGGACAAGCATCCCGCCGGACTCCAGGCGGTCATCGACAGACTCGATGCCGGCGCCGCGGATTCGGAAGATCTTGACCTCCTCTGTCGTCACGTTGCCCGTCGCGTGGCGATCGAGGCAGGTGACAGCACCGCCGCGCTCGCAACGAAGATCACCGCCGCCACGGTGGCGGCGAAGGACGATCGCCTGGTCTATCTGGCGATGATGAATGGCGCCGCGATCGCCCGGAAGCGAGGCGACCGTGGCGGCGAACGGATCGCGCTTCGCGCCGCCTTCGCGACCAACGACGGCAGCCGCGGCCTCGCGGAAATCGTGGGAATGAACGTCCTGCTCGCACGCTCGGAAGCGGAGCCTACCGGCGAAGCCGCGGCACGCGCTTGGCTTCGCTCGGGGCTGGCGTGGCTCGCCTGTGATCCGGTAGAAGCGTTCCCGTTCGAAACGTCCGAGCTCATTCTCGGCACGGGCAGCGTGCCCCGGACGGAGCTCGACCACTCCATTTCGGCCCTGCTTTCAGCGGGGCTTGGCCGCGCCCTGCCGTCCGTGGCCGAAGAAGCGAAGGGGCACGAACCACGTCTGTCGGTTCGGTCCTCCGGCGGCCAGGATGGGGCCTCACGCTTGATCGGCGTGCCCGGCGCCGCAGTTCTGTGGGGTCCGCAGGCGGCCGACTCGCCACTGGTGGCCTCACCTGCCCGCCAGCGGCTGACCGCCCTGGTCTGGGCTGCGATAACCCAATCCTGCAAGGCCGGGGAGAAGCCGGGGACCGGCACGATTCTTGTCGACACCAATCTTGGCCGCGACATCCCGGCGAGCAAAGACGAGGCCGCTTCCGTCGCACTCCGGGTCGGCGTCGAGCACGTCCTCTTCGGACGAGAGCGGATCACGCTCGATTCGGTTCTGCGACCACGCTACATCGCCGACCTCAAGGTCGGTCTGTCACCGGCGGTGGCGCGCATCGACGATATGGCCGGCGCGCTGCGCGTCGCTTTTCGCCGGCACCTCGCCGAGATCGAAGTGACCGGTCCCGAGGCCGACTTGCTTGGACCGCTCCGCGAGCGTGACCGCCTGCAGCTTGGTTCGCTCGCCGTCCTGGTCGGCATGCCGATCTCCGAGACCGAGCGGCGTCTGCGGGGCCTTGAAGTCCGCCGCATCGTGCGCGTGGAGGTCGACAGCGGCTAGGCCGACAATGGCCGAGCGCATCACCGCCGCAGCGTCCCGAAGTAGGCGATCAGATCCCGGATGGCGCCACCCTCGACGACGAAGTCGGGCATCGTCGGATGCGGGGTCTGGAAGAACGAGATCAGCGCGAGCTCGGACATGCCGGGGATGTTTGCAATCTCGCGGAATGTCGGGAGGTCGGAGAACGGGCTCAACGTGTCCGACGGCTCGACGCCATGACACTCCGAACAGTCCGTCCTTGCATAGGCCAGCCCACGCGCCGGATCGCCGATCTCGGCGCTCGGCGCCGCGGCGGTCGCGGCGACCAGGAACAGAACGGCAGACGCCAGCTTTCGCACCAGAATGCCTCCGGCAGGCATGGTCTGATTGGAGGCCGGGTATGTCATTGATCCAGGTCAGGCCATATCGCGGGAGACCTACCCCCGGCCGGAGCCGCGGATCTCGGTCATAGTGCGGGTCGGCGTGATCGCTTCCGGCGAGAACTTGAGATCGATGACCGCCGGCAGCCCCGACTTGATCGCGCGCTCAAAGGCCGGGGCAAAGTCTTCGGTGGTGGCGACGGTCTCGCCATGGCCGCCACAGGCCCGGGCGAAGGCGGCAAAGTCGGGATCGACAAGATCGGTGGCGATGTGACGACCGGGATAGTCGCGCTCCTGGTGCATGCGAATGGTGCCATGGATGCCGTTGTTGACGACGATCACGACCACCGCCGCCTGTTCCTGGACGGCCGTGGCGATCTCCTGCGAGGTCATCTGGAAGCAGCCGTCTCCGGCGAAGCAGACCACGGCCCGGTCGGGATGGCGGAGCTTGGCGGCGATCGCCGCTGGCAGCCCGTAGCCCATCGTTCCCGAGGTCGGCGCAAGCTGGGTGCCGTAGCGGCGGTAGCGGAAGAACCGGCCGACCCAGCCCGAGTAGTTACCAGCCCCGTTGGTGACGATGGCGTCGTCGGGGAGGCGCTCGCGGAGCCAGGCGACGATGCGGCTCATCTGCACCGGACCGGGATTGGTCACCGGCGCCGACCAGGCACGGTAGGCGGCGTTGGCGGTCCTTGTCGCCCCCTGCCAGGGAATAGCGTTGGGCGGCTGGAGGCCTTCGAGCGCGGCGGCAAAGGCGGTCGGGCTGGCGTTGATGGCCAGCGTCGGCCGATAGAGCCGGCCGAGCTCCTCGGCGCCGGGGTGGACATGGACAAGCGTCTGGCGCGGCTCGGGGATCTGGACATGGCGGTAGCTGGCCGAGGCCATCTCGCTGAGGCGGCCGCCGAGCAGGATGAGGAGATCGGCGTCGCGCATGCGCTCGGCGAGTGCCGGATTCGGCCCGATGCCCAGCTCGCCGGCGTAGTTCGAGTGGTCGTGGTCGAACAGCATCTGCCGCCGGAAGGAGCAAGCAACCGGCAACGCGAAGCGCTCGGCGAAGCGCCGGGCCGCCCGAACCGCTCCCTCACTCCAGCGGGAGCCGCCAAGGACGAGCAGCGGCGAAGCGGCGCCCCACAGCAGCTTCTGGAACTGGGCCATCTGGGTGAGGCCCGGCCACGTCTCGACCTGCATCCAGGGCGCGGCGTCGGCCACCGCGACGCTGTCGCGCAGCATATCCTCGGGAAGCGACAGCACGACCGGGCCGGGACGGCCGGAGGTCGCCTCGTGGAAGGCGCGGGAGACGTATTCCGGGATGCGGGCGGCATCGTCGATCTCGGCGACCCACTTGGCCACTTCGGAGAGGAAGATCTTGAAGTTGACCTCCTGGAAGGCCTCGCGGTCCCGCCATCTCCGCGACACCTGGCCGAGAAGCAGGATCATCGGCGTCGAGTCCTGCCGGCCGATGTGTAGGCCCGCGGCGGCGTTGGCCGCTCCCGGGCCGCGGGTCGCCATGACGATGCCCGGACGGCCGGTGAGCTTGCCCCAGGCCTCGGCTGCCATCGCGGCACCGCCCTCGTGCCGGCAGACTGTCACCCGCACCGGCGAATCGTAGAATGCGTCGAGCAGCGCGAGGTAGCTTTCGCCCGGCACGCAAAACGCCTGATCAACACCATTTGCAGTCAGCGCATCCGCAAGAATCCGCCCGCCCGTACGAAGCGCGCTGCCCGTGCCGTCCATGAAGAATACCCCGCTGGAATCCGCGCAGCCGACTCTAGCAGGCCGGGCGGCGGCACGGAAATTTCATCACATCGCGCGCGGGGGAGTTGCAATCCGAAACGGGCCTTGCGAAGCATTTGCGCGATGGGAGGCGATATGCGGCGGGCAGGACGGCACGACGAGGCGGCGCAGTGACGGCCGGGACGGGAAAGGGCGGCGGCGCGCTGACCGGCCGGCTGTCCCGATCCAGCCTGGTCTGGGTGCTGGTGGTCGCCCTCCTCCTAGCGGGATTACCGGTCGCGGTGCTGCTCGACCTCCGGTCGCTGTCGCAGAACGCCCTCATCCATCAGTCCGAGGAATTCAGCCGGATCATCGACGCGGTCCGCAACTTCTATGCCCAGGACGTCGTTGCGCGGGTGATCGCGGCGAACGGCGAAGTCCATACCTCCGCCAGATTCCGCGAGGAGCCCGGGGCGATCCCGATCCCGGCAACGTTCTCGATCGAGCTCGGCCGCCTGATCGGCGAGGATGGCAGTGTCGGCTACCGGTTCGTCTCGGACTTTCCCTTTGCCGGTCGCGAGCCGCATGTCCTCGATGAATTCGAGAAGAAGGCGCTGGCCGATCTCCGCGCCAACCCCAGCCAGCCCGTGATTGAGACGGGCGGCTCGCTCCTTCAACGCACCGTTCGCCTCGCCACGCCGATCATGATGGGGGAGACGTGCGTCGCCTGCCACAACAGCCATCCGGACAGCCCCAAGCGGGACTGGAAGGTCGGGGACGTCCGCGGCATGCAGGAGATCACGGTCCACCAGCCGGTGGAGGCCAATCTCTTCGCCTTCAAATATCTGCTCGGCTATCTCGCGCTCGCCGCGATTGCCGCGGTTGTCTTCATCGTCTGGCAGCTGCGCCAGGCGCGGCGGGTGGCGCGGCTCAACCGCGAGCTTCACCTCACCAACGATTTCCTTGCGACCATCTCACTCAAGATCGCCAAGTATCTCTCGCCGCAGATCTATAAGAGCATCTTCAGCGGCGAGAAGGACGCGACGATTACCACCGAGCGGAAGAAGCTGACAATCTTCTTCTCCGACATCGTCGAGTTCACCGCGACCACCGAGCGGCTGCAGCCGGAGGAGCTGACGGGCCTCCTCAACGAGTACCTGACCGAGATGTCGGACGTGGCGCTCCAGTACGGCGGCACCGTCGACAAGTTCATCGGCGACGCCATCCTGGTCTTCTTCGGCGATCCCGAGAGCCGGGGGATCGTCGAGGATGCACGGGCCTGCCTCAAGATGGCGGCCGCGATGCAGGCGCGGCTCGCCGACCTCTCCGAGCGCTGGATGCGGCGCGGCATCGAGAAGCCGTTCCGGGCGCGGATGGGCATCAACACCGGCTACTGCAATGTCGGCAATTTCGGCAGCGCGGACCGCATGGACTACACGATCATCGGCGCCGAGGCGAACCTTGCCGCCCGCCTCCAACAGGCGGCCGGGATCGGCGAGATCGTGCTGTCTTACGAAACCTTTGCGCTGGTATCCGACATGGTGGTGGCCAAGCGACTGCCGCCGATCACGATGAAGGGGATCAGCCGCGAAGTGATGCCCTATGTGGTCGAGGCGATCGTTGCCGAAGGCGAGGAGCCGCCGGTGATCCGCGAGCAACATGCCGGGGTCAGCCTGTTCCTCGACCCGAGCCTGATCGAGGCCAAGGACATCGAACGGATCAAGGACATGATTGCCGCTGCGATCGTCAAGGCCGAGGAGCGGGTCGCCCGCCGGAGCGACCCAAAGCCGGGCTGACGGGGTCTGCGGGGTCCGCCGTTTCGAGCCAAGGGCGCACACTGGCATCGGGAGGCCGTTCACTCCCGCCCCGCCAGAGCCTGATGGGTGAAGCGGCGGCGTCTGAAATCGCGCGGGGATAAGCCGACCGCGGCCTTGAAGGCACGCGTGAAGTGAGTCGAATTTACATAGCCGAGCTCCGCTGCAATCGTCGTGATGCTTTCGGCCGATCCTCTGAGGAACTCCGTCGCGCGCGCGATGCGGACGCGGTTCACCAGTTCCCGGAAGTTTACACCATCGCCGTTCAGCCTCCTCTGCAGGGCGCGGACGCCGAGGCCGAGCGAGCCGGCAACCCGTTCGATGTCGGCTGTCTGATCCATCAGCTGCCAGGATCAGTTCCATGACGACGTCGGGGTAAGGTCCGGGGCGCTCCGCCACTGCGAGCGCGAATGACATCGTCGAGGGTGACGATCGACCGGCGCGCTCGCGGCGGGCCGGGAGCCGCCGCCAATTGCCTGTCGAAGATGATGGCGACGTCGGGCGTCTCGTAGATCACCGGGCACCCGAAGGCCTCTTCGACAAGGTGCGCGCGGGTTGGCTTGCGGATGTTGAGCGCGATCCCGGCCGGGCTCCATGCCGGACCGAGATAGCCACGGATCAGGCTCAGCATGACACCGACAGCGCAGTACGCGATATCTGGGTACCCGTCGATCCCCGACTTGGCGAACACGTAGCTGAAGCGGATCTGTCGGTCGGAGGCCCAGACGTGGAGCAGGTCCCGGCTGCCATGATACCGGATCGCTTCGCACGATCGGACCATGGCGTCGCCGACGGTCGGAGCCGACAGGACATAGTCACCCCAAACGCCATATTCCTGAACGCTCAGAAAGGGCGCGAGGAGCAGCCCGAGCTTGTCTTCGCCGAGCCGGCGCGCGGCGAAGTCGACGAACCGGATGATCGACTCCTCCAGGATGAATCCGTCCTGGCTGTCCTGGATGTGGTGCGGCAGCCGCGCGTGGTCGAGGGTTGCGGCCAGGCTCCGCTCGCCCAGTTCGGATCGCACGAAATCGGGCATGGCGCCCAATGCCCGCGCGGAGATCATGGCAGGCGCGGAAGACACGGTCGTGGCTCCTATACGCGCATTCGACGCTGCCGCGTCGCAAAATGGTCAAAATACACTAGCGAACAAGAGTACCCCCGGCAAAGATGACAATGCTCAGCTGGAGACGATGAGATGGTCAGGGCAGTTCTCAAGACGTCGATCAAACCAACGGTTGTCGGTGTCCTTGCCGCCCTTCTGGGTGTCTCGACCCTGCCCGCCGAGGCCAGGATGAGCGACATTGCCCGGGAGAGCGCCGTCCAACGCGCCTGCCAGGCGGCGATCTGGGCCATGCCCGCCGTCAGCACCTGGGACATCGCCCAAGGCATCATCAACGACCTTGGCGGGAAGGTCGGCGACTTGGTTCAGCTCAGTCAGCCGATGACATCGCAGCACGGCTTCCTGACGGCAAACGACGTGACGCCCTATTCGGTTGCCGCGCTGACTACGGCCGATGGTCCTCTAGTCGTCGAAGTGCCGCCGGCAACGGCCAAGGTGAACCTGTTCGGGACCTTCGTTGATGCCTGGATGCGGCCCGTGGCAGACGTGGGCGAGCGCGGCACCGACAAGCGTGCCGGCGGGAAATACCTGTTCCTGCCGGTGGGCTACGATGGTCCGGTCCCCGCCGAGGGCTACTACGTCTTCCAGCTTGACGGCTATTCGATCAACTTCGCTTTCCGCCCTGTCTCGCGGGGCGACGGCACGATCGCCGATGCGGTCGACCATGTGCGTAAGAACCTTCGCGTCTACCCGCTGGCCGACGCCGACACCCCGCCCGACACCGTCTTCCTCGATGCCTCGGGGCGGAAGTGGGACACCTTGCCTTACTACGACCTGAGCTATTTCCGCGACATCTGGAACTTCGTTCAGGGCGAGCCGATCCGCGAGAGAGACAAGGCGATGTATGGCGTCCTTCGCGCCATCGGCATCGAGAAGGGCGTTCCCTTCGCGCCGAGCGAAGAATGGATCGCCATCTACGAGGACGGAGCGAAGTGCGCCTTCGACTACATGCAGGACCGGTGGCTGACGCCCAACGTCATGCTGGTCCCGTTCAACGGCGACAAGAACCACTGGCAGCAGCCGAACGTGCCGCCGGACCAGGCCGCCAAGGGCTTTCCCTTCGAAGATCGCGGGATACCGCTGATCGATGCACGCGTGGATGCCTACTTCTGGGCAACCTATTTCCCGGTCGTGCTCGGCGGCAGCAGCTTCTACCTGATGTCGCTGCGTGACAGCGATGGCGAGCTGCTGAACGGCGAGGACACCTATCGCCTGACCGTACCCAAGGACACGCCGGCGGCGGATTTCTGGTCGGCGATCGCCTACAGCATGGTCACCAAGGGATTCATCCGCGACGCGGAACGCGTGGGGCTGTCCAGCCGCGAGCTCGACAAGCTGGCCGTCAACGCCGACGGCTCCGTCGATCTCTACTTCGCGCCGAAGGCGCCGGAGGGCCACGAATCGAACTGGGTGCCGACCGGCGAGGACTGGTTCTCGATCTTCCGGTTCTACGGCCCCGAAAAGGAGCTGTTCGACAAGTCCTTCGTCCTGCCGGACTTCGAGAGGGTGGAGTGACGGAATTGCCGCCCGCCGCCGCAACGCGGCCATCCCGATCGAGAGATCGCTAGTCCAAAGGTCCGGAAACGAACCGCCGCGGCCCGGCTGACGCAAGCCGAGGTGTCACGTCCTGCGCGAGCCTCGACACGCCGCGGGGCCGGTTGGTCGCGATGCTGTCAACGTTGAGACAACAACTCGAAACGCAAGGAGTACACGAACATGAGGACCGCGCTGCTGAGCTGTCTGGTCGTTGGCCTCGTATGCGCCTGGTCGTTGACCGCGGTCAAAGCCGCAGAAGACACCCGCTTCATCGAAAACGAGACGATCCCGACCATTGTCGGCGATCTCGTCTTCGAGAAGGGATTTCCGACACCGGAAACCACCGCACGCCTCTTCGAGTTGCGGACGTTCTACCGCGCCATCGAAGTGATTCAGCAGAACGTCTTCGCAGCGTCGCTCTACGCGATGCGCAAGGGCTATGCGGAAGCCGGGGCGGGCAGGCCGAACCAGGTGATCGTCTTCCGCAACTTCATGGATGCGAAGTCCGAGTTCCTGACGGCGAACAACACCACGGTCTATGCAATGACCTTCCTCGACCTGAAGGCCGACGGCCCGACGGTCATCGAGGCGCCGCCCAAGCTGCTCGGGCTGCTCAACGACATGTGGATGCGCTACATCGGCGACATCGGCAATGCCGGGCCCGACAAGGGCGCCGGCGGCAAGTTCCTCATTCTTCCCCCGGGTTATGACGGCGACGTGCCCGACGGCTACTTCGTCTTCCCGTCGAAAACCTATGGTGTATGGGTCGCGCTGCGGGCCCTTGCCGACGCGGACGGCTCGACGAAAGCCGCGAACGAGCGCTACGAACAACTGAAGATCTATCCGCTATCACAGGGCGGGCAATCCCGAGCCGACCGAGCTCATCAACGGCACCGGAATGGAGATCTTCACCGTCCATCCGGAAAACTACGGCATGCTGGAGGAGCTCGGTGCTTTGGTTGCCGAGGAGCATCCCGACGCCGTCGACGGCGCCCAGAAGTTCCTGCTTGCCTCGATTGGAATGGAGTTCGGCAAACCGTTCAATCCTGATCCCTCCACAAAGGAAATTCTGGCGCGCGCGGCGACGATCGGAGCGGCGTTGTTGCGCACCAACATGTGGAACTACACCGGTGACCAGAAATACATCTACGCGGACCGCAAGTGGTGGAACCCCTTCGTCGGCGGCGTCTACACGTTCGACCCCAACGGCTATCTCGACTACGACGCCCAGGCGTTCTTCGCTGCCTACGCGACCGGCGTCACCCCGGCCATGGCGTCAAAAGCCGTAGGCGTTGGATCGCAGTATCTCTGCACCCACACCGACGGCGAGGGCATCGCGCTGGACGGCGCCAAGACCTACAAGCTCACCGTTCCGGCGAACGTCCCGGCCAAGGATTTCTGGTCCTTCATCGTCTACGACGCCGGCAACCGGTCGATGATGGCGACCGCGCAGAAATTCCCGGCAAAGAGCAGCTACGACGCGGTCGTCGCCAATGAAGACGGGACGATCGACCTCTACATCGGTCCGAAAGCGCCGGACGGCCAGGAATCGAACTGGATCGAGACCGACCCGAGCAAAGGCTGGACGGGAATCTTCAGGATCTACGGTCCGCTCGAGCCGTTCTTCGATCAGTCGTGGAAGCTGAACGATCTCGAAGCGCTCCCCTGAGACCCGACTCCGGAGCGGACCAGGAACGTCCGCTTCGGGTCCATCCGGCGCGAGGCGCCGATCGTCGTCGCCCCCGTTATCGGACCGGAAATATCCGCCCTTCGTGCACGGTGCCCCACACCGCGATCTCCTTGATCCCGGTGGCCGGCACCGTCAATGGATTGTCGGCGAGGATGGTGAAATTAGCGCGCTTGCCGGCCACGATGCTGCCAACCTCGTTCTCGAGCCCGATCGAATAGGCTGCTTCCAACGTGATCGCCCTGAGCGCACCCTCCCGCGTGTTGCGCTGGTCGGGACCCGCCACGCGCCCGGAGACGGTCGTGCGATTGACGGCACAGTCCATCAGGAAGAGAGGCCGACCCGGCGCCATGGGCATGTCGGAATGATAGGAAAACGGGATGCCTGCGCGCTCGATATCGCCCAGGCGGACCATGTTGTCAGCCCGCTCGGGGCCAAGGCCCGTCTCCGAGTATTTGTCGGCGAGCGCGGTGACATAGTAGGGATTGCCGCTGACGATCGCTCCGAGCCGCTTGATGCGCCCGATCTGGTCGGGCTGCGACACCGCGAAGTGGACCAGCACCGTCCGGTGATCGTATCGAGGATTGCGCCGCATGTTCGCCTCGATATTGTCGAGCACCATGTCGAGGGCGGCGTCGCCGATTTCGTGAATGTGGATCTGATAGCCGGCGTCCCAGTAGATCTCGAATGCCCTGGCGAAGGCGTCGGGCTGCATGATCCATTCGCCGTGGTAGTCGCCGATGTAAGGGTCACGGAGCTGCATGGCGAGCGAGAACACGGCTCCGTCGGCAAAGAGCTTGATCCTGTTGGGCATGATCTGCGTCATCCCCTCGCCCCAGGACAACGTCTTCTCCGTCTCGGCGATCGTGGCGTCCGGAAACGACGCGAAGATGGATTTGCCGTCGGGGATGAAATAATAGCGGAACGGCGTGTCGGGGCCGGACATGACGGCGTTCTCGGCGTCTTGCAGCGTCTTCGAATAGAGCCCTCCCGGCTCTGAGCCGAGCGTGACGCCGTTTGCATGAAAGTACCCGACGACGAACTGGAGCCCCTTCTGCAACCGGTCGGGCGTCGCGATCGCCGGCAGGAGGCGCGGGAGGATCGCGAACATCCCGGCTTCCCAGAAGTAGCCTTTGTCGAGGTCGCTCTGCTGCTTCGCCGCCGGCGCCATGGCGCTGACGAAGGCCTGGTCGATCCCGTAGCTCGCCAGCGCCTTGCTGTTCATCGTGAAGTCGTGCGCCGAGCGGTGCCACACGACGACAGGCCGGGTGGCGCTGATCTTGTCAAGGTCGGCACGGCTCAGGTCGCCGTGGAAGGCCGGATGATAGCCCCAGGTCAGCAGGACCTGGCCCGGGTCCCCGAGCTTGGCCTCCGCCGCAGTCAGCCGCTTCATGTAGTCGTCGTGATCGCGGGCCGCCGGTACGGTGCCGGACGGAAGAACCCAGTCCTCGGTGGCGATGATCTCCGAGGTCATGGTCAGGCCGCTGAGGAGAGGATGATCGTGCTGGGCTATGAAGCCTGGCACGATCACCTTGTCGGCGAAGGTATCGTCGACCGTAAATGGCTGCCCGCTGGCAGATGCCTTGAGTTCGTCCAGCGCACCGACCGCGAGTATGCGGTCGCCAAGCACCGCCACCGCGGTCACCGTCGGTCTGTCGGGGTCGAGGGTGACGACCTCGCGCGCTGCAAAGATCGTGACCTTTGGCAATCCGCCAGGATCGAGCTCGCCAACGATGTCCTGGAACGACGTGGTATCGGCGAGAGCGGCGCCCGGCCCGACCGCCTCGCACACCAGCGCGCCGGCGGCGACCGTCGTCGCCGATCGCAGCACCTGCCTGCGGGTCGGGAACGAGAGATAGCGAAATGCAGCGGCAAATTCGGAACTGCAGTTGATGCACATGGCACGCGCCTCCTCTGCGCATGACTGCCGCGAGAACCGGCCTCGAACCGAAACGTCGATCCGTGAGATGCGCCAGGTTCGGGCGTTAGTCGCCAGGTTCGACCGCCTCGACGCCGGGGCGGTTGAATCGAATCAAGATACGACGCTGGCGCGAGGCGGGGAATGCCGGTCAGACGTCCTCGACGGTCACCACGCGGAAGGTGTGGAGCTCGCCGTCGTCGTCGCGGATCGAGACATACTCACCGGGACCGAAGACGTGGCTCGACAGCTTGAAGCCGGATTCGTCGCCCTCGTCGCCCGCGAGATCGTAGGTGAAGCCCCAGGAACCGCCCGGCCGGTGGACGAGATGGCCGACGTCATCTTCCTCTCCGCCCCAGAAACGCACCACGCGGCAGTGGTCGCGGTGCTTCTTCCAGCCCTCGGCATCGAGATGACCGGTGGGGTCGAGCGGCGCGGTGAAGCGATACCCGTGCCGGTCGCTGCCGTTGGGGAAATCCTTGGTGCGGGCAAGATTGAGCCTGATTGTCTTCAGGCCTTTGGTATCGGGCATATTCTCCTCCGTTCTCCCGCTGACTCTAGCGGCGGCGGGCGGATGTTTCCAGTTCGGGGTTTCCCGTAGGAAAGGCGCAAAGTAGAGTGGCTGGGGCGATTCGAAGAGGTCCGCCTTGCCCCCTGTCGCGCCCGTCCTGACCGCCGCGCTGACGGCGCTCGTCCTCATGGCCGGTGGTGCCGGGGCCGAGGGCCCGGGCCCGCGCTTCCCCACTACCGTGTTCGAGACCGGAGCGAAGGGCGCCGCCGTAACCGTCGGCGATGTGACGGCCTCGATCTCGATGGTGCTCCGGCCCAGGATCGACGCCGACTTCGAGGTGCCGGTGCTGACCGTATCGGTGGGCGAGCGCAGGGTGCTGGAGGCGGTGGGGGTCGCCTCCGGCTTCGACTTCCCCGCGACCGAGGCGAGCATTGCCGATATGGACCCCAACAACACGCGGCCCGAGGTGTACTTCACGTCGTTCTCCGGGGGGATGCATTGCTGCACGGAGGTGATGGTCGCCACCCAGGTCGGCGACAAATGGGCCGCGGTGCCGGCGGGCGCCTTCGACGGTGACGGCGACTTTCTGCAGGACCTCGACGGCGACGGGCACGCCGAGATCGTCACGGTCGATAATCGATTCCTCTACGAATTCGACTGCTATGCCTGCAGCGCCGCGCCCCTCCAGATCCTCACCGTGCGGCGGGGCAAATTGGTTGACGCTTCAGGCGAGATCCAGTTCCTGCCGGCGCACCGGGCCTGGCTCGCACAGATGGAGGGAGCGATCGGCCCGGCCCAGCGCTGGACGTCGCGCGGCTTCCTCGCCGGTTGGGTCGCTGCGAAGGCGCGGCTGGGCGAAGGTGCGGACGCGCTTTCACAGCTCGCGGCCAACTGGGACCTTGCCGCCGACGCGGGCGAAGAGGTTTGCCTCACGGGCCAGCCGATCGAGGAATGCCCACGGCGGAAGAAGGTGACGCTCAAGTTTCCCGACCATCTGAAGCTGTTCCTCGAACAGCACGGCTATGCGGTAACCTGAGGAGGACGCTTCGCATGAAGGGCATCACATCGCTCGCGCATGTGGCACTGAAGGTCCGGGATATGGAAAGGTCCCTCGCCTTCTATGTCGGTCAGCTCGGCTTCGCCGAGATGTTCCGGCTCCATCGCGACGGAAGACTGTGGATCGTCTATCTCAGGATCACCGACGATCAGTACCTGGAGCTCTTCCCCGATGGCGAGGGCGAGCGTGCGCCCGGCCGCGATGCCACCGGCGTCAACCACATCTGCCTTGGGGTCGACGACATCGGCACCGTGTCGGCGGCCCTTGAGGCAAAGGGCGTGACGCTCACAGTTGCTCCCAAGCTCGGTGCCGACCACAATTGGCAGGCCTGGATCGAGGACCCTGACGGCAACCGGATCGAGCTGATGCAGACGATGCCGAAGGCGATGCAACTCGCCGCGATCCGCTCCCTTCGGATCGGGGACCACGCGGTGCCGGTCTACGATGTGTAGTCAGCACCGGCCTTCGGGTAAACGTGGAGTCCCGCAGTTCTCCCGTTGTGAACGAGACATCGCGATCCAGGTACTGCAAGACGGCTAGCCCTTTCGCATTGCCTCGATGCGGCCGCGCATGGCGGAGGCCTCGTCGGCATCGAGGGCACCGAACTCCATGCTGCAGCGGAAAACGCCCCCGGGCGGGATCTCCCTGACGTTGCCCTTGGCCTTTTCCGCGGTGTAGCCGTCGGGATCCGCCGTCGCGGGCAGAACGATGCCGATCGCATCCTGATCGCCCCATCGGGTCATCCAGCGCACGCCCTTGGGCAGCTCGGCTGGCCGGTGGCGGACGAAATCGGCGGAACCGTCGGGATGGAGCTGCATCGTCTCGGCCCAGCCCTCGGCGTCCGACGGATAGGCGAGCGTCATCACCAGCTCGGGGTCGATCTCGCGGCCCGGCACGATGGCGCGGTGACGCGACGGATCGGCCAGCACCTCGGCGAGCAGGACCTTGTGCTGCTCGGGCTGCACAAAGTTGGAGGGGATCATGGTGCGAACGCGGATGTGGTCGAGATCGTCCGGCACAGCATCGATGACGGTCGCGCCGTCGACCGGGCGGAAGTTGATGTGGGCGAGATACATCAACTCCATCGGTTTGGACTTGAGGTTGGAGACGACCAGGTCGACGCCGATGCGGCTCGAGCCGCCGCGAAGCGTGATGGTGGGGGTGGCAACATAGTTGTGGGCGAAGGCGACGGCGTGGCGCCAGGTGCCGGTGAGCGCCATATAAGGGACACCGTTCTCCTCGCCGACGACGAGCTCGGCGGTGTCGAAGCGGGCATTGGGCAACTCGCCATGGAGGGGATGGGTGTCGCCGGCGCCGGGATTGCCCATCGCGGTCACGCCGCAGTGGATAAAGAACGCGCCGTAGGTTTCGAGATACCCGGCGTCCGGCCGGGGCTCCGGGAACATCGAGCCCATGGTGAGCGAGCGGCCGCGAAAGACGGCGTCCCAGATCTGCTGGCCCTGGAAGGGCAGGAGGTCGATCTGGCCCACGGCGTTGCGAATGCGGAGGCCCTCGACCCCGCTCGCGTAGCGGAAGGTCGCGGCGCTCAGCTCGCCATGAGTGGCGAGCGGACGCTCGGCCTCGCCGAAGAACTCCGGGCGTAGAGCGATGACGGTGGCGGACATGCGTGCGCGCTCCCTCAGGCCTTGATCAGCTTGTGACGAATGAACTTCGGCTCAAGGTAGTCCTTGATGCCCAGCGAGCCGCCCTCGCGACCGTAGCCGGACTCCTTGACGCCCCCGAAGGGAATCTCGGCCGCCGCCAGAAGCATCTCGTTGACGCCGACCATGCCGGCCTCGATGCGGTCGGCGGTGTGCTGGGCGCGCTCGGCGTCGTTGGAGAAGACGTAGGCGGCAAGGCCGAAGGGCAGCGCATTGGCGCGCTCGATCACTTCGTCTTCGTCGACAAAGGTGGCAAGCGGCGCGATCGGCGCAAATGGCTCCTCGACCATGATGCAAGCATCGTCCGGCACGTCGGCGATGACGGTGGGCTCGAGGAAGTAGCCCTTGTTGAGGTGGGCCGGCCGCCGCCCGCCATGAAGCAGGCGACCACCCTTCGCGACGGCATCGTCCGCCAGTTCGAGCGCGGCGTCGACAGCGCTGCCGCGGATCATCGGGCCCATGGTCACGCCGTCCTTGAGGCCGTCGCCGACGACGATGCCCTTGACGTAGTCGACGAAGGCCGCCTCGAACGGCGCCTTGATGCTCTCATGAACGTAGAAGCGGGTCGGCGAGATGCAGACCTGTCCTGTGTTGCGGAACTTGGCCATGGCGGCGGCGCGCGCGCTCGCCGTGGGATCGGCATCGCGGTGCACGATCACCGGGGCGTGGCCACCGAGCTCCATCGAAGCGCGCTTGATGCCCTCGGCGCACTGGGCAAGAACCTTCTTGCCGACGGCGACCGAGCCGGTCAGCGAGACCTTGCGGATGACGGGTGAGGCGATGAGTTCGGCAGCGAGCTTCGAGGAGGGTCCGGTGATCACGGTCACGACCCCGGGCGGCAGGCCGGCGTCGACCAGGGCCTCGGCGATCTTGAAGCAGGAACCGGGCGCCTCGGAGGCGGGACGCGCCACGATCGAACAGCCGGCGGCAAGCGCAGCGGCGATCTTCCGCGACGGCAGGAGCGCCGGAAAGTTCCAGGCCGACAGCGAGAGACAGACGCCGACCGGCTGGTAGGTGACGCTGAGACGCTGGTCGGCGGCGCGGGCGGGGATGATCTGGCCGTAGACCCGCTTCGCCTCCTCCGCGTACCACTCGAACTGGTCGGCGGCAGAATTGGTCTCGCCGCGCGCCTCGGCCAGCGGCTTGCCGGTCTCCGCGCTCATGAAACGGGCGATGTCCTCGTTGCGCTCGCGGATCAGGTCGGCGGCCTTGCGCATGATCTTGGCGCGTTCCCAGGCCGGCATGGCCTTCCACACGGCAAAGCCACGGGCGGCACTGTCGAGCACGGCCGCGACATCAGCGGAATCAGCCGACGGCACGGTGCCGATCTCCTCCTCGGTCGCCGGGGCAAGCACCGGCATGGTCTTGCCCGACTGCGCGGGCCGCCACTCATTGTCGATCAGGAGGCCGAATTTGGTGAACATGGCCGGTATGCCTTTCCCAGGACTAGCGAACGGATGGATGGCGGAGCACTACCGCCGCCGTATCGCGACCGCAAGGCACCGTGCCGAGGCGGGGCTCAGCCGCCAGCGAGCGGCGCCGACATATCGACGACGAAATCGCCTGGCGGATCGGGTTCGACGAACAGGCAAAGTGCGTCGACCGCAAGCGGTTTGCCGATGACGGGCGCAAAGACCGCCTGAAGCACACGCTCCACCTCGCCCTGTTCCGCCTCCGGAACCGGACCTGTCAACGTCATGTGGAAGCGGAACTCCTCAAACACGTAAGGGTAGCCCCACGTCTCGAGATAACCTCGCTGGCGGGGCGACAGCCGCTCGGGCCGGCGCCGGGCGGTCTCGGCCGCGGTCGCCGGCGCGCGGAAGGCGTCGAAGGCGCGGACGACATCGGCCGCAAGAGCGTCAAGTGCAGGCGCGTCGCCGTCCGGTACGAGGGCGAAGAACGCGCCGATCCGGGCCAGGCGGAGTGCGGCGATCCGGACCGGGGCGCGGCCTTCGCAGAAATCGGCAAACGTGCCACGCAGCCGCGGCGCATCCAGGTCCGCAGCGAGCCTGAAGGGCGGCTTCATGGTGCCGTGGAACCCGTATCGACGCGGCTCCGCGGTCAGGCGCGCCACAACCGCAGGGCCAGGCGAGACGGCGGCGGGACGCTCAACGGCGTGCCCGGTCCAGGCGTCGCGACCGAGCCATGACGCTGCGAGGCCGGCGAGGGGTTCGTCGGGCGGAGGAGCGACGTACACGGCAAAGCGCATACGCTCTCAACTATCACGAGCCCGCCGGGAGGACGACCGAAACATCCATCAGCGTCACTCCTCTGACGCGGCCGAGGTCGAGGCGCCGCGATCGGGACCTCCACGACAACAGAAGGCATACCGAGGTTGTGGACCCGGCTCGACTACCGTTCGGCGGGAGGCCGCTGCCTCTTGCGTTCAGGCGGACAGCGCGCCAGAAGATGCGGCTCCGGCAAACGCGCCTTCGACAGGAACTGCCATCGATGCCCTTCTCGCCCAGCATCTTCGACGCCTTCCGCCTCGACGGCCAGGCCGCGCTGATCACGGGCTCCGGCGCCGGTATTGGCCGTGCGACCGCACTCGCCTTCGCCGAGGCCGGGGCCGCGGTGGCCGTAACCGACGTTGATGAGGCGGCCGCACACAGCGTCGTCGCCGAGATCACCGGCGCCGGCGGCGTGGCGAAAGCCTATCCGCTCGACGTCGCCGACGAGGCAGCCCTCGTCCGTACCATCCACGCCGCCGCCGACACCTTTGGCCGACTGGACGTGCTGGTCAACAATGTTGGGGCGACCAAGCGGGTGCCGACGGTCGAACTCGAGACGGCAGACTGGCGACGGGTGCTCGACGTGAGTCTGACCAGCGCCATGATCGGCAGCCGCGAAGCGGCCAAGCACATGCTTCGCCAGGGCAGCGGCAGCATCATCAACGTCGCCTCGATCATGGGGCTGTCGGGCGGCGGCCTCTACCCCAACGCCTCCTACCATGCGAGCAAGGGCGCCCTGGTCAACCTCACCCGGGCGCTCGCGGCCGAATGGGCTTCCGGCGGCATCCGCGTCAACGCCGTCGCCCCGACCTTTCTCCACACCAAGCTCACCGAGAAGCTCCGCGAGGACAAGGCGATGGTCGCCGCGATCGAAGCGCGGACGCCGATGGGCCGTTTTGCGGAACCAGAAGAGGTTTCGGCAGGAATCCTCTATCTCGCCTCGCGCGCGGCGGCGATGGTGACCGGCCACACGCTCGCCATCGACGGCGGCTGGCTCGCGATCTGAGTATCGGGCCGGCTGGGGTTGGTGTCTTGCCCCCACGAATCGCCGCAGCGCGCCGAGCCTGACCGGAATTGCCCTCCAGACCGCGCGCAAAACCGCGACGGAGACGGATCGGTGCGGGCGTCTGTCGAACTGTCCACTGCAACCCGCATTGTGCCTGAGGTTGATGTCGCCGGCCTCGGCCAGCGGCCGAGAGTAGTGAAGACCTCGCGCCTCCGGACGGCCGGCGCTACCGGGAAGCCGGGCAAGGTCGGCGATCAGAAGAAGGGGGATTGGATCTGGCGGTGATGTGGCACGCGAGGCATCCTTTAGCGGACCTGGCACGGGCGCTCCGGCTGCTCCCTCCACGCGACGCCGTGCAGGGCTTCTGGCACGGGGGTCCACTCGCGCCCCTTCATCACGCCTGCCTCAGCTCCTTCATCGCGCATGGTCACGGGTTCGAGCTCTACAGCTACGACGCCATCGATGTTCCCCAAGGCGTGACCGTACGCGACGCCGCCGAGATCGTGCCACGGGATGGACTTTTTCTCTTCGCGAACCGGCATACAGGGCAGCCGGACGTGGCGCCGTTCGCCGACTACTTCCGGCTGAGGCTGCTGAGCCTTCGCGGCGGATGGTGGTGCGACGTCGACACAGTATGCCTGGCTCCACGCTTGCCGGCGTCAGATCGCGCTTGGGCCCGCCAGGCGCCGGAATACCGGCCGGAATCAGTAGGCAACGGTCAGTTTCGATTGCCGCGTGCCGACCCGCTGCTCGCCGACCTGATCGCCGAGGCCGAACGCATGTCGGGGACCATCGCGCGCCGCGAATCCCTCGGTCCGGAGCTGCTGTCTCGCGTCCTCGCGGAGAAAGGACTGCCGCTCGACATGGCCGGCACCTCCGACACGTTCTATCCGGTCCGGTTCATCGAGAGCTTCAAGCTGTGGCTGCCCGAGTTCCGCCACGAGGTGGCCGACAAGGCAGACGGCGCACTCTTCCTGCCGATCTTCCAATCCTTCCCGGCGCGTATGGGCTTCGCCAACGACCGTCTTCCGCCGAAGGGCAGCTATTTGCGCCAGGTCGTGAGGCAGTACGCCCCCGACGCGCGCGGTCCGCAACACCGGGCTGCAGATATCCGGTCCGCGTTCCGCGCCTGGTTCCTGCAGAACCCGGGGTTCGTGGCGCAGCTTCGTGCCGTCTCGCTGTCGGACGTCGACGCCTGGCTGGCCGGATCGGATCAAATCCGGAAGAGACGGGACCGGAGGGCGCGGCGAAAACAGGGCAAGGGTGACGAGGCCAACAGGTCTCGCCGCCAGTCACGGCGCGTCGGCTAGTACTCCTTCTCGAAGGTCAGGCCGACACTGCCGCTGCCGTCGGCACCGCCTTCGATCTGGGCCTTGAGGTTCTTGGTGAGATCAACATCGAGCTTGATGCTGCTCGTTCCGTCGGTGTCGGTCTGGACACCGACCCGGAGGTTGTCGCTGAGGCGTTTCCCGATGCCGATGGTGGTGCCCCCGGTTGCGTTCTGCTGAACGTCGAGATCGTCGACCCCGACCAGCCGACGAACGCGGGAGAAGACGCCGCCGTCGCGACCGAAGGCCCCGGAGAAGCTGGCGACCGCATCGACAAGCTGCAATGCCTGAAACGCCGACAGGGAGCCGATGCTCTTGCCGAACAGGATGCGGGCGATGATCTCCTCTTCGGGCAGACTGGGCACCGAGGCCAGCGCGATCTCCGGATCGTTGGCAGGCCCTTCAACCGAGATCGCGGCGACGATGTCCGCGGTTCTCGTGGTCGCGACGAAATCGAGGACGGGGTCGAAGTCGCCCTGGAATGTGACGACGCCACGATCGAAATCCAGTCGGCGACCGAGAACCTCGATCCGGCCACGCCGCAACTGGAAACCGCCGACCGGTACGGGATTGGCCGTCGTGCCCTCGACGCGGAGAGAACCGCCCAGCTCGGCGTCGAGGCCAAATCCGCGGACGTAGATCGCGTTGTTGCTGTTGATGGCGAGGCCGAGGTTGAAGCCACCGGTGCCGCCACCGCTCCCGCCGGAAGGCTGCGCCACGCCGGCATTTCCCAAAGTCGCCATCGGCGGCACGAAGCCGGGGGCCGTGCGAATATGCTCCACCGTGATCGGCGGACCGCCGCCGAAGCTGTCCGGCAGCAGAATCTCGGTGCGGCCCAGATTGATCACGCCTGCGATCGTCGCGCCTCCCGCGAGCGGCCCGACGAGAGTGAGGTTGGCGTTGAAATTGGCGTTGACCATCACCCCGTCGAGGTAGCGACCGTCGGCGATGCGGATCGTGAGGTTGGCCGGGATGCCGGCGGCGGGATTGACGCCGATGGTGCCGGCGACGCTGAGATTGCCGCCCTGGGTGAGCCGACCGGTCATCCGCTCGATGCGGGCGGTCGAGCCGTCGAAGGTGATCCGGCCATTCAGGCCGGCGACACCGATGCCGTCGCTGGCGTCGGCGACGCGGACTTCGACAAGATCAAACGTGCCGTTGATCAGCGGCCTTGCGGCCGAGCCGATGACGGCGAGATCGATCCGGGCCGTCCCGTCGGCAGCGATGTCGTTGCCGAGCTGCGCCGAGACGAGCGCGACCGGAGCGGTGCCCTGCGCCCGCACTTGAAGCCCTGATCCGGCATAGGGGACGTTGCCGGTGATCGCGAGCGACACGCCGCCGCCGGCCAGCTTCGCATCGACCGTCGTCGCGGACGCCGAGGCGACGCCGGAGGCGTTGAGGTTCATCGCCGGAACGCCGGCATTTCTGGCCGCCGCCACGTTGAAGCCCGTCCAGTCGATCCGCCACTGGGCGCGCGGGGCGGCGGGCGTGCCGCTGACCGTTGCGCGCCCGGAGATGACCCCCTCGGCGCCAAGGCCATCGGCGAAGCGGTCGATGAACGCGCCGGCGACCTGATCGATCACGGCGTCGACCGCGATCTCCGTGCCGACCGAGCCGGCCACCGCGATCCGGCCGCCACCGACGGCGAGACTGACATCGGACAGCGTCGTCTCCCCGCCGTCCATGCGCACCGTCGCGGGTGCCGCGAGATTGACCGGAAAGCCGAAGGCGCTGCCGGAGAGGCGGGCAAGGCGAACGACCTGGGCCGTACCGTCTGCCGCGAGACTGCCGGCGCCGGTGAGATCGAGATCCGGGCCGCGGGCCGACGCCTGAAACTCGGTCGCGCCGTTCTCGACGGTCGCGGTCACGCGGGCGGTATCGATGCGGGTGCCGCCGATGTCGACGCCGCTCGCCTCGGCGCTGCCGCGCACCATCGGCACACCCAGGGCGTCCTCGATCTGGACGTCGCCTTCGACGTGGCCGACCACGATGGACGGCATCGAAATGTTGGCCCCGCTGATCGAGGCCGAGACCGACTGGCGGCCATTGTCGGGAGCGAAGACGACCCGGGCCTGGGCCGTGCCCGTCGCCTCGACCAGCGCGAGGGCGGCGAGCGTGGCAAGGTTCGGCGCGCTGATGTCGAGGCTGCCGTTGAGCAATCCCGCCTCGGTCCGCGAGATTGCGCCGGTGATGCGATTTTCGCCGACGCGGAGGTCGACCTCGGGCAGCGTCAGCCCGCCGTTCGCGGCGAGCGCGGCCTGGGCCGTGCCCGACAGGGGGTTCCCGGCAAAAGCACCCCCCAGAGCAAGCGCCCCCTCCCACCCGCCCTGGTCGGTGGGCGCGCCCTTGAAGTTGACCGAGGCGCCCTCGACGGACTGGCCAAGGATCATGCCCTCGGGAACCAGCACCGTGGCGTCGACGTCGGGCTTGGCGAGGGAGCCTGAGATCCGGGCGTTGAATTCGGCTGCGCCCGTCGAATCCGGCGCGAGCGCCGAGAGGTCGGCGATCCTTCCATCCACGGTGGCGTCGATGGCGTCGCCGACCAGGGAAATGTCGCCGGTGAGGTTGAGGCCGGTCCCGCCGATCGCAATGTCGGAGACGGCAAGCTTGCCATCGGCACCGGTGGTGACGGTCGCCGACAGCGTGGTCTCGCCCGACAGCAGCCCGGCCAGCGCCGGCTGGCCGAGGTCGAGCGCCTCGGCGTTACCGGCGACGTCGATCCGCACGCCCTCGTCGCCGCCAAAAGGAACATTGCCCGACGCCGTCAGATCAAGCCCGCCACCCGTGGCCCTGGCATCAACGGTGGTCCCTTCGAGGTCGCCTTTCCCGCTCGCCGTGACCGTGAGCGGCGGCAGGCCGATCGAGTCCGCAGCGGCAACGGCAAAGTCCGCCCAGTTGACGCTCCATTGGAAGGCGGGCGCATCGGGTGTTCCCGTTACGCTGGCGGTTCCGCTTATCGTACCGGAGGCCTCGAGGCCGGGGACGATGGCGTTGACAAAGCTTGCGGCCACCGAAGCAATCTCGACGGCGACGTCCAGTTCTGGCGAAACGGCGCCGGCGACCCGGATCTCGCCGCCGCCCGCCGACAGCGCCACGTCCGAAAGGCGGGTGACGCCGTCGGCGATGGCGATGGTCGCCGGCGCAGCGAGATCGACCGGGAACCCGAAGGCGGCGCCCTTAAGGGCATCGATGCGGACGGTGGTGGCGCCGGACGCTGCGGCGAGGCTGCCGGCGCCGGCGAGCTGGAGATCCGGTCCGGCGGCCGAGGCCTTGAACTCGGTAGCTCCGTCGACGACGCTGGCGCTGAGCATGGCGGTATCGATGACCAGCGACCCCACGGCAATGGCGCCAAGATCGGCGCGGCCGGTGATGGCGGGAACACCGAGCAGGTCAGCGACGTTGGCCTCACCCTCAAGGTGACCAACCGTGATGCCTTCCACCGCGATGCCGTCGCCGCCGAAGCGAACCGCGAGATCCTGCCGGCCATTTCCGGCGCTGAGGGTCGCCTTGGCGTTGAGAGCGCCGCTCGCCTCGACCAGCGCTACGGCGGCGAGCGTCGCAAGGTCCGGCGCCGCGATGTCGAGCGAACCGGTGAAGAGGCCATCCGCGGTCTGTTCGAGGCCGCCGGTGATGCGGTTCTCGGCGATGGTGAGGTCAATCGACGGCAGGGTGAGGCCGGATGCGCCGGCGAGCGCGGTCGCGGTGCCCGAGAGCGGCTGCCCGGCGAGCGTACCGCCGAGGGTCAGCGTGCCTTGCCAGCCCGACTCCACCGGTGCTCCGGCGATCCGGACCGAGGCGTCCTCGACGGGCTGGTCAAGGAGAGCGCCAGTGGCGACCCTGATCGTGGCGTCGACTTCCGGCGCGGATAGGTCACCAGTGACGCGGGCCTCGAGATCAGCCGCGCCGCTGGTGGCGTCTGCAAGGACGCCGAGATCGGCGATGCGGCCGGTGAGGGTCGCGTCGACCGTGGCGCCATCGAGCGACGCCTTGCCGGACAGCGAGACCTCCGATCCGGCGACACTCAGGTCGGTAACGGCGATCCGCCCGTCGGCGGTGTCGGTGATCGTGCCGGCGACCGTGACATCGGGCCCGAGCAACGGCGCGAGGGCAGCAATCCCGGTATCGAGGTCGCCCGTCCGCACGGCGACACGAACGTCGAGTCCGTCACCGCCGGCGAAGCGGCCTTCCGCCGAGGCCGACAGGCGGCCGCGGAGCGGCTGATCGAATAGGCCGGCAACCGTCGCCACATCCTCGTAGTCGGCCTCGACCCGTCCCGTGACGGCCTCAGCGCCGATGTTGCCCGAATAGGTGAGGCGTCCACGGGCGAAGGTCACCTCGGCGGTGGTCTCGCCACTGAGGGCGGCGAGGTCGATCGTACCCTGAGCCGTCACGACGATGGGCGAATCGTCGCCGCCGGGAATGACGTGCCCGGCAAGCCCGATCGAGTCCGCCTCGGCGCGGAATGCGAAAGGAAGCGTGGTATCGGCGAGCGGGTTGGCGCCGTCGGCCTCGATCGCCAGCGACAGGCCGGTGGCCGGGACGGACACGTCGGCCGCCGAAAGGCCGGCTATGCGACCGATCAGGTCGAGCCGGGTCATCCCGTCCACCGGAGCGACCCGACCGGAAAGATCAATGCTCTCGAAGGCGAGCGGGGCATCGCCGCCGAGCGGCAGGGCAAATCCCCCGCCGGCGGGATTGGACACCTGAACACGAAGCGTGAGGTCGCTGTCGGCGCTGCCGAACGAACCGGACGCCTGAGCGCGGACGGCACCGGTATCGAGGCGGGCATCGCGGATCGCGACCCGGGGCAGTGCATCGCCGGGGGCCTGCCGCCAGTCGACATCCACGGCGACGCGAATGGCGCCGGAGAGCAGGGTCGCAAATCCGGGCGGCACCAACTCGGCGAGATCGCCCTCGCCGTCGAGGGTCAGGTGCTGGCCGCCATCCGTCGATGGCGCCAACGCGAAGCGGCCGGCGAAGCGGGCGTTGCCGTCCGACGTGAGGGTGAGATTGCCATCGAGCGCACCGTCGTCCAGCCCGGTCCTGGCCTCGAGCCGGTAGGCGGGGCCGGAGTCGCGCCCCATCATGCCGACGAGGATGCCGTCCGCACCCTCCTCCACGGTGGCATCGATCATCATCGGAGCCGAGCCGGACGCGCGATCGAGCGTCGCAGTGACGATGCCGGCGCGACCGTCGGTGCGGCGAGCGTCGAGGCGGGCGGAGAGACTGCCGTCGCGGCCGCTCGAGAAGGCGCCGTTGACCGCAAGCACGGCAGCGTGGCCGACAAGCGCCTCGCCAAGCTCAAGCTGGCCGATCGAGAAGTCGTGGGCGGCAAACGCAAGCGCAGCGGAATCGCCGCCGCCTTGGGATGGTGTCAGGACCGGCTGGCGAAGCACCGCCACCCGCTCGGCCGAAAGCGAATCGAAGACGATCTCGCGGCGGAGGAGCCCGCCGATCGCGAGGTCGACGCTGAGCCCGTCGATCTCGGCGAAAGTTCCTTCGCTGTCGCCGATGACGATGCGGTCGGCGCCGAAGGCAAAAGGCGGCCAGCCGCTGAGACGGTCGATCGACAGCGTGAGTCCGCTGCCCGCGACCATGCGCTCGACCAGCGAGGCCACGACCGCACGGCCCGGCGGCGTCGCGATGAAGACGAGCACGAGCCCCACGATCACGACCAGGGTGACCAGCAGGTAGAGGACGAGGCGGAGGGCGCGGATCATCCGGCGGGACAGGTCCTTCCGTCAGAACGCCTGGCCAAGGCCGACGTAGAGGGCCACCCAGGAATCGTCCTTGCTGGGTTCGACAGGGAACGCCAAATCGACGCGCAGCGGCCCGACCGGCGTGAGATATCGCACACCCCCGCCGACGCCGAACTTGACCTTGTCGAATTCGGGCCAGATATCGGCATAGGCGTTGCCGGCATCAACGAAGGCGGCGACCCCGAGGGTCTGGTTGATGCGGTAACGGAGCTCGGCAGAGGCGGCGAACATCGACCGTCCGCCGATGAGATCGCCCTTGTCATTCTTGGGACCGAGACTCTGGTAGGCATAGCCGCGGACGGTCGACGGACCGCCGGCATACATCCGTCGGTAGGGCGCGATGTCGCGAATGTCATCGGCGGTGATGATGCCGCCCTGCACCCGGCCGGCGAGGACGAAACGGCGATCGCTGTCGATCGCCCGGTAGATCGAGAAGTCGTTGGTGAAGGTGGCGAAGAGGTCGTCCTGCGGGAAGTTGTAGGCCGGCGCGACGCTGAAGAAGTTCCGGAACCCCCTGGTCGGGTTGAGCTTGTTGTCACGCCTGTCCCAGTCAAGCGAACCGGTCGCGGTAAGGATCCTGTACTCGTCCTCGGTCTGGATAGCGTCGTCGACCCTGGCATCCTCGTAATCGAGCGAGACGCCGCCCGACAGCGAGTTGGAGAATTCCTGCGACAGCCCGACCGTTCCCGAGGTCGCCGTGACACGATAGGCGTCCGTGGTCAACCGATAGGTCCTGGCGCCGAGCGTGAGATCGGTCATGGCGCCGATGACGGCGGGCTTGGTGAAGGTGACGGCGAGGCTATAGTCCGGCTCGAAACTGTCGAAGACCCCGTCCAGGGCGCGCGAGATCGAAGCGTCGAAGCGCAGCTGTTCGGCGCCGCCAAACAAGTTGCGATGCATCCAGTAGGCGTTGGCACCAAAGCCGTCGACGTTGTCGTATTCGACGCCGAAACCGATGACCCGGCGCTTGCGCTCGCTGACCTCAATGGTGATGGGCACGGTCCCGTCGGGATCAAGGCTGTCACCGGTGATGACCCGCACACTCTCGAAGACGCCGAGGTCGCGCAGGCGGCGCTCGGCGCGGCTGGTGACATCCGACGAATAGAGGTCGCCGGCATCGATGCCCGCGCGGCGTCGAACCAGCAGCGGCTTGACGCGATCGGTGCCGACAATCTCCACCCGCCCGAAATCGGCCGGCGGTCCTGGCTCGACATCGAGCGACACGGCCAGCGTCAGGGCCCGGTGGTCGGCGACGATGTCGCGCTGGGTGACGGCGGCGAGCGGGTGGCCGAGCTTTCTCCAGCCATTGGCGATGGCGGTCTCCGCCGCGATGATCGCATCGGAGTCTGCCGGTCTGCCGGAGATGAGGCCAATGTCCTTCAGTGAAACGCCCGGCGGCAGGGGTGCGGCATCGACCGCGCCGAAGACGAATGGATCGCCCGGGGTGATCTCGACCACGACCGGGACAGGACGCGCCGAAATCGTGTCGAAAGGACTGATCGAAGCGAGCGGCCGGCCGTCGACATAGATCGCAACCTGGCCGGAATAAAGCGCCTCGCGATAGAGTGCCGCGGTGAGCCGTCCGACGTCGGCACGGGCGCGGGCCAGCAAGCCGACGATCCCCGATGGCGGCTCGCGGCGGAGCGCGTAGAGATTCGTTGAGTTGCGGAGGCTCTTCTGCTCGCGCCGGGTTCCACCGTTGAAGACGAAGTCCACCTCATACGGAACCGGATCTGGCACCGCCTGCTGTTCGCGGCGGCTGAACGGCCAGATGCCGAAAGACGGCGTGGCCGAGCCGACGCCCACCATGAGGGCGACCGCAAGAACCAACACTGTGCGGCCGGCACCGGCTCCTCGCACGACACTACCCCGTCCGGGCGCGCTCGCCAGCAGCGCCACCCCCCTCGCCTCGCTCTCTCAACGCCGGCAGGACTCTGCCAATAGTATACTAAAGGAAGAGTATACCCTTGAATTTCAAGAGATTGCGGAATTCAATCACGAGCCGCGACCCGACCGGGCACGCCCGGCAACCAGCCGCGAACGCCTGCCCGGCGGTCCTGTGGGGACGAACCGCCTACACGGCGTAGCGGGCGATGACGAAGCCGGCAACGATGACCACGAGGATGCCGGTGGTGACAAGGCTGAGCCGCTTCTCGATGAAGTCGCGGATCGGCTCGCCGAAGTGACGGAGCAATTCGGCGACGAGAAAGAAGCGGAAGCCTCGGGTGATGATCGACAGGACGATGAAGAGCGGCAGATCGTAGCCTGCAAAGCCGGACGCGATCGTCACCAGCTTGAACGGGATCGGCGTCATGCCCTTGACGAGGATGATCAGGGCGCCCCATTCGGCATAGGCGGCGCGAAACTCGTCCATGCGCTCGCCATAGCCATAGGCCGAGATCAGCCAGTGGCCGACCGTATCGTAGAGCAGTGCGCCGATCGCATAGCCGACCAGGCCGCCGAGCACCGAGGCAATCGTGCAGATCAGCGCGTAGTAGCGGGCCTTCGGTGGGTTGGCCAATGCCATTGGCACGAGGATGACATCGGGCGGAATCGGAAAAAACGAGCTCTCGGCAAAGGAAATCGCCGCAAGCGCCGGCACCGCATGGCGGCTGGCGGCGAGCCGCATGGTCCAGTCGTAGAGGCGGCGAAGCATGCGGAGGCTTCTATGCGGCGCCGGGGTTGCTGGCAAGACCGGACGCGCTGGCGCGATGAGCTGACCCGCATTGTGCACTGGCCCCTGATCGCTCAACTTTGAGATGGACCATCACGATCGCGATAATCAATCTGCAACGCCAGCGGTGTAGAGGGACGCGGACTTCACACCTGGAGAGGGCTGGACTGACATGAAGCATCTTTCGCACGCCATCGTGCTGGCCGCCGGAATGACCCTGATCGCCGCGGCGCCCGCAATGGCAATCCCGGGCTATTCGACCGCTCATCTCAACCTTCGCAGTGGCCCCGGCACGCAATATCCGGTGGTCGGCCTGATCGAGTACAACGCGGCGGCCGACATCACCGGCTGCATCGCCGACTGGACATGGTGCAGCGTCAATGTCGGCGGCGCCAGCGGCTGGGTCTCGGCCGAATACCTGGTGATCGACAATGGCGGCCAGGTCCAGCAGATCGACGGCCCTGACTCCGGCATTCCGGTGGTCGAGGCGGAAGGTGTGGCCGAAGTCATCGCCCCCGCCACCGTCGGTGTGGTGGTCGGCGCCAAAGGCAAGGTCGAGGCGATCGTGCCGGAACCGGCAGTGCTGGAGTACATCGCCGCGACGCCTGTCGATCCTTATGCGGTCGAGGGCGAGATCGTGGTCGGCGCCGTGCTTCCCGAACAGGTGACGCTCTACGAGGTGCCGGGCTCCCCGTACGGCTACACCATCGTCAACGGCAACAAGGTGCTGGTCGACGTCACCTCCCGCGCGGTGGTCTACATCTACCGCGCCTGACGTCCGCCGGAACGGGTCGCCCGTGCGTAGGGCACGGGTTGACCCGTAGCGCGGTGCGGCGCCGGATCAGATCGCGCGCTGGGTAGCGGCGTCGAACATCGAAGCGCGGGAGAGATTGAGGTCGAGCGGCACCGTCTCGCCCGGCCGGCCGGTGTCGTGCGCCTCGAATTCCGCCATCACCTGGGCCCGACCCAGGCGGAATGTGGCATAGGTCCGCGAGCCGGTGGGTTGCAGGAACTCGATCACCGCATCGAGGCGAGCGGAGCCGGGCGCCGCCGCCGGTCCCGTGGCGCGGCTGATGTGCTCGGGACGGACGCCGAGGATCACGGCGCGACCATCGGCGACGTCGGGGATACGGCCCTCGGGAAGCGGCAGTCTCGGACCATCGTCGAGGGCGATGGTGACGGCGCCCTCGACGCGAACCATTCTGCCGGACAGAAAGGTCATCTTCGGCGAACCGAGAAAGCCGGCGACGAAGGTCGTGGCCGGGCGCTCAAACAGGTCGAGAGGCGCTCCCTCCTGTTCGATCACGCCGTCACGCATCAGCACGATCCGGTCGGCGAGGGTCATCGCCTCGATCTGGTCGTGGGTGACGTAGATCATCGTGGTGGAGATGTCGCGATGGAGCCGTTTGATCTCGCCGCGCATCTCATCACGGAGCTGGGCGTCGAGATTGGAGAGCGGCTCGTCGAACAGGAAGAGGCGCGGGTTGCGGACCACGGCGCGGCCGATCGCGACGCGCTGGCGCTGACCACCCGAGATCTGGCGCGGCAAACGATCCATCAACGCCGTGATGCCCAACATGGTGGCGGCGGCATCGACCCGCGAATCGATCTCCGGCTGCGGCATCTTCCGGGCCTTGAGGCCGAAGCCGATGTTGTTGCGGACGGTCATGTGCGGGTAGAGGGCGTAGTCCTGGAACACCATGGCCACATCGCGGTCGCGGGGCCGCATGTCGTTGACCACTTCGCCGCCGATCGCGATTTCGCCGCCGCTGATCTCCTCGAGGCCGGCGATGGTGCGCAGAAGCGTGCTCTTGCCGCAGCCCGACGGGCCGACGAGGACCGTGAACTCGCCATCGGGAATGTCGAGATCGATGCCGCGCACCGCTTCGAAAGAACCGTAACGCTTGTAGAGACCCTTGATCTTCACATCGGCCATGGGCCCGAGACTCCTTAACCGCGTACCGCGCCGAGCGTGAGGCCGCGCACGAGATGTTTCTGAACCAGCACGCCGAGGATGATCGACGGCACGAGGGAGACGATGGCGAGCGCGCTCGCCTCACCGTACTGGGCGCCCTGAAAGCTGAGAAACGCCCGGAACACGGTGGGAAGGGTGAAGGCGTTGCGGCTGGTGAGCACGAGGGCGAAGAAGAACTCGGTCCAGCAGGCGATGAAGGTGAACACCGCCGCGGCGACGATTCCCGGTGCGGCGAGCGGCATGGCAACGCTCCACAACGCGCCCCAGCGGGTGCAGCCGTCGACCAGGGCGGCCTCCTCGAGCGATCGCGGCATCTGCCGGAAGTAGGCGAACATCATCCACACCGAGACCGGCAGAGTGAACACGGTGTAGGCGACGATCATACCGACATGGGTGTCCTGGAGCCCGACCAGCCGGTAATTGAGAAACAGCGGCAGGATGATCGCGATCGGCGGCAGGAAGCGCTGCGACAGCACCCAGAACGAGAGATGCTGGCCGCCGGTGTTGAAGCGGGCGAGGCTGTAGGCCATCAGCGTGCCGACGCTGACCGAGAGGATGGTGGCCGAGATCGAGATGATGATGCTGTTGATCAGGCCCTGGAGGCCCCGATAGGCGAACAGGGCGGCCTCGTAGTGGACCATGGTCGGTGCGTCGGGGAACCAGACCGGCGGCACGGCGAGGTAGTCGTCGCTGGGCTTGATCGAGGTGATCGCCACCCAGTAGAGCGGCGCCAGCACGAAGGCCAGAAACAGGGCGATGACGACGATGCGGACGATCGGAATGCGCCGCGGACGAACCCAGCTCGCCATCACTTCGCCTCCGGCTTGAGCAGACGCCGCACCAGGAACACGATCACCAGCAGCGTCAGCACCAGGAATATCCAGGCGCCGGCCGTCGCGCGCGACAGATGGAACTGGGCGAAGCCGATCGTGTAGAGATAGAACGACGTCGTATAGGTCTGGGTGCCCGGCCCACCGCCGGTCATGATGAAGATGGTGTCGAACATCCGGATTGCATCGAGCAGCCGGAAGGTGATGGCGAGCATCATCATCGGCGCAATATGCGGCACGGTGATGTGCCGGAAGACCTGCCAGCCGCCAACGCCGTCGAGCTCGGCCGCCTCGTAGACGTGGGGCGGGATCGCGGTGAGCCCGGCAAGCAGGATCACGAACATGAACGGCGTCCACTGCCAGACGTCGGCGACCACCAGGGCGATGAAGTTGAAGGGGAACTCGGTGAGCCAGCCGATCGTGACCTCGTGGCCGAGGAGCTGGCTGAGAAGGTAGTTGGTCGGACCGAAGGGCCGCTGCAGGAGGAGCGCCCAGGCCTGGCCGACGATCACCGGCGAAATGAACAGCGGCACGATGATGATCGAAATGATCAGGCCTCGGCCACGGAACGACTTGGCCAGCAGCATCGCGATCCCAAGACCGAGAAGGAATTCGATCGCGACGTTGGCGACGGTGAGAGCGACCGTGACCCACAGCGAGTAGCGGAACACGGGATCGGTGACGACCTGCTGGAAATTCTTGAGGCCGACGAAGGCGTGGCCGGGTATCTGGAAGTCATAGTTGACGAACAGAACCCAGATCGAGAAGACGAGCGGGTAGATCGAGATCGCGAGGATCAGCAATACGGCGGGCGTGACGAGCAACCACTTGAACTGCCGGTCGCTCTTCTTCGCCGACGGCAGCCGGCGCTGCGGCATGCCCGAACGGTTGTCGCCGATGGCGGCGGCGTGCGCCATGTCCCCCTGCCCTTTCCCCGAAAACGTCTTCGCTCGCCGCTTCCAACCGGCGCCGGGCGCCAGTTGGAAGCCGGTAGGTGATCAGAAAGAAGCCGCCGCTGTGGCGGCGGCTCCGAGGCGCGTCGTGGTCAGAGCTTCACGGCCATGCCGAGCGCTTCGACGGTGTTGTCGACCGTCGCACCCGGCAGCTTGAGGAACTCCGCGTAGAAGGCCTTCTGCGAGTCGACGCCGAGGTTCTCGGTCGTGGCGTCCCACTCGGCCGCCGCGGTCTTGAGCGCCTCCATCGGATCGGTGCCTGCCCACACCGAAGTGCACATGCGGTCAAGCGACAGCTGGTAGTCCTGCGCCCCGGGCATGATCGGGTCGAGGAGGCCGACGTTGGCCGAGTTGTTGAGGTTGGCGAGGTACTCCGGCGCGCTCGGGAAGAGCTGGCCGTAGAGCTCCGACTTGAAGTGCGAGATCCGGTAGGGGTCACGCAGCGCGTAGGGGAGCATGCAGCGCGCCAGTGAGACCGGCGGCGAGCAGGCCCACTGCATGAACAGATAGGCCGCCTCGGGATTGGCCGAGTCGGCGGCGAGCGACTTGTTGAAGCCGAAGGCATGCTCGGGGTGGCCACCGGGAACGATGGCGTAGCCGACCTTGCCGGCGATCGAGGACTGCGGGATGAAGCTGATCGCCTTGTCGCTCTGCGAGTAGCCCGCGCTCATGCGGCCGGTTGGCGGCCACGAGTAGATCATGGCGACCTTGCCCTGGAGCCACGCCACCCACAGCGACACCGCATCCATCTCCTCGTTGCCGGGGATGGAGGCGGCGTTGGCGGCCTTCATGTTGTTGAGCGTCTTGACGCCGGCGTCGGTCGCAAGCTGCGACTTCATGTCTGCGTCGAAGAACGTCCCGCCATTGGCACGGAACTGCTGCATGAAGTCGAACTGGTTGCCCGGCGAGCCCGCCTTGCGGAAGTGACCGGCGCCGTAAACGTTGGGCGCCATCTGGTCGGTGATGAACTGCGCCACCTGGGCGTAGTCCTCCCAGGTCTTGGGCACTTCGAGCTTCTTGCCGAACTTGGCCTGATAGGCCTCGTTGAGCTTGGGATCCTCGAAGATGTCCTTGCGGTAGTAGAGGGCGAACATGTCGCCGTCGTCGAAGAAGCCCCAGATCTTGCCCTTGTAGGTCGGCAGCGCCTTGTAGAGCGGGTGGTAGTCCTCGAGGTCGGCCACGTTCATGTACTTGGCGATCAGGTCGTCCAGCGGCTGGATCACCCCGCCGTCAGCGAGCGCCGGAGTCCACTGCGGCTGCAGATCGAGGACGTCATATGCGCCGGAGCCGGCGATGTGCTCGGCGATCGGCTTCGAATACATATCCGGGCCGGGCAGTTCGACCACCGTCGACTTGATGCCGGTGAGCTGCTCCCACAGCGGACCGGAGAAGTTGCGAGGATCGAGGGCCTGGAGGCCGGCCTCGTAGGTCATGTTGAGGTTGACGCCGGCATACTGCTTGGCGGCCTCGACGGCGCGGAAGGCCGAGCCGTCCTTGGGGCCTTCGACCGACGCGGCGAGCGCCGCCGCCTGGGCCTTGCCGAGCGGCGTCGAGGGATCCTCGAGCTGCATCTGCGCCTGGGCCAACGCCGAGGTCACGAACGGCGACAGCGCCGTCCCCGAAATCGCCAGCATGCCGGCCGCCTGGCCGAAGCGCTTGATGAAGTCGCGGCGGGTGGGCTCCCCCCGCAGCCAGGCATCGACCTCGGCGGAAAGGCCTGCCTCGAAATCGCGTCTCTCTCTATCGTTCATTGCCGTTACTCCTCCCTGTTGTGACTGTCGCGCATCCGGCGCAAAAGCCTGAGCAGTTCCTCACTCCCGGAGCCAATTCGGCCCGTCATCTCCAGTTTATGTCCAATCTATCCGGCCCGCCTCCCTGCTTGTCAAACACGTCCCATCAGGCCTCCCCGATTCAGTTCCCGAAACGCCTTCCGAAGCCCTCCAGCCGCTCCTTCCAGCCTGCACGCTCGAGGACCTCGCGATTGACCACACCGCGGGGCACATGGCCGTGCTGCACATCGATCACCGCGCGGACATCGGCTGCGCCGATCCCGGCAAAGCACTGGTCGGTCCAGCACAGCGCGTGCGGCGTGAGGATGACGTTGTCGAGCGTGAGGATGGGATCGTCGGGCGCCGGCGGCTCCTCCTCCAGCACATCGAGGCCGGCGCCGGCAATGCGGTTGGCCTTGAGCGCCGCGGTCAGCGCCTTCTGGTCGACGATCGGTCCGCGCGCGGTGTTGATCAAGTACGCTGTCGGCTTCATCAGCGCGAGGCGCTCGGCATTGACGATGTGCCGGGTGGCCGGCGTGAGCGGACAGCTCACCGAGAGGATGTCCGAGCGGCGGAAGAGCTCCTCCATCCCGACCAGTTCGATTCCAAGTTCGGCCGCCTGCGCGGGGTCCGCGTAGGGATCGTGGGCGATGAACTCCATGTCGAAGGGCGCCGCGAGCCGGTAGAACTCGGCGCCGATATTGCCGATGCCGAGCGAACCGAGCGTGCGGCCGACGAGGCCGACACCCATGTGGTCCGACCGCCGGGCGAAGCCGGCATGAGCCTGCCGGGTCAAGCGATCCTTGACCATGAGCTTGCCGGTGAGGGCGAGCATCAGAGTCATGATCGACACCGCCACCGGGCGGCGAACGCCATCGGGAGTGATGACGAGGGCGATGTCGGCACGGGTGCACGCCGCGACATCGACCGTGTCGTAGCCGACGCCGAAACGCGCCACGACCGCGAGGCGGCCACTTTTCGGCACGCTCTCCTCGGTGAAGCGGTTGCCCAGCAGGATGAGGGCGTCGAAATCCTCGAGTTGGGCGCCGCTGATCGGACTCTCGGGCTCGATGAAAGCGAACTCGAGGTCCGGCGCCGCCTCGAGCGGCGACAGGTCGAAGTGCTCGTAGGTCGGCGATCCGTCGGAGTTGCGGAGATCGCCGGAGAGCGCGACTCGGAACGGCCCCGGCATCACCCTGCGCCCTTCCGCCCCTTGGCCCTGACGCCGGCGCGTATGCCGTCGATCCCCTGACGAATGGCGACCTGCAGCAGCCAGGCGTCGCCGTGGTAGCAGATCAGGTCCCAGCCCTGCTTCGCCTCGGCGATGCCGCCGGCGATGTCCGTCACCATGCGGCCGAGGCCGCGCTTGTGCTTTCTCCCGGCCTTGAGCACGCGCTCCAGCGCACGATGGTAGTCGGGGTGGTCGTACTGGCCGGCGATCCCCATCGAAGCGGTGAGGTCGGCATGGCCGACCCAGAGCACATCGACGCCATCGACGGCGGCGATCTTCTCGACGTTCTCGATGCCCTCGGCGGTCTCGATCAGCGCGACGAAGCGGGTGCGAGCGTTGGCGGCCCGGATCGCCTCCGCGTGCGGCGCCATGTGGTAGCGGTCGTTGCCAAGGCCAAGGCCGAGGCCGCGGCTGCCCTTCGGCGTGTACTTCATCTTGTCGACGATCGACTTCGCCTGCTCTGCCGTACCGACCATCGGGATGACGATCGCCTCGGCGCCGATATCGAGGGCGCGGGCGATGTGGTGATAGGAATCCGACGGGACACGCACCAGGGCAGGGACGCCAGCCGCCTCGAAGTAGCGCAGGCCGCGGTTGATGGTGTCGAAGGAGTTGCCGCTGTGCTCCATGTCGAAGAACACGTATTCGGCGCCAGCTTCCTTGAGGATGTAGCCGATGCCAGGCGTGACGAACTCGCCGACATAGTGGCCGAGCTTGAGCCCCTTGCGGTCAAGGAGGGATGCGAGTTGCCAGGTCATGACGCCACCTTTGCCGGATTGCAGATGTCCTTGACACTTTGCATGATTTCGTCCGGATCGAGCACGCCAAGCCAGTCGTCGCGAAAGATACGTGGCATGGCCTTCTCGATGGCGAGGATCGCCCCGTCGGAAAAGCGGCCCGGAAAGTCCTCGAAGATGAGACCCATCTCGATGCCGAGATGGCCGAGCATGAAGTCGATGGCCGCGTCGCGCGGGACACCCTTTTCGATCGCCGCATCGGTCGCCTTGCGGAGGGCGGTGACAAGCGTCGCGCCCACCGTCTCGGACAGCCCGGGCTCAAGCAGCGCAAGCTGGGCGACCGTGACCCGATGGGCGCGGTTGACCGGCTTGTAGATCGTCTTGGCGATGTTCTCGCAAAGCGCGTAGTGCGCCTCCGGCCCCTGCATCAAGGCGCACACGATGGCCTGCTGCGCCTTGACGCCGCCGAAGTAGTCCTTCTGCGCCTCCAGCGTCGGCTCGTAGCGGAAGATCGAAGGGTGGCAAGGGTGGGTGACAAAGTAGGTGACGTCGCCACGCTCGGGCAGCTCGCCAGCATGGGGGGCGGCAGCGTCGAGCATGATGATGGCGCAGCCCGGCTTGACGTCCGCGATAAACGTCTTGGCGATCTTGCCGATCAGGGCGTCGGGCACCGCCATCAGCACGACGTCCGCATTGCCGAGCGCGGTGGCCTGGTCGACGCAGTCGAACCCCGTCGCGTCCTTGAGCCGGGCCCGGCCCGCGTCGCTGACCTCGACGTGCTGCACCTCGTAAGGCGAGCCCATGAGGTTGGTGGCGAGGCGAACGCCCATCTTTCCGCCAGCGCCGAGCAGCGCGATCCTGGTCATCGTCCGGTTGCTCCATTCTCAAGCGGTCGCCCGCGTTCGATCATGCCAAAGAAATCCTCGGGCCCCATCTGTCCGCCCTTGAGCGCCACTTGGAGTCCGTCGAGCCGGGCGTCGTCCGAGCGGGCGATGCCGATGCCGCAGGCCGGGGTCAATTCGATCTCCGCCTCAAGGGCGATGATGCCGAGGCCGGAGAGAGCATGGCCCGAGGTGTCGCCGCCTGCTATGGCGACGCGGCCGACACCGGTCTCGATCACCACGGCGCGAAGAATCTGCCCAAGGCCGTGGCCAATGCGCTCGTTTACCACCGCCTCGTCGGCACCGGCCTCGGTCACGGCCCGCTTGAGAGCGGGCACGGCCGCGTCGTCCGGGCCACGGGCGGTGTAGACGAGCGGGCTGAGGCCGGCGGTCAGCGCGCGGCGCGCCGCCTCGACGGCAGTCTCGAGCGAGACACGCCAGCGTCCCTCGTCGACGGCCGCGGTTACATCGATGCGGATCGCGGCGAGACCATTGGCCTCGGCCCAGGCGATCTGGCGCTCTGTGACGGGAGAACACGACCCCGAAACGGCCGCGATCCGGGCCGTCGTGGCCTCGCGCCGCGGTGGCGGGTCTCCGAGCAGGCCCGCCGCTCGCCAGTGGGCGACAAGAGCGTATTCGACGCCCTGGCTACCGACGGCAAGTAGCCGCTCGCCTCGATTCTCCCAGATCAGGCGGCCGGCCTCGGCGAGGCTGGCCTCGTCGAGGATGTCGATGGCAACAATCTCGGCGCCATCGCCGCGCGCGGATGCGAGGGCGGCGTCAGCTCGGCCGGAGGTGAGGGCGAGGTAATCGACGAGGCCGATCGGACGCGCGGTTTGCCGGGCGAGATGAACGCGGACATCTGCCTCGCCCATCGGCGTCACGGGATGGCGGGACACGGTGGGGTGCCGGTCGAGCCGGTAGCCGACCCCATCGACCGTGGCGAAGAGATTGCCGAAGAGCTGGTAGCGGTGGATGGGCGGGGCGGCGACGAGGAGCGGATGCCAGTCGCCACCCAGCGCCGGCACGGCAAGATCGACCGCCTTTCCGATCGACCCGACGTGAGGGGCGGAGTCGAAGGTCGAGCAGACCTTGTACTGGGCGATCGGCGCCTTTACCCGGGCCAACGCCCCGAACGCAGCTGGAAGGTGCTCGTCCATCCACGCCGGGCTACGGGCGCGGGCGACGCCCGCGATGCCGATGCCGCGATAGTCAGCGAAGCGGTCGAGCTGGTCGTCGGTGGGCGTGTCGAGGAACAGCACCGTCTTGAGGCCGGCAAAGGCGAGCACCTCCATCACCGCCGCCGAGCCGGTGAAATCGTCGCCGTAAAAGGCGATGAGGCGGCCATCGGGAAGACTCATCGCGCCAGCGCCTCCAGCGCGGCGCGAAGCTCGGGATGGGTTTGGGCATGCACGACGTCGGGCACGCCAGCGATCGCCGCGTCCCACGCCTGGCGCAGCGCGCCGACACCGGCCGCGACGCCATCGGGGTGGGCCATGATGCCCCCGCCTGCGGCGTAGATGAGATCGGCGCTGCCGAGGGCGGCGTAGGTGTCGCCGGCCTGGGCCGCGGTCTGGCCGCTGCTGAACACCGGCATAGCGATGCAGGGCTTGGCGCCGAACATCGGCGTGAGCATGCTTCTCGCCGAGCGGATGACGCTGTCATCGGGCTCGCTGAACTTGTTGCGGAGGCCGTTGACATGCATGTGGTCGGCGCCGGCAAGCCGCCAGAGCTTCGACCAGGCCGGATAGGACCACCCCAGCAGCGGATGACGGGAGAGATAGCCCCAGCCATTGCGGTGGGCATGGATGGGGAGCTGGGCGTGGCGGCGGAGTTCGACCATGCCGACGAGGCCGACCGAATTGAGGCTCGCCATGATGCAAGTGCCGCCAAGCGACAGCACGAGGTCGTGGCGGCGGCGCATCTCGTCGAGATCGCCGGTGACGTTGAAGGCGAACATCACCTTCTTGCCGGTGCGTTCGGCATGACGGCCGATCACCGCCATCACCGCGCGAGCGCGATCCTCGAACGGACAGTCGGGGCCGTCTGACTGAAGCTCATCGTCCTTGATGAAGTCGATGCCCCCTTTGGCAAGGAGATCGACGAGCGACGCGGTACCCTCGGGGGTGAGGCCGACACTCGGCTTGACGATGGTGCCAATCAGCGGCCCTCCGGCGACCCCGGACAGGCGGCGGGTTCCGGCGATGCCGAACTGCGGCCCGGGGTAGCGCTCGCCAAAGGCATCGGGAAGGTCGATGTCGAGGATGCGAAGACCGGAGAATTGCTTGAGCTCGAAGAGGTTGCCGGCGACGGTGGCGACGAGGTTGGTGAGCGACGGCCCGAGATTGCCAAGCGGCCACGACAGTTCGACCTCGCAGCGGTGATAGGCGGGACCCGACTTGGCGCCCGGCAGGCTCGGGCCCCAGACATCCTCCACCGCTTCAAGCCGCTCGACCCGAGCGCCCGCCCGGGCCTTCAGTTCCGGCGTCTCGCCGGGAACGGCGACAAAGGTTCCGGACGACTGCTCCCCCGCCATCGCCTCGGCCGCACGCATCGGATCGTCCGCGGTCTCGATGAGATAGCGGGCGCGAATGCGATCACTCATGGGCGAGCTGCCCAAGCCCCATGGCCGAATCCACCCGACGGAACAGGCATCTGGGCTGACCGGTCACGCGCGCCCACAGCCTCCCCTTCCCGTGCTTTTTTGTTCGTTGCTATACTGATTATACCAACCGATCCGCACCGACAACGCCGACATGACCACGGCGTTGCCGGTTTTATGGGCAGCGGGCCTCACCCCGCCGCGAAGACCACCGCATAGGGCCCGAGTTCGAGTTGCTCGGGCAGCGGCTCTCCGGCTGCCGTGCTCCAGTCCGGATCGCGCGCGGCCGCTGCGAAACTCGTGACGTCGAGCACCCGCCCTGAAAGGCCGGCGGGCAGCTCAGGGGTCGTCGCCTCGGCGCCGAGGTTGGCGACGAGGAGCCGCCGCCCCCCACCATCCTGCCAGGCGAGCGCCGCGGCGCCCTTGCCGACGGTTATCGGCACGGAGGCTTTACGGCCTGCGGCGCACAGCGCCTTCATGACGTGGAAAGCCGGATAGAGCGTACCGTCTGCCGCGACGAGGCCCTGCGGCCCGGCGATGTGGTTGAGGGCAAGGGTCGCCACCGGCGTGGCGGCGATGGCGGCGGCGTAGCCGACGCTCCAGGCGGCGGCGAACAGCCCTCTCTGGCGCGGGTCCTCCTCGGCCATGGCGATGCGACCCTGTGCCGGATTTGGCGCTGTGGCCGCGCCGTAGGGATTGTGGCGCATGCCGATCGCGGACGGACCGATGTGGAGCGGCTTGCCCCGCGCGATGGCCGCCATCGAGGCGACCACCGCCGGTAGCGCCTCGAGCGTCTCCATCACCGAGCGGTCGTCGCCGGCATGGACGATGGGGGTGGTGGTGCAGGTGACGGCGTCGATGGTGGCGACCGGCGGCCGCTTGCGATTGAGCTCGGTGAAGTAGCTGAGCATACCGCCAAGCACGACCGCGTCCGGGAAGGCCTTGTGGGCCTGGTTGTAGATATGGGCGAGGTCGACGACCTCGGGCCAGGGCCCCACCGGCTGCACTGACTTGAGATAGGGCTCCGGACAGGTGATCACGCGCGCCGGCGCGAGGCCGGCCGCGGCGCAGGCGCTTGCCGCTGTGGCGAGCTCGGCGGCGGGGGACTTGCCGGCGGGCAGCACCAATTCGAGCTGGACAGCGGCGCCGAGGGCCTTGCCGAGAGCCGCGTAGTCGGCGAGCGTTGTCGCGAGTTCGGGTGAATCCGACACGACATAGGCAGTGATGAACTGAGGGCGGAGCCCAAACGAAGGGTCGTTGCCGATGGCCCCTGCCCCGGCGCGATGCTCGGGCATGACGCCGAGACCAATCTCCGGCACGCGACGGCCGGTCTCGCCATCCCCGAAGCGGACGGTGGGCGACGCCGCCGTCCCGCCCGAAGCTGAACCGGGCGCGCTGCCCTCAAAGGACAACGTCACGCGCTGGGAGATCTTGTCGCCGGCCTCGATGCGGAACGGCCAGGGGTCGAGCAGCGAGCACACATAGGTCTTGTAGGAGGCGTCGGTCCAGTTCCGCTGGTCCTCCATCTCGAAGATGGTCTCGGGATCGCGCGGCAGGTTCGCCTCCATGCGGCAGGTGACGAACAGGCCGGGGGCAACCTCGTGGCGAAGGGCGCGGATGTCGAAGATCGGCTGGTCCGGGCTGATCAGCTCGGGAAAGGTCGTCTCTTCGGTCGAGCCATCCTTGTGCGTGACGCCGACCGGCTTGCCCGCCACGCCGATGATCGGATGGAGGACGACGAAGCCGGTCCGGTTGGTGAGGAAGCCGGTGAACGCTTCGCCGTCGGCCCGGACATCGAGGCGGCCATCGGCGCTGCCCTCGATGACGAGGCGATAGCGGTAGTCGATGTCGTCCTGCGCGACCGCGCCCTCCAACTCGCAGACGAAGCGCTCGGGCGTCTCCTCGCGCCGGAGCCAGGTCATCCGGGCCGGCGGCGTGCGCCAGCTCGAATCGCGCAGCAGATAGTCGATGCCGCGGATGGCCTCATGGCCGCCGTAGCGGACATAGCGGATCGCTCCGCCTTCGAGTTCGATCGAGAGCGGGCCGGCGGCGAGGCGAATGACCTCGGGCCGTGCCTCCTCGGTGCCATAGATCTTCACGGCGTCAGTGGCCGCCATCGGTTCCCTCCCCTTCACGATTTCGGGCTCAACGACCCTTTTCGAACTTCCGGTAGAGCGCGTTGCCGCGCGAGATGTGATCCTGCATCGCGGTCGCCGCTGCCTCGGGATCGCCGGACGCGATCGATTCGAGAATGCGGCGATGGTCGGCGATGGTGACGTGCTCTGCTCCCTCGACGCGCACGAGATCGACGTAGTAGACGCCGAGCCAGGCGAACATCGCTTCGACCAGGGCCGGGAAGATCGGATTGCCGGTCATCAGCGCGATCTCGCGGTGGAACTCCATGTCACGCGGCAGAAACTCGTCGAGCTGCTGGCGGGCGAGTTCATGGGCGGCGAAACGGTGGCGGAGTCGCTCCACCGCCTCCGGCGTCGCCCGCGCAGCGGCGCGGCGGGCGAGCCCGACTTCGAGGAACTTGCGGGCGTCCTTGAGGTGGTCGAGATTGCCCGGCTCGGCATGGAGAAGGTGATTGGCGCTGCCGGCAATCTGCTCGATGATGCGCTCGGCGGTCGGCAGCGTTACCCGCGCCCGCTCGCCGTGGGTGACGTGGACGATACCGTCGCGCTCCAGCGCCTGCAGGGCCTCGCGAACCGCCGGCCGGCCGACCTGATAGGCCTGCATCAGGTCCCGCTCGCTGGGCAGCTGGTCACCAGGACGAAACTCGCCGGAGCGGATCCGTTCAAGCAGACGGTCCCTGACCTCCTGAAAGAGCTTGCGGCGGGCGATGGGGGCGACGGTGGCCATGGTCTGACTTCCTGACGACATGATCATGGCCCGCCACCCGCGTTTTGCCAACGGGGTCGCTCAGGCCGGGCGCGGCGATGTGCGGATTCTTTCCCCCTTGCGCTGCACCCGTTCCGCGGCGACAAATCGGCACCATGAATCCCGCCGAGACCAAATCCACCGCCTTCACCACGATCGACCTCGACAAACCCGGCAAGCACGTCGGGTTCGTCATGATCCCCCATTCCCCGGACGACGACGCCTGGGGCGTGACCCGCCTTCCGATTGCCGTCATCGCCAATGGCACGGGCCCGACCGTCATCCTCGAGGGTGGCAACCACGGCGACGAATATGAAGGCCCGATCACCATCACCGAGTTGATCCGGGACCTCGACCCCGGCGAGGTGTCGGGCCGCCTGATCCTGATGCCGGCCAACAATGTTCACGCCGTCGTGGCGGGGAAACGGACCTCGCCGGTCGACGGGCTCAACCTCAACCGGACCTTTCCCGGCAACCCGATCGGCACCATTACCCAGCAGATCGCAGCCTTCATGGCGCAGGAGATCTTCCCGCGCGGCGACGCCTTCCTCGATCTCCATTCCGGCGGCTCCTCGCTCGACATCCTGCCGAGCGCGGTGATCGAGCCGAGCGAGGATCCCGAGCTGCTCAAGAAGAACATCGCCGCCGCGCGCGCCTTCGGCGCCGACTACACCGTCGTCATCCCGAATCTCGGAGACCCGCGGACGGCGACGGCCTGCGCCTGCCTTGCCGGCCTGATCTCGATCGGCACGGAGATGTCCGGTGGCGGCAGCGTATCGCGCGAGGCACTGGCGCTCTGCCGGACCGGCGTTCGCAACGTGCTGGTCCACCTCGGCGTCCTGCCTGAGACATTCGCGACACCGATCACCGGCAAGGACCGTGTGCTCGACCTGCCGGGGGCCGGCTCCTACGTCTATGCGACCATGGACGGCATCTTCGAATCGTTCGACCCGCTCGGCGCCGAGGTGAAGAAGGGCGATCCCTGCGGGCGCATCCACTGCACCTGGGACGCCACACGCGCGCCGGAGACGCTCTATTACGGCGCCGATGGCGTTCTCTACGGGCGTCGTCAGCCCGGCCGCGTCCGCCCCGGCAACTGCGTGCTGACCGTCGCCACGCCCTATCAGGGACCGAGCCTGTGATCGGAGTCGAGGACGTCGAAGCGGCGCAGAAGCGCATCGCCGACCGCGTCCGGCACACGCCGGTGATCGCCCTCGACCAGCTGCAGAGGCCGGTCGAAACCAAAGCGTCGGTGAACTTGAAGCTCGAACTGCTCCAGGTCACCGGCTCGTTCAAGGCGCGCGGGGCGATGAACTGCTTCCTCGGCCTGCCGAAAGAGACGGTGAGGAACGGCCTCGTCGCCGCCTCCGGCGGCAACCACGGCCTCGCGGTTGCGCGCACGGCCTATGTCGCGGGCGTGCCGGCGGCGATCTTCGTGCCAAATGGCGTATCGCCCGCCAAGGTCGTCAAGATGAAGGCGTGGCAGGCGGACGTGCACGTCGTCGGCGACCACTTCGGCGAAGCCAACGAAGCGGCGCTCGCCTACGCGGCCGAGAAGACGGCCGCCTACATCCACCCCTTCGCCGATCCGCTCGTGGTGGCCGGCCAAGGGACGCTCGGACTCGAGATCCTCGACGACCTGCCCGACATGGACACCATCATCGTCGCCATCGGTGGCGGTGGCCTGATGTCGGGCCTCTCCACGGCGATCCGGGCACGGCGGCCGGGCGTCCGAATCATCGGTGTCGAGCCGACTGGCTCGCCGACGCTGAAAGCGAGCATCGATGCCGGCCATGTGGTGACGCTGCCGGAAATCACGTCGAAGGTGCCGACGATGTCCTGCCAGCGCACCGACGACCGCATCTTCGAAATCGTCAACCGCAACGTCGACGAGATCGTGCTGGTCACGGACGAGGCGATGACGGAAGCGGCGCGCTGGCTGTGGTTCGAGATGGGGGTGGCCGCCGATCTCTCCGGTGCGGCATCACTCGCCGCGCTCCGCGCCATCGCGCCGACCATCGCCGCCGATCGCAACGTGTGTGCGCTGGTGTGTGGCGCCGGCCCGGAAGGCACGACCTGAGCCGACGCGTCGCGCCGCCCCCTCAAGCACGGACAACAACGGAACGCCCATGCCGCAGCAGACCCTGAAGATCGCGGTGGCCGGCGCCGGCGCATTCGGCCGCGAGCACCTCGCGGTCCTCGCCCGCCGCGACGATGTGACAATCGCCGGGGTCGCCGACGTTAACCAGGCAGCTCGTGAGGCGGCGACGTCCGACTTCGGTGTGGAAGAGTCCTTCGCGGACGCCGAGACGATGCTCGATGCGGTCCGTCCCGGCGGACTGATAGTGGCCTCGCCAGGCTTCACCCATCTCCCGATCGCGATGGCAGCGCTTCACCGCGATATCCCGGTCCTGGTGGAAAAGCCCGTCGGGCTGTCCGCCGCCGAAGCCGACGCTCTGATCGCCGCGGAAGCGCGAAGCCGGGCGTTCGTCCTACCCGGACACATCCTCCGCTTTTCGACCCCCTACCGCGAGATGGTCGAGATCGCCCGATCCGGCGAGATCGGCACTATCCTCGCGGTCAAGGGCCGCAAGCATCGCGACGACAGCCACGCCGTGCGCTACGCCGACATCGACCCGGTGCTGATGACCATGGTCCACGACATCGACTTGACGCTGTGGATTACCGGCGGCACGCTGGAGTCCGTGCTTACGCTCCGTCGCCCTTCCGACACGGTTCGGTCGGAGACCATCGTCACCGGCTCCGACAGCGCCGGCGTGCTCTGGAACCTCACCAACGCCTGGGCCATCCCGACCGAATGCCCGGCCGACCGCATCGAGATCGTGGGCGACCAGGGCAGCGTTGAAATGGAGGCGTGGCGGACAATCCGCGTCTATGGCCGCAGGGCGCGGCAGATCGACGTCGCGCCGGGCGCGATCGACGACATGCTTGCCGTCGAGATCGGCACCTTTCTCGACGGCGTACGCAGTGGCGAGCATCCGGGTGTCGTGACCCTGACGGATGCACGAAACGGTCTCGCGGCGATGGAGGCGATCCTCGCTTCGCTCGCAACCGGCCAGGTGGTGACGGCATGACGATCGCGGACTCGCATTTTCACATCTTCCGCCACGGCTTTCCCGGCATCTATGGCCGCGCCCTGTTCGGAGACCGGGAAGTCGACACGTACGAGTCCTTCCGGGAAGAACACGACATTGCAGCCGGCCTTGTCGTCGGCTACCAGGGCGCCGGCATCGATCCCGCCAACAACGCCTATCTCCGCGAGCTCGCCGAGACCCGTCCGTGGATGGCGACGACGGCCTATATCGAGCCGGCCGACCTTCCGTCCGGCGGCGTCGTCGACGACCTGCTCGATGCCGGCCACGCCGGGCTCGCCGTCTACGTACTCACCGATTCCGCGGCGGAAGCGCTATCGCGCTGGAGCGAGGCGGCCTGGCGGGCGCTCGACGAGGCCGGCGCAATCGTCTCGCTGAATGTCGGCCTATCGCGGCTGGGGGTGATCGAAAAAGCCGCCAAGGCCGCTCCCCGCTGCCGCTTTCTGATCTCGCATCTCGGCCTGCCGGGCAAGCGACCGCCGCCGAGCCTCTACCGTCCGCCGCAGGAGGAGATGGCGCCGCTCACCGCGCTCGCCGACCAACCCAATGTCTTCGTCAAGCTGTCGGGTTTCTATGCAATCAGCGAACCGTCGCACGGCTTTCCGCACAACGAGGCGACGCCGCTGGTCGAGGTCCTGCTCGCGGCCTTCGGCAAGGACCGGCTGCTGTGGGCCTCCGACTTCAGCCCGGCCCTCGACCATGTTTCCTTCGTCCAGACGCTGGCCGTGCCGGGACTCGAAGCGGCGGACGACGCGACGCGGCAAGCGATCATGGGCGGCAACCTGCTGCGGCTGCTCGGGCGCGGCGGCTAGTCCCCCCTCCTCAGCCTACATTGCCGAAACTCGCGATCGCCGCGTCAAGCAGCTTGTGGATCGTGCCGTCGGCCGTCATTACCCCGATCGCTTCGTTGAGGAGCGCGACGAAGCCCGGGCTGCCCTTCTTGACCGCAATGCCGAAGGGCTTCGGATCGAAGCGCGCGCCGATGTCGATAAGGGTGAAGGCCTCGGGGCGGCCGGTGCCCATGCGCAGCATGGTGAGATTGATCATGTCGTTCGACGCCGCGTCGGCCTGTCCTGCCTCCACGGCCTCGAGATTGCCGACGCTGAGGTCGGTAAGGACCAGAGTCGCGCCGGGGAGCGACGGCAGGGCCGCCGTCATCCGTCGGAGCGAAACCGAGCCCCTGGTCACGGCAATGCGCCTGCCGCCGAGATCCTCGAAGCGGGCGATGGGGCTACCGGCAGGAACGAGGATGCCTTCGCGAGTGGTGCAATATGGGATGGAAAAATCGACCTGCTCGGCGCGATCCGGCGTGATGGTGAGCTGCGAGACGACCATGTCGACGTCGCCGCAGTCGATCTCGGCGATACGCTCCTGATCCTTGACCTGAACGAAATCGACCCGATCGGCCGAGCCGACGAGCTTCTCGCCGACCGCCTTGGCAACTCCGATCTCGAAGCCGCTGAGCGCCCCGGTCCGGGGATCCTTGTAACCCATCCCGGGAATATCGAAGGAGACGCCGGCAATCAGCCGACCGCGAGACTGGAACGGCTCCATGATGGCACCCGAAGCTAGAGGCCGACGCTGCTTTGCATGATGCCGCCATCGGCAAAGATCGTGGTGGCCGTGAGGTAGCTGGCGCCGTCGCCGGCGAGAAAGGCGACAACGTTGGCGATCTCCTCCGGCTTCGCCATACGGCCGATCGGGATGGCGGCGTCGAGCTTGGCGAGCAGGGCCGGATCGTTCATCGTGCCGAGATTGATCGGCGTCGCCACGGCGCCCGGACCGACACCGGTGACGAGGATGCCGTGCGGCGCGAGCTCGACGCCGGCGGTGCGGGTGAGCATGCGCATGCCGCCCTTCGACAGGCAGTAGGCGGTGTTCCCCGGCATCGGCCAGTCCTCGTGGACCGAGGTGACGTTGATGATCCGGCCACCACCACCCTGCTTGATCATTTGCCTGGCGGCGATCTGGGTGCCGAAGAAGGCACTCTTGAGGTTGATATCGAGGACGCGGTCGTACTGGTCTTCGGTGGTGTCAAGAACCGAAGTGCGGGTCTCGATCCCCGCGTTGTTCACCATGATGTCCACCCGGCCGAAATTCGTCACCGCTGCATCGACCAGCTTCTGGAGATCGGCGGGCTTGCTGACGTCGGCGTCGACCCCGACCGACTTCCGACCGAGTTTGGTGAGCTGTTGCTCCAGGCTTTCGGTCGCTTCGGGGTGAACGACGAAGTCGATGACGATGTTGGCGCCGAGTCCAGCAAGGGCGAGCACGATCGCTTCGCCGATTCCACTGTTGCCGCCAGTGACGATGGCGACCTTGTTCTCGAGGGACATGTTGCGCTCCATTCCCGCGTCGCCGGACCTGGGTGACAATCGCAACCTAGACATCGGTGGCCGGGCGCGCAACTTTGGGACGCAAGCCCCAGTGACCCGACATTGGCCGCCAAACGGAGCGAAGCCATGGACAGCAAATACGACGTCATCGTCGTCGGCAGCGGCGCCGGTGGCGGCAGCGCCGCCTACAAGCTCACCAAGGCGGGCAAGCGCGTCCTCCTGATCGAGAAAGGGCCGTTCGTTCCCCGCACTGCGGCAACGATCGAAGTGCGGCAGGCGATGGTCGAAGGCGTGTTCGCCAACCACGAAGTGTGGCATGACGGAAATGGCCGCGAGTTCGTGCCCGACGAGTTCCACAATGTCGGCGGCAAGACGAAATGGTATGGGGCCGCGCTGTTCCGTTTCCGTCCAGTGGAGTTCGAGGCGGAACCCACCTTCGGCCTGCTGGGCTGGCCGTTCGGCTTTGACACGCTGAAGCCCTATTACGATGAAGCGAGCGATCTCCTTGAGGTCACCACGTTTCAGAACGAGCCCGAGCTGCAAGCGCTGCTCGACCGGATCACCAACGCGGCCCCGGAGTGGAAGGCCGAGTCGCTCCCGCTCGGCCTGTCGCACGACATCCTGTCCCGCCCCGAGGAGGCGAAGCACTTCGACGGCTTCGCATCGCCGTCCGGATTTAAGTCCGATGCCGAGCGGAACCTGATCGACCAGATCCGCAACGCACCGAATTTCACGCTGATTGCGGGAAACGCGGTGATGGCGCTGATCCCTTCGCCGGGGGATCCCAAGACAATCGTCGGTGTGAGCTGCGCCGACGGCTCCACCTACAAGGCGGATACGGTCGTGCTCGCCGCCGGGGCGATGACCAGCCCGCGCATTCTCCAGGACTACCTGAAGGACGAGGGGTTCGCGCTGCCCTGCGGCAACCTCCTCGGCGGCAACTTCAAGAAGCACCTCAATTCGGCGATCATCGGCTTCTCGCCGTTCCAGGATCATGACGTGCTGCGCAAGACGGCGGTGCTCTACAACGACCGCTTCCCGCACTCGTCGATGCAGTGCCTTGGCTGGATCGACGCCGAGGTCCTGGCAACCCAGGCGCCGAAAGAGACGCCGCGTTTTCTGGACCACCTCCTCGGCAAGCGGGCGATCGGCTTCTGGGGTACGACCGAAGACGGGTCGGCGGCCGAGAACCGCATCATCAGCGGCGGCCCCGCCGGCTTTCCGGTGATGGACTATGACCTCGGCCGCATCGAAGCCTCTAAGAAGGAACACGAGGCAATGACGGACGCCTGGCTCGAACGCCTGCTCGCCGCCGGACTCGTGGGCGCGAAGAAATACATGGGCGTCGCGGTCACGTCACACGCGTTGGGCAGCATGGTGACGGGCAATGACCCAACAAGCTCGGTCATCGACGCCGACGGCAAGGTTCACGGCATGGAGGGTCTTTATGTCGGCGACGGCAGCGCACTGCCGCGCGCGAGCCGGGTCAACCCCTCGCTCACGATCTACGCTTGGGGCCTCCGCCTCGGCGACCATCTCGCCAAGGCAAGGTAGGAAGGGGACAAGGGGGGATGTCAGGCGGTCCGGACGCCGGGCACGGCAAGCCGCGCCTGCCAGATGCGGGTGTCGCCGAGAATGAAGAGGACGTCGTTGTCGGGCCCGCCAAAGGTGAAGTTGGCGACGCCGGGCGCGGCGATCTCGCCGATCAGGTCACCGTCCGGCGAGAAGGCCTGCACCCCGGTGGCAGACGAAGTGTAGACCCGGCCCTCGACATCGAGCTTGATGCCATCGGGGACGCCGGGGCTGACGGTTGTGAACAGTCGATCGTTGCGCAGATGCCGTCCATCGGGAAGGTCGAAGGCCCGGACATGATGCGGCAGGCCCACGAAGTAGGTACCGGGAGCCTGGTTGGCGCCGGTGTCGGTGACGTAGAGCACCGACTCGTCGGGAGAAAAGGCGAGGCCATTGGGCTTGTTGAAGCCGTCAGCGACCACGCTGGTCTCGCCGCTCGCCGGATCATGGCGGTAGACGTAGGCACCGGCCTCGGGCGGCCCCTTGAAGTCCTGGATGGCACCATAGTCCGGATCGGTGAACCAGACCGTGCGGTCGCTGCGCACAACCACGTCGTTGGGAGAGTTGAAGGCGAGTCCGCGCCAGCTGTCGACGACCGTCTCGACCATTCGGGTGGCGAGATCCATGGCGCTGATCCGGGCCGGCATGTCGCGTGTTCCCTGCTCGCAGATCAAGAGCCGGCCGTCGCGACCAAGGGTCATGCCGTTCGCCATGTTGGAGGGATACTGGACGACATCGAGCGTCCCGGCCGCAAATGGAAAGGCGTCCCCCGTGAGTTGCAGCCGCTTGATGGCGACGTTCTTCGGGCCCGGCTCAGGCACGGTCGTGAAGTAGAGCGCGTGCTCGCCAGCGACGTAGACCGGCCCTTCGTGGGCGTTGGTCTCGATCAGTTGCAGGCGCTCGAAACCCGATCCGAGCACGTTGCGAAAGTCGTCGCGGTGAACCGTGAACAGCGCCCGATCCCCCGACCCCGACGTATCATCCATTGCCCTCATCCTCCCTCGCCTTCATCGTGCCGGCTCCAAACCCGAACATTCTTCCAATCCGGACTGTTCGCGCACGCCGGCCACGCGCGCCCACCGCGCGCCCTGCCGCACCTGCCAAAGGAGAGCTTGCCATGGAATGGCTGATCAACGATGCCCTGCCGGTGCTGGCGCGGATCTTCATCGTCTGGATCTTTCCGTTCAGCTTCCTCGACAAGATCATCAATTGGGACGGCGCGCTCAAACAGGCGACGTCGAGCTGGCTGCCTGGCGGCCCGGTGCTGCTGGTGCTGGCGATGATCGTCGAACTCTGCACGCCGCCAATGATCGTCTTCGGCTTCTACGACGGCATCGCCGCGTTTGTCCTTGCCGGCTACTGCGCCGTCACCGGCGTCGTCTACCACGCTTTCTGGACCTACCCGCGCTTCTGGTCGCCGCAGAGCGAGGGATACCCGCACATCTGGGACTTCTTCAAGAATTTCGGTCTGGTCGGCGGGCTGATCTACGTCATGTACGACGCCGGGTTCATCCAGACTGTGGGAAGCGACATCGAACAGGTCTCGATGCTCACCGGAGTGCAGTGACGACAGAGGAAATCAATCCATGCGCTCCGACGCCCCCCGGCAACTTCGAGCAGGTGACGACGGCATCGACCCTGCGGATCACCCGCCTCGCGCCGCGCCCGCTGCCGTGCGACGCCCGGCCCGGTGCGCTCAAGCAGGACGGCGCTGATGGCCGTCACGCGACTGATCCGGGTGAGCATCACGGTCGCCGATCTCGACCGGGCCATCGCCTTCTTCCGCGACGGACTTGGACTTCGGGCGGGTGCCGAGACAACCTCGGATGATCCGGCGACGTTCAGCCTGCTCGGCCTCGACACTGCCATGCGAGCGCGATCGGTCGACGTTGCCGCAGGCGAACAGGCGATCGAGCTGGTGGCATTCGATCCGCCCGGTGCGCCATACCCGACCCCGCGTGCTTCGAACGACCAATGGTTCGAGCACATCGCGCTCGTCGCCGGCGACATCGCAGCTGTCTGGCAAACGCTTGAGCGGCAGTCACCCGAGCCCATCACCGCCGGTACGCCCGATCGCCTCCCGCCCAATACCGGCAGCGTGACGGCGTTCAAATTTCGCGACCACGAGGGCCACCCGCTGGAGCTGATCGCGTTTCCCGCCGGGGTGGGGGATCCACGGTGGCAAGACGGTGGGCCCGGTGTCCGCGGCTACGATCATACGGCGATCGCCGTGACCGATGTCGAGCGGAGCCTTGCCTTCTATCAAGGTCTGCTTGGGTTCCGCAGCGCGGGGCGAAGCCTCAACCAGGGACCGGAACAGGAGCGCCTCGACGGGCTAGAGGGCTGCGTGGTCGATGTCGTCGCGCTGGCGCCGACGGTAGCCCCGACACCCCACGTCGAACTGCTTCACTACCGGAGTCCGGCGGGGCGGGTGATATCGACGCCCACAGCGGCAAGCGATGTCGCCGCCACACGCCAGGTTCACGCGGTCGAGGACCTCGACGGAATGATCCTCCGGCTACAGGCGGCGAAGGCGCGCTTCCTCTCGCCGGGACCCATCGCACTTCGCGACGGGTCGCGCGCCGTCTCGGTGCGCGACCCGGACGGGCACATGATCGTGCTCATGGAAACAAGTGCGACCGGATAGGTGCGGCGCTGGGGTTTAGCCCGCGTCGCCGGACCGAACCCCGTCGACGTCAGTGCACCGATTTGATGACGCTGTTGATCTCCGACGCCTTCTCCATATGGGCGATATGGCCCACACCCGGGAGTCGCGTGACGGACACCGTCGCTGGTAGACCCTCGGCGTGGCGGGCGGGAAGGATGCGATCCTCCTCGCCCCAAACGACCTGAACCGGCACCTTGACCGTGGCCAGGCGATCGCGGAGCGACGCCTTCTGGCTGCCGCCGCCGAAGTTGGCGTCGGCGATGGTGCGCAGCGCAGCCGGCGCCCCATCGAGGCGCTTGAACTTGAGCACGTCCTCGACCATGTCGGCGCTGACCATGCCTGGATTGGCGACCAGCATCTCGAGGACCGGGCGGAGCTTCCGCGACCGGGTCTCGGAAATGAAGCCCTCGATAAAGTCGGTGGCGATCTCCGGTCCAAGGCCAGCGGGAGCAACAAGCGTCAACGCCGCGACCCGGTCAGGTGCGGTTCCGGCGATCTCGACGGCGATGGCGCCACCGAGGGAATGACCAACGAGGTGGGCCCGTTCGATCCCCGCCGCGTCCATGTAGGCCTTCACCGTACGGGCGAGCCCTTCGACGGACCCGTCGTCGACCTGCTTCGACGAGCCGCCGTGCCCCGGCAGGTCGATGGCATAGACCGGCCGATCGGCGGCCAACGCTTCCTGGTTGAACATCCAGGTCGCAAGATCTGCACCGAAGCCGTGGATCATCAGAATCGGGGTGCCGTCGTCCGGGCCAAGACACAGATGGCGAATGGTGCGGCCTTCGACCGTGATCGGCTCCGCGGAGGGCGCATCGACGTCTTCCTTCACCGCCGTCGTGAAGGAAGCGAGAAAATCGGCGACGAACGCATCGATCTCGGCATCGGAGACCTCGCCCTCGGTGACGACGCCGAGCAGGGCGCCGACCGGCACGGTATCGCCCTCGCCCACTACCTTGCGGCGAAGCACCCCGGCGACCGGGCTCTCGAAGACATTGGCGATCTTGGAGGTCTCGATGTCCATGATCTCTTCGGCGAGAGCGATGGAGGCACCCTCCTCCACCGCCCAGCGGGCGAGCATGCCTTCCTCCATGGCCAGTCCCCATTTCGGCATGGTGATCGCCTGGATGGCGGGCATGGCGGACTCTCCCTTCGTCTCTGACTTTTCTGCGTCCTCGTCGGCCCAGAACGGCGTAACCCGCTGCGGTCCACTCACTCGGCGGCTTCCTTGCGCTCGTGCTCCATCACGCCGCGAACCGCCGCCTCGATCTTGTCGACGCCGGGGATGTAGAGATCTTCGAGCACGGACGAGAACGGCACCGGCACATGCGGGGCAGTGACCAGCCGGATCGGCGCGCGGAGCGCATCGAACGCATGCTCGGCGACGATGCCGGCGATGTCGCTCGCCATCGAGCAGCGCGGGTGGGCCTCGTCGACCACGACCACGCGGCCGGTCTCGGTGACCGTCTCGAGGATGGTCTCGGTATCAAGCGGCGAGGTGGTGCGGGGGTCGACCACGGTGCAGCTGATGCCGACCTTGGCGAGGTTGTCGGCGGCCTCATTGGCGAAGTTCACCATGCGCCCGAAGGCAACGATGGTGACGTCGTCGCCCTCGCGCGTGACGTTCGCCTCACCGAAAGGAATGGCGTAGGGCTCGTCCGGCACCTCGCCCTCCATGTCATAGAGAGCCTTGTGCTCGAAGAAGATCACCGGATCGTTGTCGCGGATCGCCTGGGTGAGCAGACCCTTGGCCTCGTAGGGGTTGGAAGGCAGCGCCACCTTGAGCCCCGGAATGTGGGTAAACATCGGGTAGAGGCACTGGCTGTGCTGCGAGGCGGCGCGGAAGCCGGCACCATACATGGTGCGGACGACCAGCGGCGTGACCGCCTTGCCGCCGAACATGTAGCGGAACTTGGCGGCCTGATTGAAGATCTGGTCGAAGCAGACGCCGACGAAGTCGACGAACATCAATTCGACGATCGGGCGAAGGCCGGTGGCCGCCGCCCCGACGGCGGCGCCGACGAACGAGATCTCGGCAAGGTGGGTGTCGAGCACCCGGTCCGGGCCAAACTGCGGGCGGAGACCCTTGGTGACACCAAGCGGACCGCCCCAGGCATCCTGGTCGCCCGCGGTACCGGTGCCGCCGGCAATATCCTCGCCCATGATGATGACGCGCGAATCGCGCTCCATCTCCTGACGGATCGCCTCGTTGATGGCCTGGCGATAGCTCTTCTTCGACATGGTTTTCGCCCTCCTCAGTACGAGACGTAGACGTCGG
>JAGRKZ010000050.1:0-16924 GCA_020442065.1 Bauldia sp.
TTCTGCTTGAACCAGTCGAACGGCGTATCAAAGGCCCAGGCCCAACCGGCCGACATGTGGTTGTAGGTCTGCTCGGTGCCCCAGACGTCGTACCACTTCATCTGGATGTCGACCGGCATCTCGCTGATGCCGTTGAAGTAGGCGACTTCGTTCGGCGTCCCCAGCGGACCGCCCTCGGCGCTCGTGCCGTTGTCGCCGTTGATGTAGATGATCAGCGTATCGTCGAGCTTGCCCATCTCCTCGATGGTGTCGATGATGCGGCCGATCTCATGGTCGTTGTAGGCGGCGTAGGCGGCGAACACCTCGACCTGGCGGATGAAGAGCTTCTTCTCCGTGTCGGTCAGCTGGTCCCAGGGCTTGAGGACGTCGTCGGGCCAGGGTTCGAGCTGGGTGTCGGCGGGGATCACGCCGAGCCGTTTCTGGTTCTCGAAGATCTGCTCGCGCAGCTTGTTGTAGCCCCCGTCGAACAGATGCATGTCGTGGATCTTCTTCACCCACTCCTCGGTGGGGTGGTGCGGGGCGTGGGTGGCGCCGGGCGCATACTTGATGAAGAAGGGCTTGCTCGGCTGGGTCTGGTTCAGCCGGTTGAGGTAGTCGATGGCGTCGTCGGCCATCCCCGTGATCATGTTCCAGCCCGGCTTGCCGTCGAACGGGTAGATCTGGGTGGTGTTGCGGAAGAGGTTGGGCTGCCACTGGTTGGCGTCGCCGCCGACGAACCCGTAGAAGTACTCGAAGCCCATGCCGGTCGGCCACTGGTCGAACGGCCCGACCGAGCTCGCGGCGAAGGCCGGGGTGTTGTGGTTCTTGCCGAACCAGGCCGTGGCATAGCCGTTGTCGAGGAGGATCCGGCCGATGGTCGCCTTGTCCTCGGCAATGATGCTGTTGTAGCCGGGGAAGCCGGTCGACTGCTCGGAGATGACGCCGAAGCCTGCCGAGTGGTGGTTGCGGCCGGTGATCAGCGCCGCCCGGGTCGGAGAGCACAGCGCCGTCGAGTGGATGTTGTTGTAGAGCAGGCCGTTCTTGGCGATGCGATCCATGGTCGGGGTCGGGATGACGCCGCCCGACGTGCTGGGGACGCCGAAACCGGCGTCGTCGGTGATGATGAGCAGGACGTTCGGCGCCTGCTTCGGCGGCACGATGCGCGGCGCCCACCATGGCGTCGATTCGAGGGCGTCGTTGTTGATGACGCCGCCAAACGTGGGCTCCGGCGCCGGGAGCCGGCTGCCGGGGATGGTGGTGGTGGCGTCCGGCGCGCCGACGGTGCCGGTCGTTTCAACCGCACCGGCCGGTGCGGCGAGAAGGCCGAGGCCGAGCGCGAGCACGGCCGACCCCAACAATGATCGTGTCCAGTGGTGCATGGTCATTCCTCCTTGAGGCGACTGCGCGGCGCCGGTCCTTGTTGGGTGCCGACGCCGCGAACCGGCATGAAATCCGCGACGGCTGCCGATCGCGGTCCTAGTAACAGGGCGGATAGGGGTAGTAGCCGCAGGGCGGCGGGGGCGCGTAGTAGGGCGCGGCGGCGGCTGCACCGACGGCGACGCCGGTGGCGACAGCGGCCCCCGCGGCTGCGGCGCCGTACCAGGCCCCGCGATAGGCCGTCCGCCGGGCGACGCCGGCGTAGGAGAGCGGCGTGCGGGGCAGGCCGATGATGTCGATGAACACCGCCGCCGGTCCCTCGGCGTTGGTGGCCTCCGGCAGGGTGCCTTCGAGCACGTCGACCGTGAAGGTCAGCGTGGTGCCGTCGAGCTTCGGCGTCTTCAGGACGACGACGGCATCGGCGACGGAGTTCGCGTCCTTGTCGAAGACGGAGACCGTCGCGTTCGGCGGGTCCTTGCCGAAGCTGTCGTCAGCGTCCCACTCATCGAGGAGGTGGGCGGTGAGCGCATGGCCGGCGGAGCGGACCGGCCGGTCGGCAAAGAGAATGGCGTTGCCCGCCACGTTCTTGAGGGTCAGCGTATCGCCGGACAGAGAAGCGCCGCCAGCGTTGAGAACGATCAGCGAGGGGACCATCTCGGGCTTGGCGACGCCGATCGACTTGGCAGCGGGGGCGCTGATGGCGTCCTGCGCCAGCGACGGGGCGGCGGTCGCCAGCCACAGCGCGGCGAGGGCCATGCCCGGTGCGAGGAGAGAGCGAAGCGGTCGCGACATCGGTTTGAGCTCCTGTGGGTCTTTGTCGCCTGGCGGCGACCGACCCCTTTGATGGCGGCAGGTCGCCTTCGCCCGTCAGCTACGCCCAATGGTCGTGGTTGCGGCAGTATCTTCGCGTAACCTCTGTGCTCTCCCGTTGATATTGCTTGGGTTTCACGGGCGATCGCCTGATATGCTACGGGGGTGCGAACACAGGGGCCGGACGGAGCCAATGAGATTCAGCCGGGGACTAGAAGCGATCCGACGCCGGTGTCCGGCCCGACTCATCGCCGGCACGGTCGTGCCGGCCGTCCTGGTGCTGGGAGCCTCGCTTCTGGTCGGGGCGTCGGGCGCGGCCACGCCGCCCCCGCCGACCGATGCGACCTATGTCGGCGCCGAGACCTGCGCCTCCTGCCATAGCGCCGAAGCGGGCCTGTGGCGGGGGTCGCAGCACGCCCACGCCATGGAGCATGCGACCGCCGACTCAGTCCTCGGCAATTTTGACGGGACGAGTTTCGAGAAGGACGGTGTCACCACCACCTTCTCGCGCGATGGCGACGCCTTCATTGTCCGTACCGACGGTCCCGATGGCGCCCTCGAGGACTTCAAGGTTCTCTTCACCTTCGGCGTATCGCCGCTACAGCAGTATCTCGTCGAGCTGCCGGGCGGGCGGCTTCAGGCACTGCCGGTCGCCTGGGACAGCCGTCCGGCGGAGGAGGGCGGCCAGCGCTGGTTTCATCTCTATCCCGACGAGACGATTCCGGCGGGCGACGAGCTCCACTGGACCGGGCGGCTCCAGAACTGGAACACGATGTGCGCCGACTGCCATTCGACCAATGTCGTGCGCAACTACGACCTCGCCACCGATACCTACGGGACCACCTATTCGGAGATCAATGTTGCCTGCGAGAGTTGCCACGGCCCGGGCTCGCGGCATGTCGATTGGGCGAAGAAGAGCACCGGCTGGGAGGCAATGGCCGACATGGGCCTCGTCGTCGCCCTCGACGAGCGCAAGGATGCCGCCTGGATTCTCGATCCCGAGACCGGCAACAGCCGGCGCGAGCCGGCGCGGGCGACGATGCGCGAGATCGACACCTGCGCGGTCTGCCATTCGCGGCGCGGTCCGGTGACGGCGAGTGCCGTCCCCGGGGCCCCGATCGGCGACAGCTACCGGGTCGTCGCCCTCGACCCCGGCCTTTACTTCCCCGACGGCCAGAACCGCGACGAGGTCTATGTCTACGGCTCGTTCCTCGAGAGCCGCATGTTCCACGAGGGCGTCACCTGCAGCGACTGTCATGAGCCGCACAGCCTGGCGCTGCGCTTCGAGAAGAACGGCGTCTGCACGCAGTGCCATTCTGCCGAGAAATTCGACACGCCGGACCATCACCATCACCCGATGAACACAGCCGGGGCCGAGTGCGCGTCCTGCCACATGCCCGAGCGGACCTACATGGTGGTGGACCCGCGGCGCGACCACAGCTTCCGCATCCCGCGCCCCGATCTCTCCACCGCGCTCGGCACCCCCAACACCTGCAACGCCTGCCATGCCGACCAGACCCCGGCGTGGGCATCCGAGCAGATCGCGTCCTGGCATCCCGACCCGCACGCGCCGTTCCAGCAGTTCGGTCAGACCCTGCGCGACGGCGAACTTCGCGCTCCAGGGGCGCGCGAGCGCCTGCTCGCCCTCGCCGACGACAACGGCCAGCCGGGCATCGCGCGGGCAAGTGCCATCGACCGGCTCGACCGTATCCCCACGCCCGAAGCGTTTGCCGTGATCGTCGGGCTGCTCCACGATCCCGATCCGCTGGTCCGACGCTCTGCCGCGGCGGCCTTCGCCACAATCCAGCCGCAGGCCCGCTCTCCGCTCCTCGATCTTGCCGAGGATCCGGTCCGCGACGTGCGCCTTGAGGCGGCGCGGCTGCTCGCCGAGGTGCCGGAGATGGCGCTGGCGCCGGAGGCGGTGGTGCCGCGCGAGCAACTCATCGCCGAATACCGGGCGTCGCAGCTTGCCAATGCCGACCGGCCGGAATCGCACCACAATCTCGGCCTCGTCGACCTTGCCCTTGGCCGCACCGCCGATGCCGAAGAGGACTTCAGGAATGCGCTCAAGGTCGATCCGCGCTTCGTGCCGGCCGCGGTCAATCTTGCCGACCTCCTCCAGGGGGCCGACCGCGACGCGGAAGGCGAGGCGGTGCTGCGCGAGGTGATGGCGCTCGTGCCGGACGACCCGAGCCCGCACCTGGCCCTTGGTTTCTGGATGGTGCGGAACGGCCGCGGCGGCGATGCCCTCGACGAGCTGCGCCGGGCGGCCGAGCTCGGCGCGGGCAGTCCGCGCTTCGCCTATGTCTATGCCGTGGCGCTCGCCGATGCCGGCCGGACGGGGGAGGCGATCACGATGCTTCGCGACAATCTCGTCCGCCACCCCTACGACCGTGATTCGCTGATCGCCGTCGCCGTCTATGAGCGGCAGGCGGGCGACATCGCAGCGGCCATCGGTCATGCCGAGCTGCTGGCGAGGCTCGAGCCCGACGACGCCTCGATCCGCGATTTCATCAACCAGCTGCGGAATTGACCGTTCCGGGAGAACCCGTGGTGCAAAAATGGCACATCCGCGGAAATGCTGTATCGCGGTCGGATCGCTTGGTGACGGCGGCGGCGTGATCGGCGACAATTAGTGCGGCGCGTGCAGGGCGTGAACGTGACCGTTTTTTTGGGGGATGCGATGTCCAGACTCATTCGGGTCGCTCTGGTTGTCGGTGCCGCCTGCGCCGTGACCGCACCAGCCTTCGCCGCCGATTTCGGCATGGCGGACACGACCTACGCGTCGACCGAAGCGGTGCCGCCCGGCGGCTGGACCTTCCAGATCACGCCGTATGGCTGGTTCACCGGGCTCAACGGCACGATCACGACCAACGGTCGTTCGGTGTCCACGGCGGTGAGCTTCTCCGACCTCGTCCAGGACAGTGACGAGTTGATCCCCTTCATGGGCTACATGGAGGCCGGCAAGGACCGGTTCTCGATCTTTGGCGACTTCTTCTATTCCAAGGTCGGCTTCTCGGCGGAGAAGTCCAAGCAGGTCAATCCGGTTGCCGGCCTCGTCCTCGACGCGAAGGCGAAGGCGTCCCTGACGACGACCATGACCATTGCCCAGGCGGCCCTCGCCTACGACGTGATCAAGCAGCAGGGCACGTCGGTCGCCTTCTATGGCGGCCTGCGCTATTGGGACATGTCCTCGGAGCTTGACCTCAAGGTCAAGGCGTCGGTCAAGCTGACCAACCTCGGTCTCAAGCGCGAGGGCAAGTACGCCGTCGCCAGGAGCGGGAATGTCGACTGGGTCGACCCGGTGGTCGGCCTTCGCGTCCGCCAGGAGATCACGCCGCACGATCAGATTTCGATCCTCGGCGACATCGGCGGGTTCGGCGTCGGCAGCCAGTTCTCGTGGCAGGTGTTCGGCGGCTATACCCACAGCTGGGACATCGGCCGCCAGACCCAGCTTGCGCTTGCGCTCGGCTACCGCATCCTGTCGGTGAACTACGAGCAGGGCTCGGGCACCAACCAGCAGGCCCTCGACCTCACCCTCCACGGCCCGCTCGCCGGCCTCAGCGTCCGCTGGTAGGCGGAGGCGCAGAGGGCGACAGGGCGGCCACTCGCCGCCCTGCCTGATTCCGTCCGGCCTGCCGAACGACCCGCACCCCCGGTTTTCTGACCGGGTGGTCTATCGGTCGCCGCCCTCGCCCCGGGGGCGCGAAAGCCTCGGGTTCTGCGGGAAAGTGGGCTTTGCAGAAAAGAAGGAGGCCCCGGCGCTGCCGCCGGAGCCTCCTGGCCCGCGAAAGGCCGCTCTGGGGGCGGCCCGCTGCAGGCTTTCGGAAGATCAGCGCCGATGCTCGAGTTCGAGCACCGAGACGCCGACCGCGAGGTTAAGGCCAGCCTGGCCCTGGACGCTGAGCGGCTGGAGCACGAATCCCTTGTTGGAGCCGCCGATCAGCAGGTTGGCGCCGAGGCCGAGGGCGAGGGTTTCCTCCGCCGATACGCCGGCATAGGTGCCGGCGAGGGCGCCGGTCGTGTATTGCGTGCCTTCGGCCGCGAGCACCGCCCAGACGATGACGGAGGCGGCGGTGATGCCGATGTCGAGGCCGAACTTGCGGATGTGGCCGTAGTAGTGCTCGCTCTCGTGCTTGTCGGGGACGAAGCTGCAGCGGACCTTCTCGCCGCTGGTGATCAGGAGGCCGATCTCGACGCCCGCCGCGCAGGTCAGAACGCCGATCTTGACGTGGTCCTGGCCGGCGGCGGCCGGCTGTGCCGGGATTCCGGCCGCGAGGAGCGCAAGGAGCGTGAGGCCGGTGGCCATCCACCGGGAGAAGGCAGCTTTCATGTCGGAATCTCCGTCTGGGAGTTGAGGTGGCAATGCTACGCCGAAGGTCACAGGCAGGGGGTGTCCCGGCGGCGGCGCCGGGACACCGTGCGCCGGGCTACATGACGGGTTCGATTTCGCCGATGCGCCAGCTCTTGTCGAAGAACGACGGCAGCGGGCTGTAGAGGCGGAGGATCGTGAACCAGCCCTTCTGGGGATTGGTCTGGATCCAGTTGCCGTCGGCGACGCCCTCCGGCTTGTCCGGGCCGAAATAGACGGTGGTGGTGCCGTCGGCCGCGGCTTCCGCCGCCGGGGTCGGATAGCTCTGGCTCCCCGACCGCGGGTATCTTTGCGGCGTCTGCAGCATCGAGCGCGTCTGGTTGTCGTAGAGGGTGAGGGACCAGAAGGCCTTTGCCGGGATGTCCTTTGGCAGCGTCACCTTGTAGGTCCTGGCGCCGTCGAAGGGTTGGCCCTCGGCATCGAGGAAGCCCATCAGGTACTGCGAGCCGATCGCTGGAATGCGCATGATCATGCCGGGCGAATCGAGCGTGTAGCCGTAGTAGAACGCGGCGCGGGAATCGAGCGTGCGGGCGCCGGTCGGCGGCAGCGGCTTGAACATGCCGTCCTCGAACAGCGGCGGCGGCGTTTCGAAATCGGCGCCGCCCTGCCACAGCATCGAGCCCCACTGCGAACCCTCGTAGTAGGCCCAGTCGGGATGCTGCATGGCGTAGCGCCAGTTGAGGGCCCGGCCGGTCGCCTGGCCGAACGCGGCGGCATCCGACAGGATCTTCTTCATCCGCTCGTCGGGCTTGAAATCCTTGCCGTGGACGATGCCGATGGCGGCGAGCTGTCCCGCCAGCTCGACATCGTAGCTGGTGGCCGGCTGGCTCTGGACGTTTTCGTTGATCATCTCGAAGAAGCCGAAGTCGCTCGGCGGGATGGTGTTGAACGCCAGCCCCGACCCCTCGATGAACCTGGTTTCGGGGATCGTCGGTTCGCCCGCGATGCGGACCGTGCCATCCAGGGCCTGGGCGATGCTCGTGCCGAACGCGCCGGGCTGATAGGGGTAGACCTTCATGGTGCGCTTGATGTTCTCGATCGCCGGCTTCGGGTCGTTGTCGACCAGATAGGCGCGCGAGGCGTAGAGCGCGAAGTTCGTCTTGGAATGGCCGATGAAGTAGCCGCCCTCGGGCAGCGGGCCGTCATAGTCGGGACCGACGATCAGGTACTTGCCGCCGAGGCCGCGATCCGGCCCCGGGCCGCCGACGTCGATGACCCAGGAGAACCACATGTCGTTGATCGTGCCGACCGCGTTCGATGGCTGCTCGATCACCATCGGGCCTTTGCTGAGGTCGAGGCCGGTGAGGTAGTAGACGGTGTCGGCATTGGCGGTCAGGAACAGCGAGTTCGAATCCATCAGCTCGGAGAAGATGACGACGTCGCCGGGCCCGGCGCCGATCCCCTCGAAGCCCTTGACGATGGCGAGCGCCGAGGCGCCGCGGAAACTGTTGTTGTAGGCCTCGAGGGCGCGCGCAAAGTCGACCGCGTCATAGGCCCTCTGCGCGGTCTCGACGGTGGGCACCCCGTCCTTGAACTCGAGCGTCCCGATGCCGGTCTCCAGCCGGTCGGGAGCGCCGAGCGACTCCAGCGTCTGGCTGGAGACTTCCGCTCGCGCGGCCCCGGCCGTGGCGAGCGCGGCAATGGCGGCGGCGCCCATCAGTTTCGTCAACCTGTTCATGGCCTGACTTCTCCCTATTCCCAACGATCAACGCCCGGGCGCGATGTCCGCCGCCGACGTCGTCGTCACTGTAGTCGAACCCGGCGGAAACTCGCAGTTCCGCCGGGTCGCCGATGGCGGCTCGACGTCAGCAGTTATAGACCCCGACGGCGCAGCGCCGGACCGTACGGCGGCCGACGCCGGCGACGCTGACCGGGGTCAGCGGGCGGCCGACAATGGCGTGGGCTGCCGAGACCGGCCCGGAAACGCCCGGAACGTTGAGGCTTTCGCCGATCTCCATGCCAGCGGCGGTCGCGGCGAGGGCGACGATCGCAACGGCGATCTTCTTCAACAGTCCGGTCATTTCGCTTCTCCAGGCGTGAACTGCGGGGGGAGCTCGTCGAGGCTGGGCAGCTCGGCCGAGTCGATCTTCTTGGCACCCTCGGGTGCGGCGAAGGTGAAGTCGCCGCCCGCCTGCGCGCCGGTCTTCCAGTTGCTGACGAGGATAGTGTAGGAGGGGTTGCCGGCCACGTCCCTGGTGGTGATCTCGTAGCGGCAGGGATAGGGGGCGTCGCCCTGGGCGACCCAGATCTGGAGGTCGACGTCGTCGGTGCGGAACGCGACGTGGTCGCATTCCATGCCGCCGATCACGCCGCTGCCGAGGTCCTTGACGTCGGTGACGAGCGGCATGATCTCGCCGCTGACATTGGCAGACAGCAAGTCCGCGGCCGGCATCGGCACATGATACTTGTCGCGAAGGGTGTCGATTAGCTGGTCGATGTTCCCCTGCGCCGGGATCTCGGCGTAGGCGTTGAGGTTCTTGGCCAGCACCGAGAGCGTCGTCCCGTCGAAGACGAGCGCGACGTCGGCGAAGCCGCCCGTCCGAGTGGCGCTGAGCTTGTCCGGGCGGGCCAGATCGACCGTACCGGAGCTGGCGAGACTGAACTTCTGGCCCTCGGAGCTGACCACCTCCAAGGTCGAATCGTAGTCGAAGGAGATCGCGGTCTGGGCCGCGAGGTAGTCCGACATTGCCTGGAAGATGCGCTTGGCGTCGGCTTCGTCGGCGCTTGCGGTGGCGATGCCGCCGGCCATGGCGAGCGTGAATGCGACGCCTGCCGCCAGCCGTGTGCGGCTGGCGAGGAGCGCCCGTCGCCGGCTCCCGTAATCATGTGTGTGAGCGTTCATGGGAATGGTTTCCGTTTGGAGCGAATCGGCGGGACGCGTCAGGCGCGGTGGATGTAGAGGACGGCGCGCGAGTTCACGTCGACGAGAACCCTGTTGCCGTTGACGATGGCATAGCCGTAGGCGGCGCCGGGCACTTCGTAGAGCTGGACCGCGGCCGGCAGCACGGCGCCGAGGACGATCTCGCCTTCGACCGCCACGGCGGGCACCGGGGTAGCGGAGATGTAGCTGATGACCGCCGGCTCGGGGACGATCGCCGCGACATTGCCGGCGGGACCCACGACCACACCGACTGTCGGGCCGGCGACGACTTCGGCGACGCCCTCGGCCGCAACGACCGGGATGCCGGTTGCTGCGCCCTGCTCGTCGACCTGCATGATCGCGCCGCCCTTGTCGACGACAAGATACTCGGCCGAGGCCCAGCCGGTGAGCCCGGCGACGGCGATGGCACACCACGAATAGTCGGCAAGGCAGCCGGTGATGTCGGAGCGGACGTTGTATTCCATCATGCCGACGATCGGGTACTGGGTGCCCGGCCCGGCGCGGAGGTTGAGATGCGCGGTCGAGTATCCGCTGATGGCGAAGGCCGGGCCGGCGACGATGACGCCGGCGATGGCGGTGGCGAGAAAGATCCTGCGAGGCGTCATTTTCATCGGTTTGTCTCCCGTTGCTGAGCCAAAGTTATGTGACAATTTCAAATTGCAGAGAGCACACGAACTCCCCGGGGCAGCCGCCGCATTCGGCCGCCTCGGCGTGAACGGACACTAGTTCCTCACCGACCGGGCGGCTCGTAGCTTCGGGTAGGGCTACATGTTTCTCGCGTGCACCGAGCGCCGCGAGCCCTCAGTTCAGCCGGAATCGGCCGTGTTCGGGGTTGCGGCCGCCGGGCGGGGCGGAAGCACCACGTCGAGCTTTTCCAATCCCTCTCCGATGAGAAGCTGTGCCTGGAGCGGGATATTCCGCCGGTCCAGTTCCATCCAGAGGCTGGGAATGAAATCCGGCGCCATCTCCTGGAAGGTTGCGAGCTCGGCTCTGCCCTTCTCGATCATCCCCTTCTGGGCATAGGCCACGGCGGCGACGCCATGATAGATCGGAAGGTGTTGCATGTCCGCCTGCTCGATTTCGCGGACGGCGGTGTCGAAGTCGCCCTGTATGTAGGCGATGATCGACAGGACGCCCCGGTAGAATCCGGTGTGTGCGGGGTTGAGGATCAGCGCCCGTTCGATCAGGGCCCGGCCCTCATCAGGACGGCCTGCCATGCCCATCAACTGGCCGAGCTGCCCCAGGAGCTCCGAATCGTTGGGATTGAGGGCAAGGGCCCGGTCGCTGACCTTGAAGGCTTCATCGAGATCGTGACTGAAGAACAATGCCGTGGCCAACGCCTGCAGCGCCCGGACATTGTTCGGATCGAGCCGTGCGGCGGTGCGCGCGGCGGCCAGTGCCCGCGCCGCCGGGGGCGCTTCGGCGCCTTTGGCGAAACCGGTCCGGATCTCGTCGATATAGATGTGAGCGAGCAGCGCCCAGGCCGTCGCATAGTCGGGGAAATCGGCGACGGCACGCTCGAGGCAGGTTCGCGCCCCGGCATAGTTCTCCGGGGTGATGTCGGCGCGATAGGCATAGTAGCGGAGGGTGCAGAGATAGGCGTCGAGATTCCGCGGCGGGGCCTGGGGGGCGTGGGTTGTCTCGGTCTGAAAGACGATCCCGTAGGGCTGGGCGATGGCGGCGGCGATCGCGCCCGCCGTCGTCACCGGCAGCCCGAAGAGGTCGTCCGGGTTGATCGGATTCTCGTAGGTCTCGGACCACAGCACCGCGCCGTTCTGACTGCTGGTCAGCCTGGCGGTGACGCGAATCCTGTCGCCGAGGCTGCGCACGCTGCCCTCGACCAGGTAGCCGACTTGCAGCTCCTCGTTCAGGGTCTGGGCGTCGGGGGCGGGCGGCAGCGCCCTGGCGGTCTGTACGCCAAGGACCGTGATCTCCTTGAAGTGGCCCAGCGCAGTGACCAGCTCGTCGGTAAGGGCGGCCGAATAGAGCGCTGAGACCTGGCCTTCGCCGAGGTCGGTGAAGGGCTGAACCAGCACCCGCGGCTCGCCGGGCGCCAGCGCGGCGGTCGAAGCGGGCTGCGCGAGCCTCAGTCCCAGCCAGGCCGCCGCTCCAACGGCGACCAGCGCGAGCAGGACCACCGCCGGCACAAACCAGGGGCGGCGGGCGGGCCCGCTCCGCACGGGGTCGGGAAGCGGCGGAGGGGCGGGCTCCCCGGTTTCGGCGTCACGCGACGGCTCAAGCGCCTCCGGCCGGCGGAGCGTGAAGGTCGGCACGTAACCGCCCTTCGGGATGTCGATGAGAACCGCGTCATCCTTGCCGGACAACAGGTAGTAGTGTTCGAGCGCTCGCCGCAGGCGGCCTGCTTCGATGCGGACGACGGGATCATTCTGGGGATCGAAGGATTCGTCGCGCCCGAAGACCTCGATCGCCACCGAGAACGCCTTGATGCGATCGGCGCGGCCGGCGAGGGTCTCCTCCACCACGTAGCGCAGAAAGCGACGGGCCCGATCCGAGGCGGTGAAATCGGTGCTCGCAACGATTTGGTCGACGGCGTCCCGGACCTGTGCGGGCGGTGCCTCCATCGCGTCGTCCCCGGACCCGGCGACATGGTCCATCGGCATCGTCACGCAACATCTCCCAGATCGGTCGGCCGATCCCGACTTGAAGTTCCGGAATCCGATAGTTGCTACACTAGCATATAAGACAAGCGTTGCGCGCATCGCCCGGGAGCGCGCGCCGAAGCGGCTGCTGGCGCCGCCTGGTTCGGCGTTTCTTACTGTACTTTACCTCTTGCGGCTCGCCGAGTGCATCTATCCTGCCGATACGGGGGTAGCTCGATTGCGACGCGAGGGCGGCATGGACAAGGGCGTGGCGTCGGCGGTGCGGCGGTTTCCGGCCTGGAGCCTCGAGATTTGCCGGCTTGCGCTCGCCGACGCCGGTTTCCGCTCCCTGTGTGACGACTTCGGCGATGCCGAGGACGCACTCACGCGGTGGCGTCAGATTCCGGCGGCGGACGGCGACGTCAGGACGACCGAATATGCGACGCTGGTGGAGGAGCTCGCTGACGAAATTGCTGGGATTGTCTTGCTTCGCCGCGAGGCGCATGCTGACGGAACCTAGGGCATGTGATTCACGCGGGGGTGCGCGCATGGGTGGGGTGATGCGGTCATTGACCAGGGCAACGGCTCTTTCAGCAGCGTTGCTGGGCGGACTGATGGCCGCGGGAGACGCTTCGGCGGATGACGCCGACCAGCTCGCGCAACAGCTGTCGAACCCTGTCGCCAACCTGATCTCCGTGCCGTTCCAGTTCAACGCAGCCTTCGGCGGTGGCCCGGACGACGATGGCCAGTGGTACACCCTCAACATCCAGCCGGTGATTCCGATCTCGATCGCGCCGGACTGGAACCTGATCGTCCGCACCATCGTGCCGATCATGGGCCGCGAGGACGTGTCGCCGATCAATCCGAGCGAATGGGGCTTCGGCAATACGCTGCAGAGCTTCTTCTTCTCGCCCAAGGCTCCGACCGCCGGCGGACTGATCTGGGGCGTCGGTCCCGCTTTCAACTACCCGACGACCACCGATCCGCTGTTCGGGCCGAGTGAGTGGGGTGCGGGTCCGACCGCCGTCGCCCTGCTCCAGCGCGGCAAGCTGACGACGGGCGTCCTCGCCAATCAGATCTGGTCGTTCGAGAAGACGGACGAGCCCGGCGGCATCAATGCCACCTTCATCCAGCCGTTCGTGTCGGTTGCGCTCGGCAAGGGCTGGACCGCCAACGCCAACATCCAGGCGAGCTACGACTGGATCGGCGAACAGTGGACCGCGCCGCTCAATGCGGGCTTCTCCAAGGTGTTCAGCATCGGCACGCAGCCGATGAGCTTCGCCCTCAACGGGACGTACTTCCTGGCCCGGCCCGACGGCGGGCCACGGTGGGGCGTCCAGCCGACGCTGACCTTCCTCTTCCCGACCGGCAAGAAGTAGAGACGTCCGCGCCGGCTGGCTTCATGCCCGTCGGATGGGGCGGAACCGAGACGACAAGACGACAAGGGGAGCAATCGTCCATGACTGCGCGCATTTCCAGGATCTTGGCTGCGGGCCTGATGCTCGCGGCGGCCTCGGCCGTCGGGGCGGAGGCGGCCACGGTCAGCTTCGCCGATGCCATGGCCATCCTTTCCCGCGATTGCGGCAAGGATGTCGGGAAATACTGCAAGGGGGTGCCCCTCGCCAACAACGGTATCGGCAACTGCCTGATGCAGAACCAGGCCAAGGTCTCGCCGGTGTGCATCCAGAGTCTTGCCGCGGTGCGCGCCTCGATCGCGGAGCGGCTCGCCGCCCAGGCCGAGGTGCTCAAGGTCTGCCGGGGCGATGCGGCCCGCCGCTGCCAGGGCGTGGTCCAGGGCGATGCCCATCTTCTCGACTGCCTGCTCAAGGCAGCCAACACCGTCAGCAAGAAATGCAACGCCGCCATCACCAATGCAGGGTGGCGGTGATGAGAAACGGTTCGGGGAGCGCGACGATGCTGAAGACTGGACTTCGCGGGGCGATCGCAGGCCTTGCCCTTCTTGCCGCTGGCGTCAGCGCCTGGCCGGCCCAGGTCACCGAGCAGCAGATCATCGTTGGCCTGCAGGGGCCGGCGGTCACGGTCGTCGTCGACCCGCAGGCCCTCATCGCCGAGGTCAACGCCAATGTCGGCAAGGGCGTCGCCAACCAGCCGGCCTGGAGCCAGCTGTCGAAGCTGACCCAGTTCATCGTCGACATCGAGTTCGAGTTCAATTCGACCGCGATCGTGCCGTCGTCCTACGTCACGCTCGGCGCCATCGCCGACGCGCTGCACCACCCGCTGTTGGCCCGCCACAAGTTCCTGGTCGTCGGTCACACCGATTCGAAGGGAGCGGCGGACTACAACCTCAAGCTCAGCCTGGAGCGGTCCCAGGCGATCGTGGCGGCCCTCACCACCACCTTCGCGGTTTCGCCCAAGCGGCTCGTTGCCGTCGGCGTCGGCGAGGAGCTGCCGCTCGATCCGGCCAACCCGGAAGGCGCGGTCAACCGGCGGGTCCAGCTGGTCAATATCGGCGAGCTCCGGTAGCGGCTTCGCACCGTCCCGGGCGAGCGGCGCGGTTTCCCGCGCCGCTCCCCGGCTTGTCCGGGATGGCCCGCCTCGCTAGCGTAGCCGCATGACCCAGTCCGAGACCGCGCTCCGCGACCACATCGTCCTCATCGGCAAGTCGCTCTACGACCGCGGCTACGGCGTCGGCTCGAGCGGCAACCTCTCGGTCCGCGTCGACGACGGCATCCTGATCACGCCGACCAACACCAGCCTCGGCCGGCTCGACGCCGGCCGCATCGCCAAGGTCGCGCCAGACGGCAGCCACGTCAGCGGCGACAAGCCGTCGAAGGAGGGCTTCCTCCATCTCGCGGTCTATGCCCGGCGGCCGGAGATGCGGGCGGTGGTCCATCTCCACTCGACTTATTCGGTGGCGCTGTCGACGCTGGCGGCGGCCGACCCCGAGAACATGCTGCCGCCGATCACCGCCTATTTCGTCATGCGGGTCGGCACCCTGCCGCTCGTCCCCTACTACCCGCCGGGCGACCGCGGCCTTGCCGATGCCGTCGGCGCGGCGATGGCCGGCGCCCACGCCGTCCTTCTCGCCAACCACGGCTCGGTGGTGGCCGGCAAGAGCCTCGACGAGGCGCACTACGCGGCCGAAGAGCTCGAGGAGACGGCCAAGCTCTGGTTCCTCCTACGCGGCGAGACCACCCGCTTCCTCGACATCGGCCAGGTCGCCGAGCTCCGGGCGCGATTCCAGAGCTGACGGCTTCCTCCATCTGCCCCGGACGACCGTGGCCTTCCATCCGATGTGTCGCCCATACAAAAATATGGTAAGATCACCATATGAGGGGCGCGCACTTCGAGTGGGATGACCGCAAGGATGCGGGCAATCAGGCGAAGCACGGCGTCGCCTTCGCGTTGGCGCAGCGGGCTTTCATCGATCCCGATCGCGTCATCGCCGAAGACCTCGAGCACAGCGGTACGGAGATGCGCTGGTTCTGCTTCGGTCGGGTCGGGAGCGGAATCATGACGGTCCGGTTTACGTACCGGGTCGGCCGCATCCGCATCATTGGAGCGGGCTACTGGAGAAAAGGAAGGCAAATCTATGAGCGAGCGAACGGTCCGATACACCAAGGGTGAGATCGGCAAGGTCCGTATCGTCGAGGACTTCCTCCCGCCGCCCGAGGACCTCGTCCTCGCCGAGGACAACGTCAAGGTGACGCTGAGCCTGACGCGGCGGAGCCTCGACTTCTTCAAGCACGAGGCCAGGAAGCACCAGGTGCCGTACCAGCGCATGATCCGTGCGCTGGTCGACGATTATGCCGCCCGACACAAGGGCAAACGCCGCAGCGGCGCATAGTCCCCGCCGCCGGTGGGCAAGACGCCGGTCATCGTACCCGGGAACCTCCCGCCGCAGCCGTCGGCGGACGGTCCTCGGCCTATTCCGCCCGCGCGCGAGCTGTCCGCTCGAAGACGCCGAAGTCATCGTAGCCGAGTATCTCGTCGTCGGGTCTCTCGTCGAGCTTGGGCCGGCTCTGAAAGCCCTCTGCGATCACTCTGGCCGCCGCGACGAGTTCGCTGAGATTTTGGGTGGTGCGAGCATGAGCAATCGGGCCGTCGCTCTCGTTTTCAGACGGTTTGCCTTTGCCCACTACCCTCATTCTCCGTTCGCGTTATGGTTCCGCTCGAGGAAGCCGGCCATGCGCCCGATCGCCCGGCGGATGTTCTCGGCCGAGTTGGCGTAGGAGAGCCGGACGTAGCCCTCGCCGAGGATGCCGAAGTCCGGCCCGCCGATGATCGCGACGCCCTCTTCCTCGAGCAGGCGGGAAGCGAGCTTCTTGGCCTTGAAGCCGGTGTCCTTGATGTTGGGGAAGGCGTAGAAGGCGCCCTTCGGCGTGATGCAGGAGACGCCGGGGAGCTTGTTGAGCTCCTCGACCACGATCTTCCGGCGCGCGTCGAACTCGGCGACCATCGCGCCGACCGAATCCTGCGGGCCGGTCAGGGCCGCGAGGCCGGCGAACTGGGCCGGGGCGTTGACGCAGGACCAGGCGTTGACCGCGAGCTTCCGCACCTTGTCGTAGAGCGGCTTCGGCCACACCGAGAAGCCCATCCGCCAGCCGGTCATGGCGTAGGTCTTGGACCAGCCGTCGAGGAGGATCAGCCGGTCGCGGACCTCGGGATAGGACATCAGCGAGACGTGTTCGAGGCCGTCATAGGTCATCTGCCCGTAGATCTCGTCCGACATCACCGCGACGTGCGGATGCGCGGCGAGCCCGGCGACGAGCTTCTCGACGTCGGCCTTGGGGGTGACGCCGCCGGTCGGGTTGGCCGGCGAGTTGACGATCATCAGCCGCGTCTTCGGGGTGATGAGGGCGAGCGTCTCCTCGGCCGAGAAGGCGAAGCCGTGTTCCTCGCGGATCGGGATCGGCACCGGGGTCGCGCCGGTGAACTCGATCA
>JAGRKZ010000050.1:16957-30579 GCA_020442065.1 Bauldia sp.
TCGGCGCCGGGCTCGCCGAACATCAGGATCGCGGCGAACATCGTCACCTTGCCGCCCGGCACGATCATGACGAGGTCGGGCGAGACCTCGACGCCGAGCCGGCGGTGGATGTCGGCGGCGACCGCTTCGCGGAGCGGCTTGATGCCGGTCGCCGGCGTGTAGCCGTGGTGCCCGTCGCGGAGCGCCTTGATCGCCGCCTCGACGATGTGGTCGGGGGTGCGGAAGTCGGGCTGGCCGATGCCGAGATTGATGACGTCGCGGCCCTCGGCCTGGAGCTCGGTGGCGCGGGCCAGCACGGCGAAGGCATTCTCCTCGCCGATCCGGTCGAAGCCGGCAATCGTGGTCAGCATTGCTCGTATCCCTCCTGCCGCGCGACGGCGGTCCCGAGGGGATGTTCCTAGCGGCAAAGCGCGCCGCGCGAAAGCTGGGGCCGACGCGGCGGATGGGTCGCATGGCAACTTTTCCGGACGTGGTCTTCCCGATCGCTCGCCGTTAGGCTGCGTGCATCCGCAGGCCGCGCACAACCGAATCGACCGGAAGGGACCACATGCTGACCGTGTCGGAGCTCATGGACCGGCTGATCGCGATGGTGGCCGACGGCCTGCCGGCGCCATCGGATGTCTCGTTTCGGATCGCGGAGTGTCCCGGCACGGAGCCAAACTGGACGGCTGAGACCACGCTGCCGCTTCCCATGGCCATGGCCGAACGGTGGGCGGGAGCGCTCACCCGGCTTCAATGGAATACGCCGGTGGTCGATTTTTCGGCGGCCGACGAGGGCGAGGACGGCGTGCGGGCGATCACGCGGGTGCCGGCCGGCGCAAGGGGTGGGCACGTCCCTCGCGGAAGGTCGGCGGGGGCGGCTTCCCGGACCGGTCGGGATCGGAAGGGCCCGCGATCCCGGATCGCATGGATCGCGGGCGTTCCCGCCGCGCTGGCGATCCTGGCGGCCCTGATCGCGATGGCCGAGTGATCGGCCCCTGGGGTGGGAAGCCCGTGCGGCGTCCATTGTGCGAGGTTGGTCCGTGGCGCATAACGGCGTCCGGAACGGCGACGGAGGCGGGGCATGAGCAGCATCATCGAGAAGCGACGGGCGTTCCATGCCCTCCATGAGCGCGGCTGCTTCGTCATTCCCAACCCGTTTGACATGGGTTCGGCGCGCTGGCTTGCGGGCCTTGGCTTCAAGGCGCTGGCGACCACCAGCTCCGGCGCCGCCTGGAGCTACGGCTTCCCCGACGGCGCGCTCGGCCGCGACGTGATGCTGGAGCACATCGCCGAGATCGCGGCCGTTTCGGACCTGCCGGTCAGCGCCGATTTCCTCAACGGCTTCGCCGATGCGCCCGAGGACCTCGCCCCCAACGTCGCGCTCTGCATCGGCACCGGCGTCGCGGGGCTTTCGATCGAGGACATGGACGCCAACCACCAGCTCTACGACATTGAGCTTGCGGTCGAGCGCGTCCGCGCCGCCCGTCAGGCGATCGACGAGGACGGCACCGGCGTCCTCCTCGCCGCCCGGTCGGAGGCGGTGACGCTCCGCCGGCCAGACGGGCATCGCGAAGCGCTCCGCCGGATCGAGCGCTTCGCCGAGGCCGGGGCCGACTGCCTTTACGTTCCGGACGTCAACACCCGCGAGCAGATCGCCGATGTCGTCAAGGCGGCCGGGCCGAAGGCGGTCAACGTCCTTGCCCGCAATCTTGGTGGGCTGACTCTGGCCGATCTCGCCGCCCTCGGTGTCCGCCGCGTCAGCGTCGGCGGCGGCCTCGCCCGGATGGCCTGGGCCGGGGTGATGCGGGCCGGCAAGGACCTCGCCGAGGGCCGTTTCCACGCCCTTGCCGACGCGGCGCCGGGCGGTGTCCTCAACACTTTCTTCGCCGAGGATTCTGCGCGGCGCAGCTGAGCACCCCTTCTTTCCCCGTCCCGTGTCCGCTCCAATCGGCGGACCGGGTGGGCCTATTTCGCCCGAATCCGGTTGTTGCGCGGGTTGTGCTCGAGCTCGACCCGGCCGAGCACCTCGAGAACCGGGGCAACGTAGTTGGCGAAGCGGCCTCGGTACCCCTTGCGGAGGCCGTAGTAGCCGCCGACCGGGTTGTTCGGGTCTCGCGCCCAGGCTTCCAGCGTTCCGGGCTGCACCGGCTTGCCTTCGTCGGCGTTGCCGAGCGGCACCCAGTCCCCGGTCGCGGCGAGCATCGCGGAGGCGTCGTCGAGACACCTGAGGCGGTAGGACAAGCGCGTCGTCCCGACCTGGACCACCAGCGCCGGCGGGTCGGCTTCCTCGTCGCGCCAGGCTCGATACTCCGAGGAGAGCGACGGGGTCTTGAGCAGCCAGGGGTCGTCCGCCTGTCCCGTGCCATAGGTCACCAGAGGGTGGGTCATGCGGTTCTCCTTGCGAGCCCGACTCCAAAGGGTCGCGCTGTGCCGGGCCATCGGCGTGACCGTCGACTATAGGAAGGCTAAGATGACATCTTATGTCATATTTGGATTGACCTCATGCGCGCTTCGCGCCTCCTCCGCATGCTTCTCATTCTCCAGAACCGGGGGCGACAGACCGCAGTGGCGCTCGCCACGGAACTCGAGGTCGCGCCCCGAACGATCCTTCGCGACGTCGATGCCTTGACCGAAGCCGGACTGCCTATCATCGCCCATCGGGGCAACCAGGGCGGAATCGAGCTCGGTTTCAACTATCGCACCCGGCTGACCGGCCTCGATGCCGACGAGGCGGAAGCGATGGCGGTGATCCTCGCCCGGCCGATGCCCGAGCTCGCCGCGCTCGGCCTCGCCGCGGCGGCAGCGCGTGCCCGCGCCAAGACGCTCGAGTCCTTCCCCGATCATGTGCGGCAAGTGGTCGAGCGGGCATCGCGGCAGTTCCGCTTCGCGACCGAGCCCGATGATGTCGCCGACCCCCGCGTCCCGGCCCTGGCGGCCGCCGTGCGCGGTCGCAACGTCGTTCGCATCGGCATGAACACGCCTGCCGCCCGCGTCATCCATCCGCTGTCGCTGTTGCTGGAGCGTGGCGGTTGGCAGGTCGTTGACGCCTGTTCGCCGACGGCGCCGATTCCGGTCGAGGACTGCGGCACCATCAACGTATCCGCGCGGACCTTTGACGTGGCGCCGGAAAGCCAGGACGCCGCGTTCTCCCGGCCCTGAGACCGGCACGCTCCACGGCGTCGCGCTGGCCAAGTGGCGGTCGGCTCCAGGATGCGTGGCCGCCCGCATGCCCGGCGACGTCGAGGGTGGCCACGGGCACCGGCAGCCGTTGCCGGAGCGGCATCACCGGCGCCAGGGCGCGGAGTTCACGCCCGCTTGCTGCGGGTGTCGACAGCGTCGAGCGCCTTCTGGATCTTGCCGAGCTCGCCGATCGTCGCGGTCAGGCGGGAGGAGAGGATGCGGCGGAGGCGAACGGCGACATGCGGGTATTCGTTGAGCATGCGGGTGACGAGCTTGCGGTCGATGTCCAGCACCTCGGTCGAGACGATGGCGGTCGCCGTGGCGCGGCGCTTGGTCTCGATGAACAGGGCCAGCTCGCCGATCAGTGTGCCCTGCTCGCAGGTGGTCAGAACCTTCCGCTTGCCGCCCTGGCCGACCGACATCTCGATCCCGCCGAACACCACGACGTAGCCCGAGCCCGCCGTCGCACCCTCGCGGAACAGCACTTGCCCCGGCGCCAGCTCCTGTCGCACCGCGCTGAAGGCGAGCAGCCGGAGCTGCTCGGTCGACAGCTCGCTGAACAGGGGAACGCGCGAGAGCAGCGTGATGTCGCGGTCGAGGCTCACGGCGAGGAGCTGCTCCCTGCGGGGGCCGCGACGCCACCCGGATCGGCGACCGAGCTCGTCCCGAGCTGCATCCCTACGGCACCAGCTTGTAGCCGCCGACGTCGGTGACGAGCAGCTCCGCCTTGGACGGGTCCTTCTCGATCTTCTGGCGAAGGCGGTAGATGTGGGTTTCGAGGGTGTGGGTGGTGACGCCGGAATTGTAGCCCCACACTTCGTGGAGCAGGACGTCGCGGCCGATCACCTTCTCACCGGCGCGGTAGAGGAACTTGAGGATCGCCGTCTCCTTCTCGGTGAGGCGGATCTTCTGGCCGCGTTCGTCGGCAAGCACCTTGGCGCTGGGCCGGAAGGTGTAGGGGCCGATGGTGAAGACCGCATCCTCGCTCTGCTCGTGCTGGCGGAGCTGGGCGCGGATGCGGGCGAGCAGCACCGCGAAGCGGAACGGCTTGGTGACGTAGTCGTTGGCGCCGGCCTCAAGGCCGAGGATGGTGTCGGATTCGGAATCCTGCGCGGTGAGCATGATCACCGGCGCCTTGAAGCCGCCCTTCCGGAGCAGCTTCACCGCCTCGCGGCCGTCCATGTCGGGCAGGCCGACATCCATGACGACGAGGTCGACATGCCCGGCGCGCGCCGCAGCGATGCCCTTGGCCGCGGTGCCCTCCTCGGCGGTCTCGAACTCCTCGTAGAGCGAAAGCTGCTCGACCAGGCTCTCGCGGAGCACGTCGTCGTCGTCGACGACAAGTATCTTTCGGACAGGCATGGGTCGCCTCTGTCTCTCCGGTCGCTGGGCCGCGCCCCGAAACCGGCGGAAAGCTTCGGATTCGGCCAAACAGGATGTAGACCCCAATCGGTAGCCGACGCAAGGTAAGGCGGAGGAGCTTGGCTTTTTCGTGGGGAGGTCGAATGACGGCGTCGGCGCCGCTCCGGCGGATCATCGTGCGAGGCTCGCGGTCGGACGCGGCACGCGGGGTTCTGGTCGCGGGGCCGCTCACGGCGCCTTGCGCGCTCGGACGGAGCGGGGTCACCCGGCAGAAACGCGAGGGGGATGGGGCGACTCCGGCCGGTACGCTCCGTCTGGTCGCCGGATACTGGCGTGCCGACCGCGTGGCGCGACCGTGCACGGCCGTGCCGATGTCGTCGCTCCGGCCGTCGGACGGCTGGTGCGACGATCCTGCCGACCGGAGATATAACCGCCCCGTCCGCCTGCCGTATCCCGGCGGGCACGAGGATATGTGGCGGCAGGACCACCTCTACGACATCGTGGTCGTCCTCGACTGGAACCTCGCCCGTCCGCGGCCCGGCGGGGGCTCGGCGATCTTCTTCCATCTCGCGGCGCCGGGCCTTGGCCCGACCGCCGGCTGCATCGCGGTGACCCTGCCGGCGATGCGACGACTCCTTACTCTTTCCGGACCCGAAACGGTGTTCGAGGTCGGTTAGCCTGGGGCGTAGGTGCGGTCTCCGAAGATCGCGCTGCCGACCCGGACGCAGGTTGCGCCGAGCGCAATCGCGATCTCGAAGTCGCCGCTCATGCCCATCGACAGGCCGGACAGGCCGAGATTGCGGGCGAGCTTGGCGAGCAGCGCGAAGTGCGGTGCCGGCGCCTCATCGAAGGGCGGGATGCACATGAGGCCCTCGATCGCCAGGCCATGGCTGTCCCGGCAGCGATTGACGAAGGCCTCGGCGTCGCCGGGCAGAATGCCGGCCTTCTGCGGCTCCGCCCCGGTATTGACCTGGACGAACAGGCGGAGCGTGCGCGCCTGCCGGGCCATTTCGGCGGCGACGGCGGCGGCGATCTTGTCGCGGTCGATGGTGTGGATCGCGTCGAACAGCGCCACCGCCTCGGCAGCCTTGTTGGACTGGAGCGGCCCGATCAGGTGCACCTCGAGGTCGGGATGCGCGGCACGGAGTTCCGGCCACTTCGCCTTGGCCTCCTGCACGCGGTTCTCGCCGAAGACGCGCTGCCTGGCTCCGATCACCGGCCGGACGTCCTCGGCGGAGAAGGTCTTGGAGACGGCGATGAGGGTCACCGATCCGGTCGGCCGGCCGGCGTCGGCTTCCGCCGCGGCGATGCGGGCACGGGTCGCGGCCAGTCGTTCCGATGCGCTCTCGCTCGCTGTCATGGGGCTCTTCTTCGGGCGGGACCTGACGACCTCAGTCGTGATGGTGGTCGTGATGTGCCATCGGAAGGGCCGCCGCCGCAAGGGTCACCGGCTGGCCGTGCGGGGTGTTGAGATAGGCGCACCGCCAGGCCTCGATGCGTTCGGCCAGCGCCGCGCCGGTCGTCGGCAGCTTGGCGGAAACCAGCGATTCCAGAGCCTTGAGCGCCGCGCCGTAATAGCCGGTCTCGGTGTCCGGCGTGCCGGCGGCGGTGGCGCGGGCAATCTCGGCGCCGAGCGCGTCGGCCCATTCGCCGGCCGAGAAAATGCCGTCCCGGGTCAGGGCAAAGGCGACGGCGAGGACCTCGGCATGCCAGGGCTCGGCGAACACCGGCGTCCCGGCGGCAGGCTCGCGGGGGAGGAGCGCCGCCTCAGGCCCGCTCAAGGTAGCTCTCCCAGAGGTCCAGATAGACGCGATCGCGGCGGCTTCCGGCTTCCGGCCACAGTTCGGTGGCGTCGAACGAGACGGTGTAGAGCGGCTCCGCTGTCCCTTTCCCGGTCATGTTGCTGTCGGGAAGGATGTGAAAGCCCCGGAAACGCTCGATCCGGCCGCGTTTGTCGCGGGCATATTGGGGGAGGCGCGTGTGACCGGCGGCGCCGAGCGGGTTGGTGCGGACGGCATCGCCCGGCGCGAAGGTGGGGGCGGCGGTCGATTCGCGGTCGAAACGGGCGAAGGTCTTCTTTGCGGTCTCGACCGATTCGGGCGTCGCCGGCGCCGGCATCCCGGGGAGCGCCGACGCCGATCGACCGGTGGCAAGCTCCGCGACGGTCGCCGCGCCCGAATCGACCATCATCGCCGCGTAAGTCTGGAGCCACTGGTCGTAGTAGGGCCGGGTCAGGTAGTCGGCCGGGTCGATGCATTCCCGCACATGCCGGAACCAGTCGATGCTCCAGGCACCCGGCCGGGTAAAGGCGCGCACGATGCCGAGGAGCCGCGCCTCCCAGGCGGCATGGAAGGGTTCAGGTGGCTCGCCGACGTCGATCGGGCCGTAGCCCTGCCGCCCGCCGAGATCGTGGATGCCGTCCATCACCGCCCTCCGACCCGGGGGGCGAGGTCACGCGCCGTGCCGATCATGGCGTTTCGCGTCACCAGCGCCGCGAGCCGCGCCACGTCCCAGCCCTCCGTCCCGGGCGGCCGCGCGGGCATCACCAGATAGCGAAGCTCGGCGGTCGAATCCCAGACCCGGACCTCGACCTCATCGGGGACAACTTCACCGAACTCGGCGATGACGCCGCGCGGATCTCTCACCGCCCGCGCCCGGTAGGCGGCGGTCTTGTACCAGTTGGGCGGAATCCCGAGCAGCGCGTGCGGATAGCACGAGCAGAGTGTGCAGACGACGAGGTTATGGATGGCCGGCGTGTTCTCGACGACGTTGAGGTGGCCGCTCGCCCAGCCCTGAAAGCCGAGCTCGGCGATCGCAGATGGGGCATCCTCGAGCAGACGCGCCTTGAAGGCCGGATCGCTCCAGGCCCGCGCCACCACCTCCGCGCCTCGCTTCGGGCCGATCTCCTCGGTGTAAACCTCGATCCAGGCGTCGACCGTCCTGGGGTCGAGCAGTCCTTTCTCGACCAGCAGGCTCTCGAGCGCCTTGACCCGGAGCGCCGGCTCGGGCGGCAGGTGGCTGTGCAGTTCCCGGTGGATGGCGCCCATCCTGCCGGCGTGGTCTTCCGACATGGCGGATACTCCGCTCGCCCGTGAGGCCGCCAGTCTCCGACCGGAGAGCACCGCCGTCAACCATGGAGCAAACCTACGTCAGGTCGTGGCGGCGGCCTCCACGCTCCGGAGGATCGGGCATCCGAAAAGAGGAATGCCCGCTTGGCGACCGAGGTCGTTCGCGGGCATCCCTGTCTGGATTCGAACCAGCGCCATGCGCCGGCATTTCCAGCTGTTCCTCAGTGCGGGCGGTGCCGGACCGGGGCCGAACGTGGCGCAACCGGTGATCTCCGCTTCTTCCGCCCGAAGAAGTCGGATCGTGGCACAGCCCGCCGATGGAGCCTTCCTGCCCCACCGCGGCGAGCCCCACCCGCTGCACGGAGCGGTGTTCAGCCTCGTCATATTTTGGATGAACAAGGGTGTGGCGTATTGCCATTTTGCGCAGCCATGCATGCATGGCGGGTATCCAGGGGCCGATGATCCCTTACCGCCAAGGCGCCGCTTGAGGCTCACAGCTGCGAAAGCAGGGACCGCGGTCCGATCGGCCGCGGTCCCGTCACGTCTCCGGCCGGGGCCGGGTGGGTAGTGTGACCCTACGGCGAGCTAGCCGTGACCGCCTCCATCACGCGCTCGAGATTGAAGCTGCCGGGCTTCTGGCGTGGCGGGAACTCCCGGAAGCTCTGCAGCCATGCTCCGACGTAGGCGCTCGCCGGGGCGATCGCGAACATGTGTTCGAGGTACCAGCGCTGGAAGCCCATCGCATGCTCCTGCTCCGCACGCTCGAAGGGATCCATGCGGAGGTTGCTGAGCGTCGGTGCACGGAGCTCCTCGAAGGGCTTCTGCCAGACCTCAAGGCCTTCCCCGTTCTGCTTCAGGAAGGTGATCTTCCAGTTGTCGTAGCGCAGGGCGGCGACGCTGCCATCGTCGGTCCAGTAGATGAACTCCTTGCGCGGCCATGCGCCGTCGCCTTTGAGCGCCGGGCCGAGGTCGTAGCCGTCGATGTGCACCTTGTAGGTCGTGCCGTCGACGGCATCGCCCTTGAGGAGCTCATCCTTGACGCCGGGGTCGCCGGCGGCGGCGAGCAGGGTCGGCAGCATGTCCTCGTGGGCGCCGATGTCGTTGATCACCGTGCCCGGCTTCACCACGCCCGGCCAGCGGATCACGGTCGGAACGCGGTAGCCACCCTCCCAGTTGGTGTTCTTCTCGCCACGGAACATGGTGGTGCCGCCGTCGGGCCAGGTGAAGGTCTCGGCGCCGTTGTCGGTCGAGTACATGACGATGGTGTTGTCGGCGATGCCGAGCTCATCGAGCTTGGCGAGCAGCTGGCCGACCATCGCGTCGTGCTCGACCATGCCATCCGCATAGATGCCGAGGCCGGTCTTCCCCTCCGACTCGGGACGGAGGTGCGTGAAGATGTGCATGCGGGTCGAATTCCACCACACGAAGAAGGGCTTACCGTCCTTGTGGGCGTCTTCCATGAAGCGGAGCGCTTCGTTTGTGACTTCCTCGTCGACCGTCTCCATCCGCTTCCGGGTCAGCGGTCCAGTGTCGATGATCTTCTGGGTGCCGTCGGGCTGGGCCCAGGAGTGGATGACGCCGCGGGGGCGGAACTTGTCCATGAAGGCGCCCTGCGGATAGTCGGGATTCTCCGGCTCCTCCTCGGCGTTGAGGTGGTAGAGATTGCCGAAGAACTCGTCGAAGCCATGGGCCGTGGGCAGCATCTCGTCGAGATCGCCGAGATGGTTCTTGCCGAACTGGCCTGTGGCATAGCCGAGCGGCTTCAGCAGCGTCGCGATGGTCGGATCCTCGGCCTTCATGCCTTCGGGCGCGCCGGGCAGGCCAACCTTGGTGAGGCCCGTGCGAATCGGCGACTGCCCGGTGATGAAGGCGGCCCGGCCGGCGGTGCAGCTCTGCTGGCCGTACCAGTCCGTGAACAGCACGCCTTCACGGGCGATGCTGTCGATATTGGGCGTCCGGTAGCCCATCATGCCGTTGTTGTAGGCGCTGACGTTGAACTGGCCGATGTCGTCGCCCCAGATCACCAGGATGTTGGGCTTCTGGGTGTCCTCGGCCAGTACGGGCGCACCCGCGAGAGCGCCGGCAACCAGCATCGCGGCGCATGCCAGCAACGCCTTGCCCTCTTGCGTAATTCGCTTCATTTTCCTGTACTCCTCCGTTGAGGTTGCGCCTGCCGGAATGCAGGCGTAATCCAACCATGCGCCGCACCGATGCACGCTGCGGCGGCCATAACGCCTGGACTGGCAGGACGCATGGTTCACATCCGTCGGAAGACCGTCGGAAGTGGCGTCCGGGAGGCGAGTTCTGATGGAAGTGCGGGTCTGCCGTATTGCCATTTTGCGCGGGCGCACGCGGAACGATCCGCACGACACGATCCGTGCCTGAGCCCATGGCGCGCCCCTCGGTCGGGTTCACGCGCGCTTCCGGTTTCGGGCCGCTGCCGAGGTTGTTCGAGGCGGCCGAGGGGGCGCCAGCCTTGCGTCGGCTTCTGGCCGGGGAGGGGCTCACACCCGGGACGCTGAGCCCGCGCACTGTGATTCCGTTCAGCAGCCTCAATGAAGTGTTCAACCAGGCGTCCAGGCTGAGCGGCGATACGCTGTTTCCCCTTCACGTGGCCCAGGCGATGAAGCCTGAGGACTACGGACCGTACGTTCAGTCGGCGCTCGCCGCGCCGACGCTCATGGAAGCCATCCGCCGCCTGCGCGGTTTCGCCGAGCTGCAGACCAACGCCATGACGTTCGAACTGCGAAGGAATGGACGCGAGGCATTCTGGTCGTTGCACTACCTCGCCGCGCGCGGGCACAAGGTCGATCATCATGCGCTCCATGTGCTGGTGCCGATGGTGCGCTTCGTAACCCGCTACACCGGCCTCACGAGGAAGCCGACGGCGCTGCTTCTGGCGTCGGCGGCGGCACCGTTCCACAGTGCGCTCGAGACGGCCCTCGAGGTGCCGGTGCGCGCCGATGCGGGGGTCTTCAGTCTCGTCTTCCCGGCGGACTGGCTGGCTCTTCCGAACCCCGGCGGAAGCAAGGTTGTGCCGACGGTGGCTGACCTGCTCGCCTATTATCGTGAGAATGCGCTGCCTCGATCGACCAGCGACGCGGTTGCCGCGATGCTGTTGCCGAGGGTCGGCGAACCGGAGATCGATCTCGACATGATCGCTGAGCGGCTCGCCGTCGGTCGCCGGACGCTCCAGCAGCGTCTCAGTGCCGAGGGGACGAGCTTCCGCGATATCGCGTTACGGTTGCGGATGGAGCGCGCCAAACAGCTCATGGCCGAAGACGATTCAACCATCGCCCAGGTGGCATTGGCCGTCGGCTATTCCGATCAGGCGCACTTTACCCGCGCCTTCAAGACCGCCACGAACATGACACCACGGGAGTTTCGAAGGCTGCGCCGGCCAAGCCTGCTCATGGCCGCGGAATAGGATCTCCTGAAGCGCGGGCGGGAAGCATGTTGCCTCACGTCAGGCGGGCCGCGCCGGTCGCGCGGCGATGGCCGCGATCATCAGCATGCCTTGGCCGACGACTTCGTCGGCGATGCCGCTTCGGAGGCGGCTGTCGACGATGGTGCGATCGATGATGGCGAGCGCCCGCTCAATGCGGGGCAGGGTCCAGGCCTGTACCTGCCGGAGCAGCATCGGCTTCCGCTTCCAGAAGACGCCGGGGCCGAGGGCGGATTCCGGATCGACGCCGCGCTCGACCTGGCCTCGCGCCCTGTGGAGCATGTCGAAATGGCGCTGGGCGGCGCCGGCCACGGTGAATCCGGCGGTTCCGGCGGCCACGAGGCGACGATAGAGGCGCTCGAAGCTCGGGGCATCGCCGCCGGCAACCGCATCAACGGCCTCATCAACAGCGGAGGCAGAGGCATCGCCGACCACGGCGCGAACATCGTCGAGCGTGATCTCGCCTGCGCCTTCGGCATAGAGGCAGAGCTTGGACACCTCGCCGCGGCTCGCCATCCGGTCGCTGCCGATGAGCTGTTTCAGCGCGGCACGGGCATCGCCGGCGATCGTGAGGCCGGCGCGGGCGGTTTCCTCGTCGATCACGCGGTCGAGGGCCCGCGCGTCGTCGGCATAGCAGGCGATCGCATAGGCGTGCTTTGCCTGTTCGAAGAGCTTGCGGACCGGCGAGGTCTTGCGGAGCTCACCGGCGGTGACGACCAGGGCGGAATCGACCGGCGGGTTGGCAAAGAGAGGCTGCAGCGCCGGGAGTACCTGCCAGTTGCCGGACACCCGAAGCTCGATGCATCGTCGTCCCCCGAACATCGGAATGGCGTAGGCCTCGTCGGCGAGCCGGGCGGGATCGCTCGATACCTCCGAGGCTTCGAGCCGGATCAATCCGAGCGGATCGGCAGATGAGCCCAGGGTCGCTCGGGTGAAAGCGGCCGCGCGCTCGGCAACGAGGCCGGTGTCGTTGCCATGGATCAGCAGCAGACCAACGTCGGTTCGCGAAAGAAACCGGTCGATGTCGGTCTTGACCTCGGCCACGGACCTTGGCGGGCTTCAGCTTCCGGCCGAAACGGCCGTGGCGACCCGAATCGCGATCTCGTTGCCGACCTGCTCGGCCGCCCGGTTCTCGGCGTCGAGTTTGGCGCGGGTGTTGGCGTAGATCTGGTTCACGCGGTTGTAGGACGCGCTGGCGCGGCTGGTACCGGTGATCAGGACTTCGTCGGTGCCGACGCGCTTCACGGTGAAGGTCGCCTGAACAATGATCGAATAGACCGGCGAGGCTTCCGTCGTCGTGATACCGAGGCCGATCTCACGCGAGGTGACGGTCAGCGTCATGTGGTAGAGCGGATCGGAGATCTCCTTGCCGCCGGCCATCTGGAAGATGACCCGGTTGCGAACCTGCTGGCCGACGCGGTCGGTCACCTGACCAACCGAAATGCGGGTCAGCGTCGCCTGCACCGTGCCGCTGTCGGAAAAGCTCGCCGGGCCGTAGAGCGGCTGGACGGAGCAGGCCCCGAGCGCGAAGGCGATGGCGGCGACACCGATTGTGCCGAGTCGCCGAATCGAGCGACGGCCGCGGTCAGACGACGACATTGACGATCCTCTTCGGCACGACCACGATCTTCTTCGGCGAATTGCCCCCGAGCGCCCGGCGAACGGCATCAAGCGCCAATGTCGCCACTTCAACGTCAGCTTGGGACGCATCAATGGCAATTGTCAATTCGGCGCGTTTCTTTCCGTTCACTTGCACGGGGTAGGTTATCACGTCCTCAGCCAGAAGCGAGGCCTCGAATTTCGGCCAAGGGGTCATCGAAACGAGGCCCTCGTGGCCCAGTGCATGCCAGCATTCCTCGGCCAGATGGGGCATCATAGGCGCCATCATCTGGACGAGCAGTTCCACGGCCTCGCGGCGGGCGTGGGCGAGAGCGCTGCTTTCGCCGGCCTTGGGAGACGCCGCGGCAATGGCGTTGGCGAGCTCGTAAATCCTTGCCACGGCTACGTTAAAGCGCAGGGCCTTGATGTGTTCGCCGACATCAGCGAGGGCCTTGTGCGCGACCTTGCGGAGCGCTGCGGCCGCCTCGTCGGGGTCGCCCGGCGAGGGTTCGCGGCCTGCGTCGGCCGGGGCGGGCGCCGAGTCCGAGACGAGCCGCCACACCCGCTGGACGAAGCGATGTGCGCCGGCGACGCCCTCCTCGGTCCAGATCACGTCCCGGTCGGGCGGCGAATCGGAGAGCATGAACCAGCGGGCGGTGTCCGCGCCGTAGCTCTCGATGATATCGGTCGGATCGACGGTGTTGCGCTTCGACTTCGACATCTTTTCGATGCCGCCGATCTCCAACTCCCGTCCGGTGGCGATCTCGACGGCGCGGCGCTTGCCGTCGCCTTCCTCGACGCGGACCTCGGCGGGACTCACCCAACCGCCATCGGGCCGGCGGTAGGTCTCATGGACCACCATCCCTTGCGTGAACAGGCCAGCGAAGGGCTCGTCAAGGTTGATATGGCCGGTCTCCCGCATCGCGCGGGTGAAGAAGCGCGAATAGAGAAGGTGGAGAATGGCGTGCTCGATGCCGCCGATATAC
>JAGRKZ010000218.1 GCA_020442065.1 Bauldia sp.
CCCGCGCCGGCGGAATCCTCTCGTCGGGGTAACCCGGCGAAAGGTCCGGCCGCCGTCCCGGGGTGCCGTCCGGAAAACCCGCGAGCAATATGACTCGCTGTGCGTGTGGCGCACCTTAAGGGCGTCGGACCAGTTCCGACCGGGAAACCTCCGGGACACCGGCTTGGCCCCGGAAGGGATGGTGGGGACGGCCGGTTCCTCGCGAGGGACCCCCGTCCGTCCGGCGTGCCGGAGAGCGGACCGGATGGCGACAAGTCGCCGGGCGGGCGCGTTCGAGGCGCCCTTTTCCGGCCCTCCGTCCCCGGAGGGCCAACCGGGTGTCTCCCATGCGCCCGCCACCCTCGGCACTTTGCCGGGGATCGACACGAGAAGGATCATGACCCGGCAGCGGAGGCTCGCGCGGGAACGATGGCGTACGCCGGTCAGCCGCCGACGTCGACGTCCGGGAAGTCGTGCCAGCGCTGGATCTTCCAGCCGTCGGCGCCCTTCACCAGCCAGCCTTCATAGTTGAGGCTCGACACCGCCTCGAACGTCTTGCCGTCCCTGGCATTGGTGAGCAGCCCGCCGATGCTGACATGGGCGGTGTCGGCGGTCTCCTCCAGGAACAGGATGTTCGCCATCAGGTGCCGGCGGACGTCGCCGGAGGCGGCGAAGGCCTTGAGCCGGTCGCTCCAGAAGGTGTGGAACCCGTCGCCGGTGAAGGCGATCGCGTCCGTCCCCGGCTGCCCGGCGACGAACACCGCGTCGGGCGTGAACAGGCTGAACCACGTCTCGGCCTCGCCGTTGTCATAGGCGAAGGCGTAGGCGTGGATCAGGTTGGCGATGGCGGCCCGGTCGGCGACGTCGAAGTCGGTGCGGCCGGGGCTGGCGCTCGGGGTGTAGGTCTTCAGCGCCGCTGCGCCCGGGGCGAGCGTGCCGCCTTCGGGAACCGCCGTTTCGGCCGATGCGGGCCCGGCGACCATGGCGACGAGGCAGGCGATCCCGGCCCAGATGGACAAATGCTTCACCGGCGCCCTCTCCTCTGCTGCGACAGAGGGGAGGTACAGCCTTCGCCCGCAAGGGCCAATCTCCGGATTCCTGACAGGCGGCGTCAGTAGGCCGCGCCGCTATCCGCCGACGGCGCGGGCGACGTTGACGCCGAGATCGTAGACCAGCTGGCCGCCATAATAGGCGGTGGCGAGCATGAGCCCCGCGCCGGCGACTTCGAGCACGGCGATGCCGGCATTGACCGCCATGCTCATCGGCCGGTTCCGCCACCACAGGATCAGCCGGAGGACGGCCCAGACGGCGAACACGATCGCGGTCGTCGACCCGAGTCCCTCGTGAATCTCGGCGATCTCGCTCGAGAAGCCGCCCGCCTCGGCGGCTTCCAACGCCATGTCGCCGAAGATCATGGCGAGGACCGCCGATCCCCCGGCAAGCACCGCCAGCACCGTCGAGATGCCGCCTGCGACGCCGCGGCCGGTCACCGGCCGTCCGGTTACGACGGCGGCCGCGTCGAACACGGCGAGCGTGAGGATGAACACGATCGGGAAATGCACCAGCATGGGGTGGATGTGAGCGAGGGAAATCATCGCGAGCCTCCTTCGCGGCTGCAGTGCGGCGCCCGCCGCCCGTCTCGCCGCCCGGGTGCCATCCTTCGCAGGCTCTGGCTGACGGGAGGCTGACAAATCGGGTCGGCCATCCTGCGACAGAATGGGCAGCTCTTCCCCGTGGTGCGGGCGAACCAGACCCGGTGGCCTGCTCGGCGGGTTTGCGCGGCCCGACGACCTAGCCAAAGCTCCGGCGGAAGGCGCGCGGCGTCATCCCCCGCGCGGCGCGGAACTGGCGGTTGAAGTTGGCAAGGCTCCGGTAGCCCGCGGCGTCGGCGACGTGGGCGATCGGCTGGTCGGAATTGACGAGCAGTGCGCAGGCCTGGCCGATGCGGAGCTCGGCGATGTATTCGGACGCCGTCAGCCGCGTGTGGCGGCGGAAGAGCCGGTGGAAGCCGGAGGGGCTGAGGCAGGCGAGTTCGGCGAGGGTCTCGACCGCAATCGGCTCGCGATAATGCGCGTGGATGTGGTCGAGCACCCGCTCGATCCGCGCCCTGTCGGGAGTCGCCGCGGCCACCCGCCGCGAGGCCGGGCTGGCGATCGGCGCGGCGTCGCCGTCCTCGGCAAGGGCGGCGAGCACGCCGATCAGTGTCACCAGCCGCTCCGCCGGCGGCTGTGCCGGGATCGTCTCGATCCGTGGTCGGACCGCTGCGGTCGCCGCGGCCGAAAAGGTCATGCCGCGGCCCGCCCGTTCGAGCAGCGCCGCGAGCCCGCGCATCTCGGCAAGCGGCCCGGTCAGACGTTCACCCCACGCCTCGGTGAACCACATCACCACCGCGCGATGCGGCCGGCTCGCCGCGATCCGCTCGGCCGAACACCAGGTGTGCGGCAGGTTGGGCCCGAGCAGCACGAGGTCGCCGTCGTCATACGCCGCGACCGAATCGCCGACATAGCGCTGGCCGCGGCTGTTCAGCGTCAGCGTCAGCTCGAATTCGGGGTGGTAGTGCCACTGGAAGGGGATGCCGTCGTCCAGCCGGCGGTCGAGCAGCGCCCACGACGCGCCCTCCGGCACCGTCACCTTCTCGAACTGAGGGCGCATCGATTCTGACCCTCGACGGGCTTGGGAAGCATTACTGACGCGATTCCAGTATCAGAAGTGGCCGAGTATCGCCAACACGCTGGTTGCGCTTCCGCTAAGAAAAGGGGGAAATCAAGACCGGAGGAAACGTCTGATGATGCACCCCGAGACCACCGACAACCCTTTCGATGTCCGCGACCGGGTCGTCGCCTTCAAGCGCGCCATGGCGCCGCGCCGCGCCGCACTTCACAAGGCCTTCGGCGAGGTAACCGACCATGTGCGGCGGGAGGCCGACCGAATCCAGGCCGATGCCGCCGCCGGCCGTCAGGTCATCCCCGAGATCGCCTATGCCGACGTGCGCGACGGCAAGGTTTCAGATGCAGCCGTCGCTACCATCCGCAAGACCGGCTGCGCCGTCGTCCGCGGCGTCTATCCCGAAAGCCTCGCCACCGGCTGGTTCGAGGAGGTCGGCGCCTATCTCGATGACAACCACTACGAAGAACGCGAGATCGAGAAGCGCAGCCTCGACAAGTATTTCTCCGCGCTCAAGGCCGGCAAGCCGCAGATCTTCAACGTCTACTGGTCGAAGCCGCAGGTTAACGCCCGGCAGGGCGAGAGCCTCGCCCGGACCCGGTCTTTCCTCGACCGCTTGTGGAAATACGAGGGCGCCTTCGACCCCGATCTCCAGGTCGCCTACGCCGACCGTGTCCGCCGCCGGGCGCCCGGCGACAAGACCCTCGGGCTGTCGCCGCACATGGATGCCGGCACCGTCGAGCGCTGGATCGACCCCGGCTATCAGCGCGTCTATGCCAGCGTCTTTGCGGGCGACTGGCGCGGCTACGATCCCTTCGACGGCAAGCACCGGCTCGAAACCGAGGAGATTCCGTCCCCGGCTGTCGCCAGCGTGTTCCGCACCTACCAGGGCTGGACCGCGCTCACGCGCCAGGGTCCCAACGATGGCACGCTCCGCCTCGTTCCGATCGCCGAGGGCATCTCCTATCTCCTCCTCCGTGCGCTGGAAGAGGACGTGCCCGAGGACGAACTCTGCGGCGCCGCGCCCGGCCGGGCGCTCGGCGTGAGCCCCGAGTGGCACGCCGACCTTCTCGCCGCGCAGGTCTCGATCCCCGAGGTCATGCCGGGTGACACCGTGTGGTGGCATACCGACATCTGCCACGCCGTCGCCGACGAGCACGCGGGCAAGGAATACGCCAGCGTGGTCTACATCGGCTCGGCGCCCGACTGCGCCAAGAACCGGGCCTACCTCCCCCGCCAGAAGGAGGCGTTCCTCGCTGGCCGTTCGGCGCCAGATTTCGCGCCGATGGACTTCGAGGTCGACTTCAGGGGTCGCGCAACGCTCGACGATCTCACCGAGCTCGGCCGGAGGCAGATGGGCTTCTGAGGGCCGGCCGGTCGAGCACACGCGGGCGACGCGGCCCGACGAACCGCGGCCCGCCCGGACCCTCCGCGGGGAGTACGGCGCGCCTTGAGGAGGCGCGCTGTCGACCCCATGCGCGCTTGTCGGGCCCGAACGTGGCGGCACGACCTTGAGAGGGAGGGATTGAAGATGGTTCAGGGACGAAGCGACACCTTCGAGGGCGAGCGGATTCGCTATGGCATGGTCGGCGGCGGGCAGGGGGCCTTCATTGGCGCCGTGCATCGTCTGGCGGCGCGCATGGACGACCGTTACGCACTGGTCGCCGGCGCATTCTCTTCCAGCCCCAGACGCGCCGTCGAGTCGGGGCGGGAGCTCGGCCTCGACCCGGCCCGCTGCTACCGCTCCTACGCGGAGATGGCCGAGAAGGAAGGGCAACGCGCGGACGGTATCGAGGCGGTGTCGATCGTGACGCCGAACCACATGCACTACCCGGTGGCCAAAGCCTTTCTGAACGCCGGCATCAACGTCATCTGCGACAAGCCGATGACCCTGACGGTGAAGGAGGCGAAGGACCTCGCGGCGCTGACGCGGAAGACCGGCCTGCTCTTCGCGGTCACCCACAACTACACTGCCTACCCTATGCTCCGGCAGGCGCGCGAAATGGTGCAGCAGGGCCTCATCGGCGATATCCGCGTGGTCCAGGCGGAGTATGCCCAGGACTGGCTGACCAACCCGATTGAGAAAGAGGGCTCGAAGCAGGCTGCGTGGCGGACTGACCCGAAGAGGTCCGGCGCCGGCGGCACCATCGGCGACATCGGCACCCACGCCTACAACGCTGCCTGCTTTGTCACCGGACTCAAGCTCGATTCCCTCTGCGCCGATCTCGCGACGATGGTGAAGGGTCGGCGGCTCGACGACAACGACAGCATTCTCCTGCGCTGGAAGGGGGGCGCGAAGGGGATGTTGTGGGCCAGCCAGATCGCAGTCGGCCGGGAGAACGGACTGATGCTCCGGGTCTACGGCCACAAGGGCGGCCTCGAATGGAAGCAGGAGGACCCGAACTACCTGTGGTACTCGGCCTATGGCGAGGCGTCACGGTTGATCACGCGCGCCGGCCATGGCTCCGGGCCGGCGGCTGGCCGTCTCACCCGTGTGCCGGCAGGCCTTCCTGAGGGCTATCTCGAGGGTTTCGCGGCGCTCTACACCGAGATCGCCCGTGCGCTCCGGGCGCGGCGCGAGGGCAGGCCGGTCGATCCGGAGGTCAACTTCCCGACAGTCGAGGACGGGCTCGTCGGCATGCAGTTCATAGAGGCTGCCGTGAAGTCTTCGAAGAAGGGCGCCGTCTGGGTCAAGGTCTGAGCCTCGTCGCTATCGATTGGCGGAGCCGTGCGTCGTGTGTCCTTGCCGGCAGGCGCACTGGACTCCATGCCCGGACATGCGAAGGGCCGCCCTTGGGCGGCCCTTCCATTGTCAGTCCGCGGAACGCGGATCAACCAATTCCGGCCTCAACATCAGGAGGCGGCGGCCTCGCAAACGGCGAGGGCCCAGGTCACATCCGCCGCACGCGGCGTAAGACAATGAGACACTGGATCACCTCCTTTCGGTTGTTGACGATGGGAGCAATATGGGCCGCGTTTTGCGTTGCGGCAAGAGGGTCAGTACGTCTCTCTATCTTTGCCTGTCGGCCAAGAGCCTCTCACTCTTCGCGTTCACGGTTCCGATGCGTGGCGAATCGGCCCTATAACCCCGGGGATGCCGCGTGAACCGTCCCTGGCCCAACCCGTCGCCGCTGCCATGCGAGCGCCGTCGCGCGTCTGGATCGCTTCGCTCAAGCTCGACCGCTTTCGCAACTACGCCACCCTCGCGCTCACCCTCGATGGCCGGCCGGTCGTCCTCACCGGGCCGAACGGCGCCGGCAAGACCAACCTTCTCGAAGCGGTGTCCCTGCTCTCGCCCGGGCGAGGCATCCGCGGCGTCCGCCTCGATGAGATCGCCATGAAGGGTGGCGATGGCACCTTCGCGGTCGCCGCGAGGATCGAAGGTCCCGCCGGGCCGGTCGATATCGGCACCGGAGTCGTCGCCGGGCTCGAAGGACCCGAGGCCAAGCGCCGCGTCAACGTCAACCGCATCCCTGCGGGTTCGTCGGAGGCGCTGCTCGACCACCTTCGGGTGCTGTGGCTGACCCCGGCGATGGATGGGCTGTTCACCGGGCCTCCGGCGGATCGCCGCCGCTACCTCGACCGCGCGGTGCTGTCGATCGACAAGCGCCACGGCACCCGCGCCAACGCCTTCGACAAGGCGATGCGGGGCCGCAACCGGCTGCTTGCCGAGCCTCGGGCGGATTCGGTCTGGCTCGACGCGATCGAGACCGAGATGGCCGAACTCGGCGTCGCGCTCGCGGCGGCGCGGCGCGAGTGGGCGGGGCTGGCGGTGGCCAAGATCGAGGACACCGCCCGCCGATCGCCGTTTCCGGCGGCAGAAGTGGCGCTTTCCGGTACGCTCGAGGCGGCGCTCGCGGACAAGGTCGCCGCCGAGGTCGAGGAGGACTACCGCCGGATGCTCCGGAACGAGCGCGGACGCGACGCGGCGGCGGGCCGGACGCTCACCGGCCCGCACCGGGCCGATCTCCTCGTCCGGCACGGGCCGAAGGACATGCCGGCGGACTCGTGCTCGACCGGCGAGCAGAAGGCGCTGCTCCTCGGCCTCGTCCTCGCCCAGGCGAGATTGGTCGCCGACCTCACCGGCGAGGCCCCGGTGATCCTCCTCGACGAGATCGCCGCCCATCTTGACGAAACCCGCCGGGTGGCGCTGTTCGGGGTCCTCGCCGATCTCGGAGCGCAGACCTTCATGACTGGAACCGACGAAGTCGTCTTCGCCCCGCTCGGCAGCGGCGCGCAGCGCGGCCGCGCCCACGACGGCCGGATCGAACTGGAGCCGGCATGACCACTGCCGCCGCCGCCGCGCCGGCACCGTCGTCCGGTATCGCCGCCCGCTTCCTTCTCTTCATCACCGCCTACTTCGTCCTCCAGGCGCTGCTGCGGCTTCTGGCTGTCGATTCCCTCGGCCTCGACGACGCCGAGATGGTGGTCATCACCCAGGATCTCGCCATCGGCTACGGGTCCCAGCCGCCGCTCTACAACTGGCTGCAGCTCGGCGCCTTCCGGCTGTTCGGCTTCGGCGCGCCGGCGATCGCCATCCTTCACTTCGTCCTCCTCTGGGCGGTCTACGTGCTGGTGTTCCTCTCGGCCCGGATCGTCCTTGCCGACGCGCTGAGAGCCGCGGTGGTGGCGCTCGGCCTCTTCGCCATTCCGCAGATCGGCTGGGAGGCGCTCCACTCCCACACCCACACCCTTCTCTCGCTGACTCTCGCCGCGGCCACCCTCTACGCCATGCTCCGGGTGATCGAGATCGGGAGCTGGGGGCGCTACCTCGTCCTCGCCCTCTGCTTCGCCCTCGGGGCGCTCGCCAAGTACAGCTACATCCCCTTCGCCGCGGCCCTCCTGGTCGCCGGGGCCACCCTTGCCGAGACGCGCCGCCGCGTCCTTTCGTTGAGGATGGCGGCGGCGCTCGTCGTCGCCCTCGTCCTCGTCGCCCCGCACCTCTACTGGGTGTGGACCCACCTTGCCGAGACGCTGTCGCGGACCTCGAAGTTCAAGATCGACGACGATGCCGGCCTGGTGCTGGCCTGGGGCCGTGGCCTCCTCGCCATGGTGGTCGGGGTTGCCGGCTATGTCGGGCTGTCGCTGGCCGTCTTCGCCGCCGCGTCTTTCCTGCCGGTCGGACGGGGCACGGCGCCGACGGCGGTGAAGCCCGGCCTGCCGGGGGGACGGGCCTTCGTCCTCCGCACGCTTGCCGTGGCGCTTGGCCTGGTGCTCGTTGCCGTGCTCGCCACCCGTGCCACCGAGGTCAAGGAGCGATGGCTGCAGCCGGTCCTGTTCGTGCTGCCGCTGGCGCTGATGATCATGGTCGAGCCACGGCTCAACGCCGCCCGCGAGCGGCTGCTGGCGCTCGTCATGGCCGGCATCGGCGTGGTGCTGTTGGCGGCGTTGGCGGTCGCCTATCTCGCCCCCGGTCTCTATGGCGCGCCGCTCCGGGCCAACGCCCCCTTCGCCGCGCTCGCCGCCGACATCCGCGCGCTCGGCTTCGCGCGCGGCACCATCCTCGCCGAGAGCCATTACATCGCAGGCAATCTCAAGCTCCACCTGCCGGACGTGACCGTGGCCGAGCCCGAATATGGCCTCTGGCCGCTGGCCGAAGGAGGCCGGACGGCGCCGGTGCTGCTGGTCTGGTCGGGCAAGCGGGACCGGCCGCCTCAGGCGCTGCGGGAGCTCTACGAGCGGCTCTGCGGCGCCCGCGGGCTCGATCCCGAGGCGACGCCGACCCGGTTCCGCGAGCCCTACCGGCACGCCCCCGGCGAGCGCTATGAACTGGCGGTGGTCACGGTCCCGGATTGCCCGTCGGGCGGCACCCCCTAACCCGCTGATCCAAAAGCCCGAATTCGTTCCGGAATTCCCCAGAAAATACGGGAAATCCGCCCTCGCGCATGCTATATGAAGGGCATGATTCCCGACATGATCCGGCGGCGCTTCGGGAAGCCGGCCACGCGAGCTGATCGCCTCCTGCCGAGTTCAGCCTGACGCCCCTGAGAGACACGTAAAAGCATGAGCGATAACAATAGGATCGCCCCCGAGGGCGGCGACTATGGGGCCGAGTCGATCAAGGTCCTCAAGGGCCTTGACGCCGTCCGCAAGCGGCCGGGCATGTATATCGGCGACAC
>JAGRKZ010000219.1 GCA_020442065.1 Bauldia sp.
AGGCCAGTTCCTGGATGCGATAGGCAAGCCGGCTCTCGAGGAAGCGGCGATTGTAGGGCGGCGGCTCGGTCTCGAAGAGGTCGCGCCACTGCTTCTTCAGGTCCGCCGTTGGCGTGGTCTTGAGGGCCGCGAGGCGGGTGAGCACCGAGGGCGTGGCGGGGTGATTGGCGTAGTCGATCATCGTGCGGCGGTCTCCGGTTCGGTTCCGCCATGACCGCTCGGTGTAGGGAGACAGTCGACAAAACTCTCTCCGGTCGCTGCAGATAAAGACGTTGACTGTCGCGCCCTGAGCCGAACCAGCCCGAGCGCCAGTAACGCGCCGATCTCGGCAATGCGCTCAACGGGCGACATCAGTTCGGCGTTGAGTGCGTTCGGCCGCTTGGTGCGGACTTTAGTGATCGGAGTGTCCATACCGATCAAAAAGCCATCTGGCGTCGCCGAACGGGACATCCGACACGCATCGAGGTCGGCATTCCCCGCCAACGGGGGATGGCATCTTGTCAGTTGCACGATCTTCCACGATTATCTGGAGTTGTATCGATCAGTTTGTGACGTTCTCGGGGGTGGGCTATGGCTCGCAAGGCGCCTGCGATCGGTCCCAACATCCTGGCGTTGATCGAGGACGCCCCGGCTGATCTCGCCCGGACTCTTCTCGCCACCCGGGACAGCGAAAACGAGCCGGACTTCGCGCTGCCCGTCGACGTACCCAACCAGGATGACGACGATGCTGTCGAGGCCTTCCGGCAAGAGCTGATCCGGTTATTGTCGACCTTCGCGCCGGACGAGCTTCGACCAGCAGAGCAGCGAGCCCGCCGTATCCGGACCCTCTCCGATGGAAAGGGCACTTCGTCACTCAGGACCATCGTCGAGCAGCAATTGGACGACGAGCAATCGGAGACCTTCGAGCACCAGCTCGACCCGATATGCAAGAGCATCTGGACGTACCTCAACGCCCGGGAGACATTCGAGGATGCGGAGAGCTTTCACTTCGCCCGGCAATTCCGCGACCACGGCAAGCTCTACGACGCCTTCGAGGTGGAGCTCGAAAACAGTGCCGGTCTCGAGGCGGGCGCAATTGACGAGGCGGCCCTCGAGGCCAGGATCAAGGACATCCTGGAACTGAAACCGGAAATCTCATGCAAGGTGAAAGCGCTCGACCTGCCGGCCACCGACGCGCACCCGGCTTCGATCATGCTGATCGTCCGCCACGGCGGGCCGCTATCCAGCGTGTACAACTACCGGGGCGACGGGCGAAGGAGCGCGATCTACTACCGCCCGCCGAACGAGGCGACGCTGATCTATACGCCGTCGCTTCGTCAGATCGAGGTCTGCGCGGATAGTCCTGGCGTTCGCCAGACGGTCAGCAACGCGTTCGCCGAGATTGCGCTCGGCCATGACATCTCCCGGAAGCCCCTCACCTGGAAGCGCTACAACCTCTCGCGGTTTCGGACGTCGCTGCTGTTGCCGCCGCCCGAGATCAATGGCTACGAGCTGGAGCATGCCCGCGTCGTGGAAGTCGAGGTTCGGCTCGGCGTCTGGCGCCGGAAGCTGCAGCTCAAGGTCACGATCGACGACGACATCGAGGAGGTGGCCGACAAGTATCTGGGTGCCGGGAACATCATACGGCGCGCCGAAGCCTTCAGCCGGATCGCCATTGCCGTCGCCTACAATCGCGTGGGCGACGAGACGGAGCGGACCCTCAACATCACGATCGCCGGGACGAAGAGCTGCAATCTGCAGAGCAAGACCGACCCGGAGGAGCGCAGCCTCGGGTTCGCCCTTCTGAAGGAATGGGGCATCCTGAGTGCATTCCGACAGCTTGAGCACGATGGCCTGCGTGCGATCTTCCCGGAACTGGTCCAACTCCACGACCGGGTCGAGGACGAGGTCGGGGGTGCCTACCTGCTGGAACTGGGCCTCGATATCCCACGCCTGATCGAGGGCGGCCTGCTCGAACGGCGGGACCGACAGGATGTGGTCTTTGTCGAGGAGGATGGTCTTGACGGCGAAGCCACGATCAAGCCCTCGACCACTGTGGGCATGGTGCGCGCCATCGGACCTTTCGGTGAAGATGCCGGCACGCGCGCGACATCGGACCTCCAGATGTACGCGATCAACGTCCGTTGGCTTCACGAGACGCTGGTGCGCATGATCAAACCGCTCTTGAGCCGGCAATCCACCCAGATCCTCGATCCGGATCTGACGCTGCTCGGTACAATGAGGATCCATGGTGCCGACGTGCCCGTGTACTTCGGGCGGCGCCTCAACGATGTAAAGACGGCGCAAAGACTGGATCTGGCTTTGCGGGCGCGGAATAACGCGGGCATCGGGATCATCCTGGCCGCCAGCGAGAACATGCCGCAGCATCTCGGTGCGAACGTGGTGGTGCCGCTCCTGGCGCAGCTTGTGGCCGATGACAAGGACCCCCTGTTCAATCGCGATGGAATCGAACTCGCGTATCAGACCGGGCTGTCACTCGCCCGTGGAGGCGTCGCTCCCCGCGTCGTCCGGACGGACACCCAGGCTGGAACGCTCTATGTCCCCGGTTTGGATTCGCTACCCTTGGCTGGAAACGAGCAGCTCACGATTTTCGAGCGACTGGTGGCCGCAGCGCAGAAGGGTAGTCCTGATGTCCCAGTGAAGGCGCTGATGGATGGATTCGGTTCCAGAAGTCCGCAGCAGGCGTTTCGACAAACTACGTGGGACACCATCCGTGACGTCTATATCGGCACGAGCGCCAAGCGCGGCTACTGGCGTCTGCTCGTCCCGGGGCAGCCCTCGGGAAAAGCCGCTCACGCCGCCCTCGAAGCAGCCGTCTAACATTCGTCTAACATCAGAAGTGGGACAGTCTAACAGATAGGTGGCTACTGGGATGGCTCCTAACCAGAAGGAGCCTCCTCCATGCCTCTCTCCCTATCGCACTCCACGGTCGTGACTCGTTCGACCCTGGGCGCTGGCACACGGCCCTACAATCCGTCGAACCCCAACTGGCGCTGCACCAGGTGCAACAAGCTGCTCGGCGTCCGTCGTGATGGCCGGATGCACATCCGGTTCTCCGCCGGCCACGAATACCTGACCGGCTTTCCTGTGTCCGCCACCTGTCGTGGCTGCGGCACGCTGAACCGCGTCGCGTCCTGACGACGGTCCGCTCCGCAATCCCACTCCGATCCTGGAGGCGCACGACGCCCTGACCCTGGCCATACGAGGCGCTGGACGCCCGGCCGAACGGCAGGCGTCCCATGCCCTTCAGCTGGCACAGCATTCACCGGAGCCTCGTGCGCTCTGCATCCATCCACACCTTCAACCGTACCTTCCTCGAGATGCGAGGAGCGCATCCCGCACTGGCTCGTTTCACCGATGTCACGGCGCTCCTCGACCATCTCCACCACGGTAAGGCTTCGGCCGACGAGAAGAACGACATTCTCGCCCTTCTGATCACGGTTGCACAGTCGCGCTCGGCAACGAGCGATGCCGCGGTCACGGTCCTGCTCCTCGCCCTCTGGCCTGGGCTCGACGCCGTGTTCCACCGGCTGAGCCGTAGAGTCGAAGCGCCCGAAGAGTTGCCGTCCGAGGTCCTGGACCACGCTGTCGAGCAGCTCCGTCATCTAGACCTTCAATCGGTCCAGCGGATCGCGG
>JAGRKZ010000051.1:0-24420 GCA_020442065.1 Bauldia sp.
ACCCGCTCCTGGGTGGCGCCGCCGCCGACGTCGAGGAAGTTGGCGGGCTCGGCGCCATAGAGCTTGATGATGTCCATGGTCGCCATGGCAGGGCCGGCGCCGTTGACCATGCAGCCGATCGTGCCGTCGAGGGCGACGTAGGAAAGATCGTGCGCCTGCGCTTCGACCTCCTTGGGGTCGTCCTCGCCCGGGTCGCGCAGCTCGGCCACATCCGGATGGCGGAAGATCGCGTTGTCGTCGAAGTTGATCTTGGCGTCGAGGCAGATCAGCTTGCCGGCCTTGGTCACGACCAGCGGGTTGACCTCGAGCAGGCTCATGTCCTTCTCGACGAAGGCCTTGTAGAGCGTCGCGATCAGCGTGTCGCAGTCGCGGATCTGGTCGCCGCTCAGTCCGAGGCCGAAGGCGATCTGACGGCCGACATGCGGCGCATAGCCGGCTGCCGGATCGACATGCACCGTAACGATCTTCTCCGGCGTCTCCGCCGCCACTTCCTCGATGTTCATCCCGCCCGCCTGGGAGGCGATGAAGGCGACCCGGCTGGTGGCGCGGTCGACCAGGATCGAGAGATAGAGCTCACGATCGATGTCGGAGCCTTCCTCGATGTAGAGGCGGTTGACCGGCCGGCCGGCGGGGCCGGTCTGGTGGGTGACGAGCGTTCGGCCGAGCATCTTCTCGACCTCGGCGACCACCTCGTCGACCGAGCGGGCGAGCCGGACGCCGCCCTTGTCGCCCGCCGCGGCCTCCTTGAACTTGCCCTTGCCCCGGCCGCCGGCATGGATCTGCGACTTGACCACCCAGACCGGGCCGCCGAGCGACCGCGCCACGTCCGCCGCCCCCTCGACCGAGAACACCGCGGCGCCCTTGGGCACCGGCGCGCCGAAGCCGCGGAGCATCTCCTTGGCCTGGTATTCGTGGATGTTCATGGGTGTTCCCCGTCCCCTCGTCCCTTGCCCCGACGGCCTTACTTGGCGAGCGTCGGGAACAGCCGCGTGCAGGCCTGGATGAGCCCGTCGACCGCCGCCACCGAGTTGTCGAACATGCCGCGCTCGGCCTTGGAGAGATCGATCTCGATGATGCGCTCGACGCCCTTGGCGCCGATCACCACCGGCACGCCGATATAGCGGTCCTTCACCCCGTACTCGCCCTTGAGATAGGCGGCGCAGGGCAACACCCGCTTCTTGTCCTTGAGATAGCTCTCGGCCATCGCGATCGCCGAGGCCGCCGGCGCATAGAAGGCCGAGCCGGTCTTGAGCAGGTTGATCACCTCGGCGCCGCCGTCGCGGGTCCGCTGCATGATCTCGTCGACCCGCTTTTTGGTCGTCCAGCCCATCTTGATCAGGGCCGAGAGCGGGATGCCGGCAACCGTGGTGTAGTCGATCAGCGGCACCATGGTGTCGCCGTGGCCGCCGAGCACGAAGGCCGTCACGTCCTCGACCGAGACCTTGAACTCGTCGGCGACGAAGTGGCGCAGCCGGGCCGAGTCGAGGACGCCCGCCATGCCCACCACCATGTCGCGGGGCAGGCCGCAGAATTTCTGCAGCGCCCAGACCATGGCGTCGAGCGGGTTGGTGATGCAGATCACGAACGCCTTGGGGGCGTATTTCTTGATGCCCGCGCCGACCTGCTCCATCACCTTGAGGTTGATTTCGAGAAGGTCGTCGCGGCTCATGCCCGGCTTGCGGGCGACGCCGGCGGTGACGATGCAGACATCGGCGCCCTTGATCGTCTCGTAGGCCGAGGTGCCGGCGAGCTCGGCGTCGAAGCCGAGCACCGGCGCGGCCTCGGCGATGTCCAGGGCCTTGCCGTTCGGCACCCCCTCGACCACGTCGAACAGCACGATGTCGCCGAGTTCCTTGAGGCCCGCAAGGAGCGCGAGCGTGCCGCCGATCTGACCGGCGCCGATCAGGGCGATCTTGGGTCTGGCCATGTCCGGAAAACCTCGTGGATGAAGGCAGGGCAGGCCCGGCGAGCGAGCCCGCGGACGTGACTATCGCGATTGATGCTGCGCTGCAAGCGTGGCGGCCGGCGCGGTCTGCCGCAGGCCCGCCGGCATGGCCCTGATCAGAACCGCGTGGTGAGGTCGACCAGCCAGTCCGGCGCCGCCTCGACCAGCGCTGTCTCGATCCGCTTGTCGATGCCGGTGAAGATCAGCAGGCCCACCAGTATCAGCACCACGCCGAGCGCGGCGCGAAGGCCCTTTCCCGTCCGCATCAGCCGGCCCCGCCAGCCGAGCAGCGCCTCGCGCGACACCATGCCGAGAAGCGCCAGCGGCAGGGCCGCCCCCAGCCCGAACGCGAGCATGGTGAGGGCGACCATCCCGATGTCCTCGCCGCCCGCGGCAAGGATCGAGGCCGCGCCGAGCGTCGGACCGACGCACGGGATCCACACCGCCCCGAGGATCAGGCCAAGCGCGAACTGCCCGCCCGCTCCCGCCGTCGAGACGGCGGAAAACCGCTGCTCCGTCCAGTTGGCGACTGGCCCCGCCGCAACCGCGAGGCGCACCTGCAGCGCCGGCAGCGCCAGGACCGCCCCGACGGCGACGAGAAGCGCCGCCGCGATCAGGCGGAACACGTCGGCATCGAGCCCGATGGCGAAGCCGACCGTGGCGACGAATAGCCCGATCGCCGTAAACGAGATCGTCAGCCCGGCGGCCAGGAACAGGGGACCGAAGCGATGCTCCGACACCGCCGCGCCGAGCACGACCGGCAGGATCGGCAGGGTACAGGGGTTGAGGATCGACAGCACCCCGGCGAGAAACGCAAGACCGAGGGTGGCCATGGCGACGGCCGGTCAGAGCCCCTTCGCCAGCAGCGCTTCGATCGAGCCGGCACGGGTATCGCCGACAAGCCGGCCGCGCTCGCTGCCGCCGCTGAAGACGATCAACGTCGAGCGCTGGGTCGCCCCGAAGCTCCGCATCACGTCCTTCTCGCTATCGTAGTCGACGACGAAGACCTGGTAGCCCTTGTACCCCCGCGACTTGAACAGCTTGCCGAGGACCTTGCCCTGCGCCCGGCAGGTCGAGCACCAGGGGGCGTTGACGTCGACCAGCACCGGCCCGCCCGCGGCGACCGCCGCATCGAACGCGGCGCGATCGAACGGACGGCGCTCGACGGCGCCAGCGGCGGGCACAACGGCAAGGAGCGTCGTGGCGGAGAGAAGGCCCAGCAGGGTACGTCGAGTGAGCATTTCTTACCTCGGGATGCGAACCATCGATATACGGACTTCGCCTTGGACGTCCCGAAGGTTAGCGAACACCGGCGCTGGAGCCGTTCACGACCGGGTGGGCCGACTTCAAGTTTCCGTGGGCGCATCCCGATAGGCGTGCCGGCCACCCTGCCAGTCATCGATCCTGTCGTCGTGGCGGTAGCATGGACCGACCGGCACTTTGCCATGGCCGCCGGGGATATCGAGCACATAGGACGGCTGGCAGAGCCCGGAATAGTGCCCGCGCAGCGCGCGCATGAGGGCCTGTCCCTTGTCGATCGTGGTCCGAAAGTGCCCGGTTCCTGGGGCAAGATCGCCGTGGTGGAGGTAGTAGGGCTTCACCCGGCACTCGACGAAGCCGCGCATCAGCGCGCCAAGCGTCTCGGCGTCGTCGTTGACGCCAGCCAGCAGCACCGTCTGGCTGACCAGCGGTATCCCGGCGTCGGCGAGACGGGCGAGGGCGGTGCGGGCCGCCGCGGTCAGCTCGCGCGGATGGTTGGCGTGGATCGCCACCCAGGTGGTGACCCCGTCCGCCTTCAGCGCCGCCACGAGGTCATCCGTCACCCGCTCGGGGGTCACCACCGGAACCCGGGTATGGAAGCGCGCCACCCGGACATGGCCAATTCCGCCAAGGGCCTTCATCAGCTCGGCAAGGCGCCGGGGCGAGGCGACCAGCGGGTCGCCGCCCGAGACGATGACTTCCCAGATCTCCGCGTGGGCCGCGATGTAGTCCAGCGCCGCTGCCAGCGCCGCCGGCGGCAGGGATGCCGCGTCCGGCCCCACGTTCTCGCGGCGGAAGCAGAACCGGCAATAGACGGCGCAGACCTGCGCCAGCTTGAGCAGCACCCGGTCCGGATAGCGGTGGATCAGGCCCGGCGCCACCGCGTGGACATCATCGCCGATCGGGTCCGCCAGCTCTTCCGGGCGGATGTTCAGTTCCGCGACGTCGGGCACGAACTGGCGGGCGATCGGGTCGTTCTCCGCCACCGGGTCGATCAGCTCGGCCATCGCCGGGGTGATGGCGACCGCGTAGCGCGCGGCGACAGCTTCGAGCGCCGGGACACGATCGGCCGCGATCAATCCTGCCCGCGCCAGGTCTTCCGGCCGTCGGAGCGTCGGGCCGCGCTGGCCGGCACGGGCGCGAACCGGCGTTGCTGCCGGGGCCGGCGACGGGTCGTGGCGCCCCGGAGCCTCCCCCGGGGTCGGGTCAGGCCCCCAACCGGGCCGGCGCGTATGGGCGGGCATGTCGTTCATCCCATCTCCTCGCCCGCGTCCACGGGCGTCCACTGTACGAGATCGATATGGGGCGCGCCGGTCACAAGCATCACCAGCCGGTCGAGCCCCAGCGCCACACCGCTGGCCGGCGGCATCTCTGCCAGCGCCGCCAGGAAATCGTCGTCGAGCGGGTAGCGCTCGCCATAGACCCGCTCCTTCTCGTCCATTTCGGCATCGAAACGAGCTCGCTGTTCGGCCGGGTCGGTCAGTTCGGAGAAGCCGTTGGCGAGCTCGACCCCACAGGCGTAAAGCTCGAACCGCTCCGCCACCCGGGCATCGTCCGGGCTGACCCGCGCGAGGGCCGCCTCGGAGACGGGATAGTCGCAGAGCAACGTCATGCGCCCCGTGCCAAGTTGCGGCTCGATCCGCTCCGACAGGATCCGGCTGAAGATGTCCGACCAGGTGTCGTCGGGCACCGTGCGAACGCCGATCCGCGCGGCTTCTGCGGCAAGCCTGTCCCGGTCGCCGAGGGTGGGCAACAGGTCGATATCGGCGTGGCGGCGAAACGCTTCGACCACCGACAGGCGCTCGTGCGCGGCGAAGGGGTCGGCATCACGTCCGCGCCAGGTCAGCACCGTCGCCCCGGCGGCCCTCGCCGCCGACGCCACCAGGGCCGCCGTGTCGGCCATCGCCGCCGTGTAGGGCGCACCGGTTCGATACCACTCGACCATGGTGAACTCCGGCGCATGCAGCGCCCCGCGCTCCCGGTTCCGGTAGACAGGGGCAAAGGCGGCGATCCGCTCCTCGCCGGCCGCAAGCAGCTTCTTCATGGCGAATTCGGGCGAGGTGTGGAGGTAGCGCCTCCGGCCCACACCGTCCGGTCCCGTCAGCTCGGTGGCGAAGGCGTGGAGATGCGCCTCGTTGCCCGGCGAGACCTGGAGCGCCGCCGGCTCGACGATCAGGAATCCCTCCGCATCGAACCAGCCGCGGAGCGCCGTGACGATCCGGGATCGCGCCAGGAGCAGCGGCCGGCGGTCGCGATGACGGTCCCGGGACCAGAACGGAGAAGGACGGGGGCTGGACATACGGCCGTTGGTAGCAGCAAAAGCACTGGCAGTCGGCGGCAAACTCGCTAATGTGCGCGCCGAATGGAAGGGGCTGCTGCCCCGCCGCGACCAGATTCAAGGGATTAGCCAACGTGAAGGTCATCGCCAGCCAGATCCGCAAGGGCAACGTCGTCGATGTCGACGGTCAGCTCTACGCGGTGCTCTCCGCCGAGAATTTCCACCCCGGCAAGGGCACACCGACCACCCAGATCGACATGCGCCGGATTTCCGACGGCATCAAGGTCTCGCAGCGCTACAAGACCACCGAGCAGCTCGAGCGCGCCTTCGTCGAGGACGTCGACTACCAGTACCTGTTCGAGGACGGCGAAGGCTTCACCTTCATGAACGGCGAGAGCTTCGAGCAGGTCACCGTGCCGAAGGACGTCGTCGGCGATCAGGCGCCCTACCTCCAGGAGAACATGACGGTCCGCCTTTCGATGCACGAGGGCACGCCCATCGCCATCGAGCTGCCCCAGCGCGTGACGCTCGAGGTGGTCGAGACCGAGCCGACCGTCAAGGGCCAGACCGCGGCCTCGTCCTACAAGCCCGCAGTGCTCTCCAACGGCGTCCGCACGCTGGTCCCGGCCCATATCAGCCCGGGTACCCGGATCGTGGTCATGACCGCCGACGGCGCCTACGCCGAACGCGCCAAGGACTGACTGTTCCCGGGCGATGCCGGGTCCTGGCTACGCAAGCCGTCGCCGACGATGATAGGGTCGGGCCGATGAATCTGCTCGCCATCGACACCGCCCTGGAGAAGTGCTCGGTCGGCATCGCCGCGGAGGGCCGGCCGTCCGTTCTCCTCTCCGAGACGCTTGGCCGCGGCCATGCCGAGCGGCTGTTCGGCATGATCGCCTCGGCGATGGCGGAGGCCGGGCTGGACTTCCCCCGGATCGACCGGATCGCCGTGACGGTCGGGCCGGGCTCCTTCACCGGAGTTCGGGTCGGCATCGCCGCGGCCCGCGGCCTCGCGCTCGTGCTTGGTTGCCCGGTCGCCGGCATAGGCACCCTCGACGTTCTGTCCGCCGCCGCGCGCGAGCGCGCCGGCCCGTGTCCGGTGCTTGCCGTCATCGATGCGCGGCGCGGCGAGATCTACGCCGAGGCCTTCGACCAGCACGGGGCGCCGCTTTCCGCCCCCGCCGCCGGCTCCCCGGCCGACGTCGCGCCGCTGCTGACGCCCGGCATGGTCCTCGCCGGGTCTGGCGCCCGGCTCGTTGCCGCGGCACTCGCCACACCGGACGTCCGCATCGTCCACGAGGACTCGGCCCCGGATATTGGAGCTCTGGTCCGCCTCGGCCTTGCCGCGCCCGCGCCCTCGGGGGCCCCGCGGCCACTCTATATCCGTCCCCCCGACGCCAAGCCGCAGGCGGCCGCGGCCGTCCCCCGCCGATGATCCCGTTCTTCCCGTCCTCGCGCGTCTATCTCGATACGCTCGGCCCCGCCGACGCGGACGCGCTCGCCGAAATTCACGGCGAGGGCTTTCCCCGACCCTGGCTTGCCGGCGACTTCGCAAGCCTGATCGCCGGGGCAAATGTCGGCGCGGTGGGCATGCGCCGCCAGTCGCCCTTCGGATTCTCGCGGCTCGTCGGCTTCGTCCTCTATCGCCACGCCAGCGACGAAGCCGAGATCCTGTCGATCGCGGTCCGTCGTTCCCACCGAGGCCGCGGCCACGGCCGGCTGCTGATGGACGAGGCGCTGCGCCGACTCTATCGTGACCGGATCAAGACCTGCTTCCTTGAGGTCGATCCCGGCAACGAGGCCGCGGTGTCGCTCTACCGGAAGATCGGCTTCGAGCAGGTTGGGTCGCGCAAGGACTACTACAAGCGCCCCGGCGGGGGGGCAGGATCGGCCCTGATCTTGCGGCTGGAGTTGCAATGAGCGTCGACAAGGAGCCGGATCTGACGCCCTCCGAGGGCAGAAGCGGCGCGCTCGAGGACGCCTGTGCGGCCAAAGGCATGCGCATGACCGAGCAGCGGCGGGTCATCGCCCGTATCCTCGATGCGGCCACCGACCATCCGGACGTCGAAGAGTTGTACCGGCGCGCGTCTGCCGTCGATTCTCGCATCTCCATCGCCACGGTCTACCGCACCGTGAAGCTCTTCGAAGACGCCGGGGTCATCACCCGCCACGACTTCGGCGCCGGCCGCGCCCGCTACGAGACGATCCCCGAGGAACATCATGACCACCTCATCGACCTTCGCACCGGGGAGGTCATCGAGTTCCGCGACGAAGAGATCGAACGTCTCCAGCAGCTGATGGCCGAGCGGCTCGGTTTTCGCCTCGTCGACCATCGCCTCGAGCTCTACGGCGTGCCGCTCGAGCGCAAGGACGGGAACAAGGGATGACGGGTATGTTCCGGCTCGTCCTGACGATCCTCGTCCTCGGCATCTTCACCCTCGTCATGCTGCCGCTCCAGCTGATCGGCCTCCGGCGGGGCTGGAGCATCGCAACCAGCCTCCCCTACACGTGGCAGCGGCTCGCCTGGTGGCTGCTCGGCATGCGCGTGAAGCAGATCGGCACGCCGGCGGCAGCGCCGGTGCTGATGGCCTCGAACCATGTGTCCTGGCTCGACATCACCGTGCTCGCGGGTCTGATGAAGCCGTTGTCCTTCGTCGCCAAGTCCGAGGTCGCCTCATGGCCGGTGCTCGGCATGCTGGCCAAGTTGCAGCGCACCATTTTCGTCGACAGGAGCCGTCGACAGCAGTCGGCGACCGTGGCCGAGCAAGTGGCGACCCGTGTCGCGGCCGGTGAAACTGTCGTGCTTTTCGCCGAGGGCACGACCGGGGACGGCAATCGTATCCTCCCCTTCCGGAGCGCCCTGATGGGCGCAGCCGGCGCCGCGGCGGGCGACGGCATGGCCGCCGTACAGCCGGTCGCGATCTCCTATGTCGGCGTCCAGGGTATCCCCGTCGGGTTCAGCGACCGGCCCTATATCGCGTGGTACGGCGATATGGATTTCGTCAGTCATTTCAAGCGGATCGTCCGCCAGGGCGGGCTCGACGTGGTGGTTCGCTTCGGGACGCCTATCCCCTTCGGTCCCGAGACCGACCGTAAGGCGGTTGCCCAGCAGTGCTTCGCCGAAGTGCGCTGTCTGGTCGAAGAGACGCGTTCACAGAACCTCCATACCGGCCAAGTATTCTCTCCCCCGCCGAAAAACGCTAAACAAACCGGTGAGGTCCGCGGCCGTCTGCTCGGCCAGGCGGGCGAAGAGGTCGTCAACCGGTCTTCATGAACAGTCCCGACGCGAAGCGCACGGTCCATATCCGAACCTACGGCTGCCAGATGAACGTCTACGATTCCGAAAGGATGGCGGACGCGCTGGCGGAGTCCGGGTATGCGACGGTCGATACGCCCGACGGCGCCGATCTGGTCCTCCTTAACACCTGCCACATCCGTGAGAAAGCTGCGGAAAAGGTTTATTCCGAGCTTGGTCGCCTGCGTGCCCTCAAGGCCGCCGCGGCCGCCGAGGGTCGCACCATGACCATCGGTGTTGCCGGTTGCGTCGCCCAGGCCGAGGGCGATGAGATCATGCGGCGGGCGCCCGCGGTGGATCTCGTGGTTGGCCCTCAGTCCTATCAGCGGCTGCCGGAGTTGATGCGTGATGTGGGCCGCGGCGAGCGCATCGTCGCGACCGACTTCGCGGTCGCCGCCAAATTCGGCACCCTCGACCGCCTCGTTCAGCGGCCCGCGGCGGTGCCGGGAGCCGACCGGCGCTACACCGCCTTCCTGACGGTCCAGGAGGGTTGCGACAAATTCTGCGCCTTCTGCGTCGTTCCCTATACCCGGGGCGCCGAGGTCTCCCGGCCCGTCGCGGCGATTGTCGCCGAGGCGACGCGGCTTGCGGAAACCGGCGTTCGCGAGATCACGCTGCTCGGCCAGAACGTCAATGCCTGGCGCGCCGATGGGCCGGACGGTCGCGACTGGGGGCTTGGCCGCCTGCTCTTTCGGCTCGCCGAAATCCCCGGCATCGACCGGCTGCGCTATACCACCAGCCACCCCAACGACATGGACGACGCGTTGATCGCCGCCCATCGCGAGCTCGACGCGCTGATGCCTTACCTGCACCTGCCGGTGCAGTCGGGCTCGGATCGGATCCTCGCCGCCATGAACCGGCGCCACCGGCGCACCGACTATCTCGGCATCATCGCCCGCGTCCGTTCCGCCCGCCCCGAAATCGCACTGGCCGGGGACTTCATCGTCGGTTTCCCCGGCGAAAGCGAGGATGACTTCGACGATACGCTGCGGATCGTCGGCGAGGTCGGCTATGCGTCGGCCTTCTCGTTCAAGTACAGCGCCAGGCCTGGCACGCCCGCTGCGAGTCTCGAACAGCTGCCAGAGAGCGTGAAGTCAGAGCGCCTCGCCCGCCTGCAGGCCGCACTGGACGCATCGCAGGCCAGCTTCAATGCCGCCCAGGTCGGGCGCACTGTCGACGTGCTCTTCGAGCGCCACGGCCGCCATGCCGGCCAGATCGTCGGCCGTTCGCCTTGGTTGGCACCGGTGCAGGTCGACGGTCCGGCCAGCCTGATCGGTGCGATCCATCCCGTGACCATCACCGCTGCGGGGCCGAACAGCCACTTCGGCACCCTCGCCGACCCGCCGGCAAAGGGGATTCCGTCCACGACCCAACGGGAGGCAGCCGCTTGAACGGGCGCCCGCCCCGCACCGCCGTTACCGCTCTTGCCGAGGACCAGGCACACATCGTCGTGACCTTCGACGATAACCGCCTGATGCCCGCCCTGTTTGGCGAGTTTGATCGCAACCTTGCCCAGATCGAACAACGGCTCGGCGTCGATGCGGCTTCGCGCGGCAACCAGGTGACCATCCGCGGCTCGCAGGAGGCCTGCACGCGCGCCCGGCTCACGCTCGACATTCTCTACGGCCGTCTGCAGGAGGGCCACGACATCTCCACCGGAGACGTCGACGGCGCGGTCCGCCTGGCGGAGGCAACCGAAGCCCAGCTCAGCCTGCCGACGCTCGAACCGCGCGGGCGGCTCACCATGGCGCAGATCTCCACCCGGCGCCGCACCGTCATGGCCCGGACCATGACCCAGGACGCCTACATCCGCGCCTTCGATCGCGCCGATCTCATTTTCGGCATCGGTCCCGCCGGCACCGGCAAGACCTACCTTGCCGTCGCGTATGCCTCCGCCATGGTCGAACGCGGGGTCGCCGAACGGATCATCCTGTCGCGGCCGGCGGTCGAGGCGGGCGAGCGGCTCGGCTTCCTGCCAGGCGACATGCGCGAGAAGGTCGATCCCTATCTCCGGCCGCTCTACGACGCTCTCTACGACATGATGCCGGCCGACAAGGTCGAGCGCGGTTTGCAGTCCGGTCTGATCGAGGTGGCGCCGCTCGCCTTCATGCGCGGCCGCACCCTGTCGGACGCCATCGTCATCCTCGATGAGGCGCAGAACACCACCTCGATGCAGATGAAGATGTTTCTCACCCGGTTGGGCGAGAACTCGAAGATGATCGTCACCGGCGATCCGACCCAGGTTGACCTGCCGCCGGGCCAGGTCTCGGGACTTGTCGAAGCGGTCGATCTGCTTGTCGGCATTCCGAGCATCGCCCAGATTCGCTTCTCGTCCGCCGATGTCGTTCGGCACGCGTTGGTGGGCCGGATCGTCGAAGCCTACGACCGCGGCCGAACGCCGGACGGAGCAGCGTCGTGATCGTCGCTCTGCGGGCGGCCGGCGACTCCCGGGAAATCGCCGTCGACATCCTCGTCGCCGCCGGCGCGTGGCCGCCGCGTACGAAGCTGAGGCAATTGGCCGAACGCGCCGTAGCGGCAACCCTGGAGCGCGCCTGCCCGGACCTCGATTCCGGCTCGGAAGTGTCGATCCTGTTCACCGACGATGCGGAGATGCGCGGCCTCAATCGCCGCTATCGCGGGAAGGACAAGGCCACCAATGTGCTGTCGCTGCCCGCCGCGCCGCCCGTGGTCGGGCGTCTCGGGCCGCCGCTCGGGGATATCGTTCTCGCCTCCGAGACGATACGGGAGGAGGCGACCGATCAGGATCTGGCGTTCGGCGATCATCTGACCCATCTGATCGTGCACGGCTTCCTCCACCTGCTCGGACATGATCACGAGGAAGAGGCCGAGGCCCTTGTCATGGAGGGCCTTGAAACCGCTATACTGAACGATCTCGGCATTGCCGACCCTTATGCTGCGTGAAACGCGGCGGACAAGAGATGAACACGCCAGAACCGACCAGCAGTGAATCGCCTCCGGAGCCGGACAGTCCGAGCCGGGGCAGTGGGCCCGCACCCGAAGGGTGGCTCGACAGATTGAAGGCGGCCGTGGGTCTTCGCGGTGCGCCCTCGATCCGCCAGGAGATTGTCGACGCACTGGCGACTGGCGCTGAGAATGCCGGCTTCTCGCCCGAGGAACGGGCGATGCTGGGCAACATCCTCAGCCTTCGCGAAGTCCGGGTCGAAGACATCATGGTGCCGCGGGCCGATATCGAGGCTGTCGACCTCGGCGTTTCGCTCGGTGAGCTGCTCCTCGCCTTCCAGGCATCCGGCCACTCGCGCATGCCGGTTCATCGCGAGACCCTCGACGATCCCGTCGGTCTCGTCCACATCAAGGACCTGATGAGCCATATCACCCGTCTCGCGGCAGTGGATGCGGAAGGCGGCAAGGCCAAGATCGATCTTCGCCGTGTCGATCTCGAGCGTCCGCTCGCTGAAGCCGACCTCGTCCGCAACATCCTCTTCGTGCCGCCGTCGATGCCGGTCACTGCTCTTCTCGCCTCGATGCAGGCGACGCGGATGCAACTCGCCCTGGTTATCGACGAGTACGGCGGCACCGATGGCCTGGTTTCGCTCGAGGACGTGATCGAGATGGTCGTGGGCGACATCGAGGACGAGCATGACGACGACGAGGGGCCCATGATCGTCCCCGAGGGTGACGGCGTCTTTCTCGCCGATGCCCGCGCTGATCTCCATGACGTCTCGGCCGCGGTTGGGACCGAGTTCACCGGTGGCGAGGCCGCCGAGGATGTCGAGACCGTTGGCGGCCTTGTCTTCAGCCTGCTTGGACGGATCCCAGTGCGGGGCGAACTGGTCAATGCGCCGGGCGGCTATGAGTTCGAGATCCTCGATGCCGATCCGCGCCGCATCAAGAAGCTTCGGATTCGTCCGAAGTCCGTCGCGTCGCGTCCCGAGTCCCGACGACGGCGCCCCGTCGAACAGCGCCCCGACGGCGAAGCAGCCTAGGCGCGAGCCCAAAAAGGGCAGACCGCCCTTGACCTGGGTCGCGCGGTGCCGGTTGCTGTCTCGATGGACCGATTCGCGCGCCTTTTCGTCCGCCTCGGCATGTGGTCGAGGCTGGCCGTTGCAGCCGCTCTCGGGGCGGTCTCGGCGCTCGCGCTGGCGCCGCTTGCAGCCTTCCCGATCCTTTGGCTGACCACGCCCGCGCTGGTCTGGCTGCTCGACGGCACGGCGCAGGCCGCTGCGAGCAGGCGACGCGCCATTCTGGGCGGCGCCGCCGTCGGGTGGTGTTTTGGTTTCGGGTACTTTGTCGCCGGACTCTGGTGGATCGGCGCCGCCTTCCTGGTCGATGGCGATCAGTTTGCCTGGCTGATGCCGCTCGCGGTGCTCATCCTCCCCGCCGGCCTCGCCGTGTTCTGGGCGCTCGGCGCCGGGGTCGCGACGGTGTTCTGGCGGCCCGGGTGGCCGAGAGTTCTTGCCTTGGCCACGGCGATGGCGGCCGCCGAATGGCTGCGCGGCCATGTCCTTACGGGATTTCCCTGGAACGCCTTCGGCTACACGCTCGCGCCGACGCCGATGATGATGCAGTCGGCGGCCCTGGTCGGGATCTGGGGTCTGACGTTGGCGGCCTTCGTCATCTTCGCGGCGCCAGCGTGTCTTGTGCCAGGTGGGAGCGGCTCACGGCGGAGCAGCGCCACCTTTCTCGTGGTAGCCGGCGCGCTCTTTGCCTGCCACGTCGGCTTTGGGGCGATCCGGCTCGCCGGCGCCGGCCCGATCGGCGACGCTGGTCCTGCAGTTCGAATCGTTCAGCCTTCGCTCGATCAGAGCGAGAAGTGGCAGGCCGAGAATGAAGACGCGATCGTCGATCGCTATCTCGCGCTGAGCGGCGGCGATGCCGGCACCGGCGCGCCGCTTGAAGACGGCGTCCTGCTCATCTGGCCCGAGTCGGCATTTCCATTCGTTCTCGGCGATCGGCCGGACGTGCTGTCCCGCATCGCCGATCTGCTTCCACCGCGGGCGACGCTGATCACCGGCGCGGTTCGCGCCGAGGAGCCATCGGATGGCCTGCTGCGCGCCTACAACAGCGTGCTTGTGCTCGACGATACCGGCACGATCGTCGCTGCATACGACAAGGTCCATCTTGTGCCGTTCGGCGAATACCTGCCGTTCCAATGGATATTCGATATCTTCGGAATTCGTCAGCTGATTGCGATTCCGGAAGGGTTCTCTTCTGGGCACGCGCGGCTCACACTCACCGTGCCCGGCGCGGGCCCGTTCGCGCCCTTGATCTGTTACGAGATCGTCTTTCCCGGCCAGGTGGTTGCGCCCGGCATCCGGCCGGGATGGATGCTCAATCTCACCAACGACACCTGGTTCGGCGACACGCCCGGTCCCTACCAGCATTTCCTGCAGGGCCGGATTCGCGCGGTGGAAGAGGGTCTGCCCCTGGTCAGGGCGGCAAATTCCGGAGTCTCCGCCATCGTTGATGCCTATGGGCGGGTTACGCATGAACTCGGACTCGACCGGCGCGGGACGATTGACGGTGTCATTCCCTCGGCCGCCCCACCGACTCCCTATGCCCGGTTCGGGGACTGGATCTTTGCAATCCTGATGCTGTGCTGCAGCATCGTTTTGGTTGCGACCTCATCACGCACACAACACAGTTGACAGAAATAACGAGGCTGTGCTGATTATTATCCGGCTATGTCGGACATGACGCTCCGAAATCCTGTTCGGATTGGATGTCAGTTGTTCCGGCATGGCAAAAAGGTAGGATTGCAAGCCGGGTAACAAAGCAGTTGCCCATAAGCAATGGTGAGCCGTTCGCGGCCGAAACGAGAGTGCCTCTATGGCCAATAAGAAACAGCCAAATCCGATAGATATTCACGTCGGTAGTCGGGTTCGCTTGCGTCGCATGATGCTGGGAATGAGCCAGGAGAAACTTGGCGAAAGTCTCGGTATCACATTCCAGCAGATCCAGAAATACGAGAAGGGAACGAACCGAATCGGCGCCAGCCGTCTCCAGCACATCGCCAGGGTCCTGACAGTGCCGGTATCGTTCTTCTTCGAAGATGCTCCGGGGGCGGTCCCAACCGAGCCCGGTGCCCTTGGCATGGCCGAGCGCCCCTCGGCGAGCTACGTCGTCGATTTTCTCTCGAGTTCCGAGGGCATCCAGCTCAACAAGGCCTTCATCCGGATCAAGGACGCCAAGATCCGCCGCAAGGTCATCGAGTTGGTCCGCGCCCTTGGCGGCACCGACGACGACGACAGCGAGGTTTGACGCGGGGCTCTAACGCCGCGCCCAATCTCCACCACGCGCGCCACACTGCGGCGAGCTGCTGCGGTGTGGCTTGCTATGCGCGGTAGCCGGCAGCGGAAGAGGAAGCCGCGGCTGGCATTGACCCCCGAACGGATCACTGCCAGAACCACGATTGGTCCGCTCGCCACATATCACCCATACTGAAAAAGGGGCGCTTCCTTGCCGCGATCCACCTACCTGTTCACCAGCGAATCCGTCTCCGAGGGCCATCCCGACAAGGTCTGTGATCGCATCTCCGACGCGGTCGTAGATGCCTATCTCGCCGCGCTGCCTGAGGCGCGCGTCGCCTGCGAAACGCTTGCCACCACCAACCGCGTGGTGATCGCCGGCGAGGTGCGCGGTCCCTCGGAGATCATCGATTCCGTAGAGGATCTCGCCCGCCAGGCGATCAAGGACATCGGATACGAGCAGGAAGGCTTTCACTGGAAGAACGCCAGGATCGACATTCTCCTTCACCCCCAGTCCGCCGATATCGCCCAGGGCGTCGATTCCGCCGGCAACAAGGACGAGGGTGCTGGGGACCAAGGCATCATGTTCGGATACGCATGCCGCGAGACCCCCGAGCTGATGCCGGCACCGATCTTCTATGCCCATCGCATCCTCAAGATGATGAGCGAGGCCCGCAAGTCCGGCGACACACCCGAGCTCGGCCCGGATGCCAAGAGCCAGGTTACCGTCAAGTATCACTACGGAAAGCCGGTCGGCGTCTCCTCGATCGTTGTCTCGACCCAGCATGCCGAGATGCGAAACGGCAGTCCGATCACCTCGGAGGAGGTGAAGCAGATCATTTCTCCCATCGTTCACGCCGCCCTTCCGGAGGACTGGATCGACGCCGATACGGTCTGGCACGTCAACCCGACCGGCAAGTTCGTCATCGGCGGCCCGGACGGCGACGCTGGACTGACCGGCCGCAAGATCATCGTCGATACCTATGGCGGCGCCGCGCCCCATGGCGGCGGTGCCTTCTCGGGCAAGGACCCGACCANNCAAGGTCGACCGCTCCGCGGCCTACGCCGCACGTTACCTGGCCAAGAACGTCGTTGCCGCCGACCTCGCCGACCGGTGCACGATCCAGCTCTCCTACGCCATCGGCGTGTCGCAACCGCTGTCGATCTATGTCGACCTGCACGGCACCGGCAAGGTCGAAGAGCATCGTCTCGAGGAGGCCCTCAAGAACTGCATGGACCTCTCTCCGCGCGGCATTCGACAGCACCTCGGCCTCAACCGGCCGATCTACGCGCGGACGGCGGCGTACGGCCACTTTGGCCGCCCACCCGAGGCGGACGGCGGTTTCTCCTGGGAGAAGACTGACCTCGTCGACGCTCTCCACAACGCCGTGCGCTGAACCCGCGCGTCCACCCGGCCCGGCCCTCGGCCCTGCCCCCGCTTGCCACCGTGGAGAAACGGCGCAGCCTCCACGGTCGTCGCAAGGGCAAGCCGCTGTCGGCCCGGCGGACCGGCCTCATGGCCAGTGCGTACCCGCGGCTCGCGATCGACCTCGCCGCGCCTTGTCCCGAGCCGCTGGCCAGCCTCTTCCCGGGCGCCGTCGATGAAGTGCGGCTGGAGATCGGCTTCGGCGGGGGTGAGCATCTCGTTGCCGAGGCGATTGCCGCCCCACAGGCCGGCTTCATCGGGGTCGAGCCATTCGTCGAGGGCATGGCCAAGGCGGTCGCCGCAATCAGCGACCAGGCCATTGCCAACATCCGCCTCTATGATGGCGATGCCGTCCACCTTCTCGACTGGCTTCCGCCGAAATCCCTCCGCCGCGTCGACCTCCTCTACCCCGATCCCTGGCCGAAGCGCCGCCACTTCAAGCGCCGCTTCGTCAACCCCGGGAACCTCGACCGTATCGCCCGCGTGCTGAGCCCGGGCGGGACATTTCGCGTTGCGAGCGATATCGACGGATACATCGCCTGGACCCTCTTCCATCTCCTCCGCCGCGACGACTTCTTCTGGACCGCCGAGACCGCCGACGACTGGCGAGAGCCCTTTGCCGGCTGGCCGGGCACCCGCTACGAGGCCAAGGCGCTCGCGGCCGGGCGAAAGCCGACCTACCTCGCGTTCCAGCGGACATAGACGCTAGGTGTCTGAAGACCCGGATGAATCGGCCATGATCCAGCCGTGCTCGATCTCCGGCAGGGGCACGCTGGCGAGCAGTTCCCGGGTATAGGGGTGCTGCGGCGCCGAGAAGATCGCCGCGGTCGCACCGCGCTCCACGATCTCGCCACCGGACAGCACGACCACGTCATCACACAGCACACGGACAACCGACAGGTCGTGGCTGATGAAGACGAGGGTCAGGTTGAACTCGGCGCGGAGCTGGCGGAGGAGCAGGAGGATCTGCGCCTGGGTCGAGACATCGAGGCCGGAGACGATCTCGTCCGCCACGATGAACTCTGGGTCAAGCGCCAGCGCCCGGGCGATACCGACGCGCTGGCGCTGGCCGCCCGACAGCTCGTGCGGGTAGCGCCGCAGAAACCCCCGCGGCAGGCCTACGATGTCGAGAAGCTCCGCAGCGCGACGGCGGCGCCCGGCGCGATCGCCGTCTCGCAGCAGCGCCTCGAGCGGCCTCATCAGCGTCGTACCGATGGTCAGCCGCGGGTTGAGCGAGGACTGCGGGTCCTGGAAGATCATCTGCAGCCGGGCCCGAAGCGGGTGGAGCCGATCCTCATCCCAGTCGGCGATATCGACCCCGTCGTAGACGAGTTCGCCCGCCGTCGGCCGGATCAGCCGGAGCATGGCGCGGCCGATGGTCGTCTTGCCCGATCCGGATTCGCCAACGAGCCCCAGCGCTGCGCCCCGTGCGATGTCGAGATCGACGCCTTTCAGTGCCTCCACCATGGGAGCGGCCCCGAACAGCGGCTTCCGCGACCGGTCGGGAAAGGCCACGCGCAGGCCGCGTATCCGGTAGAGCGGCGGCGTCATTGGTAATTCGCCCGGTTCGCCTGATCGTAGATCCGCGCTTCCTGGGCGAGGCGCTCGACGAGATCGCGCGGCAGCGGCGAGAGGGCCTCCGCCGGCCGATCGAGCCGCGGCGTGGCGGACAGCAGCGCCCGGGTGTAGGCGTGGGCCGGCGCGGAGAGGAGCGTCGCGGCGTCGCCCGCTTCGACCACCCTGCCAGCGTTGAGCACCGTCATGGTCTGGCAGAGTTTTGCCACCAGGCCGAGGTCGTGGGTCACGAACAGCACCGCCGCGCCGTCGCGATGCTGGAGATCATGGATGAGGCGGAGAATTTGGCGCTGTACGGTGACATCAAGGGCCGTGGTCGGCTCATCCGCCACCACCAGTCTCGGCCGGCAGGCGAAGGCGATCGCGATCAGGATGCGCTGGCGCATGCCCCCGGACAGCTCGTGCGGATAGGCACGGAGGACCCGATCGGGATCGCGGATGGCAACGTCGCCGAGCAGTACCCGAGCCTGCTCCATCGCGACTCGGTGGGCGAGTCCGAGCTTGATTCGGAGCAGTCCGGCGATCTGCTCGCCGACCCGCTTCACCGGGTTGAGCGAGGTCATCGGATCCTGGGGAATGAGCGCGATCTCACGGCCAAGCAGGGCGCGGCGCTGTCGCTCCGGCATCGCCACGAGATCCCGGCCTTCGAACAGCAGCGAACCTCGGGTCACCCGCGCGCCGCGCGGCAGCAGACCGAAGATCGAGCGTGCGATCATCGACTTGCCTGCGCCGGATTCGCCGACCAACCCCCGCACCTCGCCGGCGCGGATCGCCAGGCTGACGCCGCGGAGCAGCGGCTGCGGATGGCGCTGGCCGAGGGCCACGTGGAGATCCTCAACCGTGAGCGTGGCCGTCATCGCCGCTGCACCGGATCGAGCGTGGCGCGGAGCCCGTCGCCAAGCAGGTTGAAGCCAAGCACCGTGAGCACGATGCACCCGATCGGCAGCGCCAACAACCACGGTACCTGGTTGATGACCTGCCGGCCCTCCGCGATCATCCCGCCCCAGGTCGGCGTGTCGGTCGAGACCGAAAGCCCGACGAAGGAAAGGATCGCCTCGACGATGACCGCGATGCCCATCTCCACCGTCAGCAGCGTCACGATTAGCGGCAGCACGTTGGGAAGCACCTCGACGAACAGCGTCCGCCCGCGCCGGAGCCCGATCACGCGCGCGGCGACGACATAGTCGAGCTGTCGCTGGAGCTGCGTCTCCGCCCGCACCACCCGCGCAAAGCGGGTCCAGTCGATGACGACGATCGCGAGCACCACCGAACCGAGCCCGGCCCCGACGGCAGCGGCGAGCACGATCGACAGCAGGACGGGCGGGAACGACATCCAGATGTCGATGAGCCGGGAGACGATCATGTCGATCGCGCCCCGAAAATAGCCGGCGATCAGCCCGAGCAACGACCCCACGAAGCAGGCGAGCGAAGCCGCGACGATCGCGACGAAGGAGGCGATCCGCGCTCCGTAGATCAGGCGCGACAGGATATCGCGTCCAAGGCTGTCGGTGCCGAAGAGGTATGCGGGATCGCCACCTGGCCGCCACGACGGCGGAAGCTGCGTGTAGAGCAGGTCCTGGGCCAGCGGATCATGCGGGGCGAGAAGCGGCGCTGCGATCGCGACGAAGAACAGCGCGCCCACGATGACGCCACCGGCGATTGCCCGTGGATCAACCGCCAGTCGCCGCCGGGCGTCGGCGGCCGGCGTCGCCTCAACCATGCTGCAGCCTCGGGTCGAGCCAGGTGTTGGCGAGATCGATGACGAGATTGAGCGCGATGAAGATGGCCGCGAAGGTGAGCACCAGGCCCTGGATGAGCGGCAGATCGCGGTTGATCATCGCATCGACCGCCATGTTGCCGATCCCTTCGTACGAGAAGATGCGCTCGACGAGGACGGTGCCGCCGATCAGAAAGGTGATCTGAACGCCTGCCAGCGTGACGGTGGCGATCGCCGCATTGGGCATGGCTTCTCGCCACAGCACCCGGCCGCGCGAATAGCCGCGGGCACGGGCGATCTGCGCATAGTCCTGAAGCTCGGCCTCGCCCAGGGCCGACTTGAACACGCGTGTGACGATCGCCGCGAGCGGCAGGGCCAGCGCGACCGCCGGCAGGATGGCGTGACGGATCAGATCGCCCGCCAGTTGCCACTGTCCGGTGACCATGGCCTCGATCAGGTAGAAGCCGGTATGGAACTCGGCGCCGAGCCGCGGGTCGATCCGGCCCGAGATCGGCAGCACCGGCCAGATCACGCCGAAGAGGAGGATGAAGAGGAGCCCCCACAGGAAATCAGGAATCGCCAGCGACAGGGCGACAAAGCCATCGACCAGCCATTCGGGCAGACGGCGGCGGAAATAGGCACCCAGCATCGCGAGACCCGCGCCGAGCACGATCGCGATCGCCACGGCCAGCAACACCAGTTCCAGCGTCGCGGGAAGGCGGGCGAGGATCAGGGTCATGACGTCCTGGCGACGGCTGATCGAGGTCCCGAAGTCGCCGCGCGCGACCTGTTGCAGCCACACGACGAACTGATCGGCAATGGAGAGATCGAGGCCGTAGCGCGCCATCAGCCGGTCGACATCGGCCTGGCTCGCGCCCGGCGGGATCATCATGGCGACCGGGTTGCCGGGCACCACGCGAAGCAGGATGAACACCACCACGGCAACGCCGAACAGCGTCGGCGGGACGAGGAGCAGACGGCGAATGATTGTACTTCGACCCATTCCCGCCCCACCCCAGACAAGACTTCGGCGGCTACGGCCCAACCGGCGTGGTCGGCCCGGGAACCCCCCGGGAACCGGCCACCACGGCCAGATTTTCAGAAGTTGCGGAGATATTCCACCACGGACTTGGGCGCCGGCTGCTTGTAGCCTTCGAGGCAGCCGAGATAATTGCCGTTCGGTTGCGTCGGCGACTCCTTGAAGAGGCCCTCGGGGCTGTCGAGCTTGGCCGTATAGGTATCGACGATATAGTCGAGGAGGCTTTTTCCGCCGAGATAGTCGGACGGCAGGGTGAAGCCGCTGGTATCGGCAAGGCTCCCCGCCTCCTTGAGGATGGCGTACAGATGGAGCATGTCCTTGATGTGATACGAGCAGTTCTTCCAATACTCGCGCTGAAGGAAGTAGCCGCGCTTCTTCTCGACGTTGATGGCGTAGAAAAGCCAGCTGTTGGCGATCGGCTTGCCCTCGGGCGTAACCGGAATGTACTCGAAGAGATTGGGGACGGGAGCGCCGCCCTTGAGCCCGGCCGAGTAGACGAGCTGGTTCATGCCCTCGCCAGCCGCGGTCCTCAGTCGCTCGATCAGCTCGGCCCGCGCGTCCGTGGGGACCTTCTCCTGTAGGCGATCGAGCACCACGGTTCCTCGATTGAGATCGCGGATGACCTGGAGGTCCTTGTTCAGCGTACCGCCGGTGTTCGAAGTCGGGCGGTAGCGGTTGGTGACCGCGTGGAACCAGCTGCACTTGAACTCCGGGCGGATTTCGCACTGGGTCTGGGTACGCAGTCCTTTCTCGGGGATGGTGTCCGTGACCACGCTGATCACCGCATTGCCCAAGGCCTCGTAGAGCCGACCGCGCTCCGGATCCGGGTGGTCGCCAATGAGGTAGTTCTCTGCCGCGGCAAAGAGAAAGATCATCAGGTCGACGTGCGACATCGAGTTGTGGGCAACGTCGCGCTTGTTGACGTAGACGATCCTGTCGAACGTCGAGAAGTCGAGCGCGCCGCTCTTCTCGTCCACGACCTTCACCAGCAATTTCTGCTTCGGGTCGTCATGCTCGTAGAAGCGCACCGGCTTCTGCGACAGGATGAACAGGACCTGATTGTAGATGAAATCGTGGATCGGCGCGTCGGCCGGCTGGGTCTTGGCCGCAGCAAGCAGGTTGTCGAGGCAGGGGCGGGTGTGGTGCCAGGTGCCGTCGAGGGGGAAGACCCAGAAGTCGAAATGCGGCTTCCGTTTGACCTGGACGAGTTCCTCTCCGCAGTTGTTCTTCTTCGGGAGGTGCAGCGCCTTGATGATGCCGGGCGGCGGCGTGGGGCGAAAAACGTAGGAGATGGCGACCATCGCTGCGATCGCTATGGCGACGGCAGCGACTGCAATGCCGATCGGCCAACGGAACCGCCTCACAGCGCGTCCGGTCGATCGGATCATTCCGGCCATCCGGCCGGGCGCGGGAGCCAGCGGCTTCCCGTCGGAATTGTCGGTCATGGACTTCCGTTCGGCCGGAATCGTGGTCGCGCCCCGAGGCGAAGGTTCTAGCCTCGGATCGAGGATGCGCGCAAGCGCGCGAGGAGACCGGGTGACGCGGGAGCGGCGCCGCCCCCGCGGCAGGGCACGCGGGGATCAGCCGATGTCGAAATCGCCGGTCGACAACGCACCCGGACCACTCTTGAAAGTGGCAATCTTGATCGCGGCACCGCCCCCCGTACCATCCTTGTCCAGCCATAGCGTCTTGCTCGACTGATCATAGATCAACTGCGACTTCGCCTCCGTCGCATCGTGTCCGCTCGAGCGGTTTACCAACTCGCTCCCGTCAAGGCCGCTGCCGACACCGAAATCCCCGCCATTGATCTTCAGCCTGTCATTGCCGGCGAACTTGAAGATCGTGTCGCCGGTAGCGTCAAGCGCCTGCAGCCAGAAGACATCCTTGTGCTTGCCATGCTTGTCGCCGTGCAGCTTGTCGGCGCCTTCGTCGCCGCGCAGCACCGCCCCGCTGGCGGATCGCAGCACGTCGTTGCCGCCTTCGCCAAACGCGGAGCCGTTGTTGTCCGGCGTCAGCTTGTCCTTGGACTGCGACCCGATGAGGCTCTCGACCTTGCGCGCATTGTCGCCCCGGGCGCCCTTCTTGTAGACCTTTGCGCCAAGGTCCACGACGACGCCGTCATTGGTATCGGCGTAGCTGAGAGTATCCTTGCCGCCGCCACCCTGCATGTCGTTACGGCCGCCACCGGGTAGCAGGACGTCGTTGCCGCCGCCGCCGCGCAGCGTGTCGTTGCCGCCCCCGCCATAGACGATGTCGTCGCCATTGTTGCCCGACGCGTAGTCGTTGCCACCTTCGGCATAGACGAAGTCATTGCCCTTGCCGCCGAGCATCTCGTCCTTGCCCGACCCGCCATATGCGTAGTCGTTGCCGATATTGCCGTGAACGGAATCCTTGCCGGACCCGCCATACGAGAAGTCGTTGTCGCGCCCGCCCCAGACGAGGTCGTTGCCAGTCTCGCCATAGCCGTAGTCGGTACCGCGGTCTCCGCCGACATGGTCGTTGCCGCTCCCGCCATACTGATACTGGATCTCCGACGGGTGATTCTTCAGGCCACCGCCCCACAAGCGGTCGTTGCCAGCATCGCCGTATATGACGTCGTTGCCGTCTTTGCCGCCGAACAGCTGATCGTTGCCGAGGCCGCCCCAGATGTGATCGGTCCCGTAGGTTCCGTGAATCTTGTCGTTGCCGACGCCACCGTACAGCCAGTCGTCGCCGTCGGACCCGTAGAGCAGGTCGTTGCCGGCATCGCCATAAATTGTGTCGTCGCCCGTGATTCCGTGCACTTCGTCGTTGCCGCCGCCGGCATAGACGATGTCGTCGCCATCATGAGGATTGATATCGTCATTGCCCGGAGTGCCGTGGATCGTGTCCGGGCCTTCCGTACCCTCAATCACTGCCATTGCCGCACCACTCGGTTCGCTGTGCCGTGCTTCTATCTACGTGACGAATAGCCAAAGGCGTCAAAGGTTCCGCAGAGAGAATCCGCGGAGGGTGACCAGCACGTTAACGCCCCTGCCCCGGCGCAGGGCGAAGGCGAAACGCTCGACCGGTCCCTGGCACTCCGGTTCGAACCACCGCACTTCCGCAATGCGCCCGATCGCGCGCGGCCGCCATGGCCCACGACCGAAGACGATTCGGAAAGGCGTCCCAAGCTCCCGGACCGAACTATGCCTCTCGGAGAGGGCAAGAACATGGCGGAGGCGAGCTGTGGCACTGTGACCACGACAACCCGCGGACGTGTCTGCGCGCCGGTCACGGAACGGAGCCGACGTCGCCCGGCCGCACCCGACACGGACGCTGCCCCTTGAGGGGAAGCGTCCGTTGGGTCACGCCAATAAGTTGCTCAGGCTCACGTCGGCGACAGGTTCTGCGCCTTGAGCATGCCGTTCGCTTCCGGAACCACCTTGACGGTCTTCCGGGCGATGATCGGCTGGACATACTGGAGCAGGGGAATGACGAGACCTTCCTCGGCAATGTAGCGGTCCACCGCCTTCCAGCCCTCGATGCGCTTCTTCTCGTCGGCCTCGCCCCAGAGCGGGCCGATCATGTCGATCAGGTCCTGGCCGTCCCACACCGAGTGCGGCGAGGGGCCGAACATCGCGAACCCGGTCGACGTGGTCGGGTCGCCGATCGAGTTGCCCCAGTTGTAGAAGGCGGC
>JAGRKZ010000051.1:24451-37732 GCA_020442065.1 Bauldia sp.
TAGTGCTTGGCGATCTCGTAGACCTCGATGGTCGCCTCGATTCCGACCTTCCGCCACATCCCGACGATCGCCTGGATCATCTCATAGTCTTTCGGCTTGAAGCCGCGGGTGGTCTGGATGGTGAACTTGACCGGATTGTCGGGCGAGAAGCCACTGGCCGCCAGAAGCTCCTTGGCCTTCTCGGGGTCGTAGGGGATCTTGATCGCCGGATCGAAGGCGCTGTACTCGGGAGCCTCGAGCGTGTTGAGGACGACGCCGTAGCCGCGGAGCAACCGGTCGACGATCGCCTCTTTGTCGATCGCGTAGTTGGCGGCGAGCCGCACGTTCTTGTCGAGCATCGGCCCGACGTCGTTGAGGAAGATCATCGCGATGTCGGAGATGGGCGTCGCGTATCCCTCGAAGTCGGGGTTCTCCTTCAGCCGGTCGAACTCCTCATACGGAATCTCCAGCGTCACGTCAGACGAACCGGATTCGAGTTCCGCGACTCGGCTGGTCGGATCGGGGATGAACTTGTAGACGACGGTGTCGAACGCCGGCTTGCCGCCCCAGTAGTTGGGATTCGCCTTGAGACGGAGGAAGGCGTTCTGCTGGAACTCGTCGACCATGTAGGGGCCGGAGCCGACGGGCTTGGCTTCGAAGCCCTCCGCGCCGACGCTCTCGTAGTACTTCTTGGGCAGCACATAGCCGGTGAGGAACCCCATCCACATGAAGAAGGTGGGTTCGAACCGGAGGACGTCGCCGGTGATCTTGTTGCCATCGATCTGGTAGTTGCCGACGGTCGACCAGATGAACTGGATCGGGTTGCCGGTCTCCTCCTTGCCGGCCCGCTCCAGCGACCACACGACATCCTCCGGGGTGACCGGGTCGCCGTTGTGCCAGGTCGCGCCCTCGCGAACCGTCATCCAGACCTTGGACTTGTCGTCGTTCCAGCCCCAATCGGTGAGCAGCCCCGGCTTGAACTTGAGGTTGGGCTCCTGGGCGATATAGGGATCGAAGATCGCCTGGTAGAGGGCCTGGATGGTCGGGTTCACGGCCGAGGCCCCGACCGTCGGGTCGAAGCTCGGCAGGTTGACGTTGTAGGCGATCGTCACGGTCCCGTCGGCAGCGACGGCACGCGACACCAGCCCGCCGCCGATCAGCGGCAGGCTCGCCGAGGCGCCCATCAGCGCCAGCATGCGGCGGCGATTAATCATGGCGAATTGCATCACGGACACTCCCTCTCCGGTTTGCGTACGCCCGCGATCCGGGACCTCCCGGATCCGGTCTGCCGCCCGCGGGCGGCCTATTTTCCTTCGCTTTCCTTCCAGCGCGCCATCAGCGTGTTGGAGGGCTCGCTCTCATCGAACGCCTTCCGCGCCGTCTCGATGCCGGCGACGGGATAGAGCTTCGCATCGAGCAGGCCGACCTGAACCAGCACCGAAGCCTGGTCCCAGTAGATGTGCTCGCTGTAGATCTTGTCGCCGCGGAAGCGAACGATCGCGACCAGCGGAATCTCGACCTTGCGGCCCGTCGGCTTCACCCCCGGCAGCATCCAGTCGATCTCGTTGTCGTGGGTGAAGCAGAACAGCATCTCGTCAACGACGCGATCGGCGCCGATGGTGCGGCTTATCGGTACCAGTCGCGAATCCGGTGGCGCGGTCGGGATGAAGTGATTCTTGTAGAAGCGCAGCGTCTCGGCATAGCCGGTGCCGCCGGTCATCACCGGGACGTGGTTGACGTAGGGCTCGGCGACCATGGTCGTCATGGTCTCCTCCGCCGCACGGGTCGCGAACTCGAGCTCCGTATGGCGGTCCCAGATCTTGTCGAGATCGTAGCGCGGGCCGAGCAGCCGGCGCAGCAGCTCCAGCGTCCGCGTATAGGCGAGGTTGAACGACGATTTGTCGAAGGCCTCTCCCGCCTCGGCGAAACCCGGGGCCACGCCGCGATAGAGAAAAACTTCGATTGCGGGAAAACGGGGCCGCAGTTGTTCGAAGGTTACCGCGTCGGCGTCCGTCAGGTGCGCGATCACAGGCCGCTCGGGACTTCCGGCGCCCGCCAGGCCGGCGCCGATGCCCTCTCCGTAGTAGATGGCCGCCCCGACTGCCTCTGCCGAGGCAACCGCCTTGAGGGCCGCCGCCGCACCCGATCCGAAGCCGATCGTCGCCATGGGCCCGTCGATCTCCGGCCGCCCGGCCAGCGCTTTCGTCGCCGTCGTCGGATCGCAGGTCCCATCGACCGCGAGCGTGACGTAGCCTTCCTCCGCATAGAGATCGGCAAGGGAAGTCAGGCTCCGCGCCCCGCCGGCTCCGGCAAAGATCACCAGCCCCGGACCGCTGCCCCCCTCCGGGACAGCGAGATAGCCGCGTCCTCCGCCCGCCTCGACCCAGCGCGTCTCCATAGCCACCCCAGCAACCCCTCGGCGAGGCATGACGCTCGACGCGGCCACACCCCTTGGAAAATACTTTACCCTTAAAAGAATGGACCGGCCCGGACCTTCTGTCAAAGTCGATCGGACGGGGTCGACCGCCGGGCGAAACCTTCAAGCTTGAAGTTTCCCCGCCCTCTTGAAACAATCGCGGCGACCACGCCGGCTCGGCACGGGAGGGATGCCGAACAACCGGCCAGAGAGGGACCATGTCATGTCTGCCGACCTGCTGATGCAATTCGCCTCGGCCATTGCCGACGGCAAGGTGAAGGTGATCGACCTCACCCAGACGCTCCGGCCGTCGACGCCGGTGATTCAGCTGCCGCCGCCCTTCGCACCGACCGATCCGTTCTCGATCAGCGTCATCTCCAACTACGACGAGCGCGGTCCGGCCTGGTACTGGAATAACCTCAAGCTCGGTGAGCATACCGGCACCCACTTCGATGCGCCGATCCACTGGGTGACGGGCAAGGACTTCTCCGACGGCGCCACCGACACCATTTCGGTGCAGCGCTTCGTCGCCCCGGCGGTGGTGATCGACTGCTCCAAGGAGGCGGCCGCCGACGAGAAATTCCTCTGCGAGCCCTCCCATATTGAGGCTTTCGAAGCCAAGCACGGCCGCATCCCTGACGGCGCCTGGGTACTGATGCGGACCGACTGGTCGAAGCGCTCCGATCCCGCCGCTTTCCTCAACATGAAGGAAGACGGGCCGCATGTGCCGGGACCAAGCGCGGCCTGCGTCAAGTTCCTGGTCGAGGAGCGGGACGTCAATGGCTGGGGCGTCGAGGCGGTCGGCACGGATGCCGGCCAGGCCTTCGCCTTCGAGCCGGCCTTCCCGGCGCACACCCTGATGCACGGGGCCAACAAATTCGGTCTCGCGAGCCTGACCAATCTCGACCAGGTCCCGCCCACCGGTGCCATCCTGATCACGGCGCCCCTCAAGATCGAGAAGGGCTCTGGCAGCCCGCTCCGGGTCCTGGCGCTGGTCGCCGCGTAGAACATGAAGACGGGGCGGGCGTCGCAGCGCCCGCCCCGTTTCGAAGGCGCGTCCGTCGGCTACGGAATCGCGATCAAAATCTGGCCATCCTCGACCTTGACCTTGTAGGTCTTGAGGTTGACGCAGACCGGCGCACCCTTGGCCTCGCCCGTCCGATAGTCGAAACGGCCGTTGTGCTTGGGACACTCGATGATCTCGTCGAGCACCAGTCCGTCGGACAGGAATGCGTGCTCATGGGTGCAGATGCCGTCGGTCGCATAATACGCGTCGTCCGGCGACCGGTAGATGGCATAAACCCTTCCGCCGTGGTCGAAACGGATCACGTCCTCCGGTTCGATGTCGTCGGCGGCGCAGGCCGCGACCCAGGTTGCGCTGGTCGTATCCGTCATTGCTGCTTCCTGTGAACGATGATGTGACGCCTGCGGCTCGTCAGTAGACGACCACGCTCCGGATCGACTCGCCCTTGTGCATGAGGTCGAAGCCCTTGTTGATCTCGGGCAAGGGCAGGATGTGGGTGATCATCGGGTCGATCTCGATCTTCTTGTCCATGTACCAGTCGACGATCTTCGGCACGTCGGTGCGGCCGCGTGCGCCGCCGAAGGCGGTGCCTTTCCAGACCCGGCCGGTGACCAGCTGGAACGGCCGGGTCGAGATCTCGGCCCCCGCCGGCGCCACGCCGATGATCACCGACACGCCCCAGCCGCGATGGCAGGATTCGAGCGCCTGCCGCATGACGTTGACGTTGCCGGTGCAATCGAAGGTGTAGTCGGCGCCGCCAATCTGGTCGGCGCCCTTCTTGGTCATGTCGACGAGGAGCGGCACGAGGTCCTTGCCCGCCTCCTTGGCGTTGACGAAGTGGGTCATGCCGAAACGCTCGCCCCATTCCTTGCGGTCGGGGTTGAGATCGACGCCGATGATCATATCGGCCGCCGCGAGGCGGAGTCCCTGGATGACGTTGAGGCCGATGCCACCGAGGCCGAATACGATCGCCTTGGCGCCCGGTTCGACCTTTGCCGTGTTGAGCACGGCCCCGACGCCAGTCGTGACGCCGCAGCCGATGTAGCAGATCTTGTCGAACGGGGCGTCGTCGCGGACCTTGGCGACGGCGATTTCCGGCAACACCGTGAAATTCGCGAAGGTCGAGCAGCCCATGTAGTGGTGGATCGGCTTGCCCTGGAAGGAGAAGCGGGACGTGCCGTCGGGCATCAGGCCCTTGCCCTGGGTGGCGCGGATCGCCGTGCAGAGATTGGTCTTGCGGGACAGGCAGGACGGACACTGCCGGCACTCTGGCGTGTAGAGCGGGATGACATGATCGCCCGGCTTGACCGAGGTGACCCCGGGGCCAACCTCGACGACGACGCCCGCGCCCTCGTGGCCGAGAATGGCCGGGAAGAGGCCCTCGGGATCAGCCCCGGACAGGGTGAACTCGTCAGTGTGACAGATGCCGGTCGCCTTGACCTCGACCAGCACTTCGAAGGCCTTGGGGCCCTCAAGCTGCACCGTCTCGATCTGAAGGGGTTTGCCGGCCTCGAAGGCCACGGCGGCGCGCACGTCCATCCCTGTTCTCCCTGTGTCGTAGTCGTGGTCCGGACGGGTGCCATAGCCTTCGCCGACGCGCAAGAGATCGCGCCGACGCGGCCATGGTCGCCCCGCTCAGTGTGTCATGATGAGGTCGGTCAGCTCGTTGAGCGACGTGTCGGCCTTGGCCACGCTCTTCACGCTCTGGCCGTGGGCCATGACCACAAACCGGTCGCAGACGCGGAATGCATGGTAGATGTTGTGAGTGACGAAGACGCACGAAACACCGCTTTCCGCGAGCTCGCGCATGATACCGAGCACCTTCTCGGTCTCGCGCACCGACAGGGCGCTGGTCGGTTCGTCGAGCAGCAGGATGTCGCGTTTGAAGTGAACGGCCCGCGCGATCGCCACGGCCTGCGCCTGACCGCCGGAGAGATCCTCGACCGGCAGGTCCGGTGAGGTAATTCCGGCAATGCGGACGTAGGAGTCGAGGATATCCATCGATGTCGCGCGCATCTGGCGCATCTTGAGGAAGCCGAGGGCGTTGGTCGGCTCGCGGCCGGCGAAGATGTTGCGCATGATCGACATCGACCCGACCAGCGCGATGTCCTGATAGATCGTCTGGATTCCGGCGGCCTCCGAACGGCGGCGCGAGCTTATGTCCGCCGGCTTGCCGTTCCGGAAGAACTTGCCCTCGTCGGGAATGACCACCCCGGAGAGGATCTTGATCAGCGTCGATTTGCCCGCGCCATTGTCGCCGAGAAGGCCGACGACTTCGTTCCGGCCGACATGGAAGTCGACGTTCATCAACGCGTTGACGTGGCCGTAGGACTTCGAAATGTTGCGCGCCTCGAACAGTGGCGGCGCGCCCGGCACTGCTTCGGCCTTCCCGGTCTCGGCCACCATGTCGGTCTCCCTCACGCTCTTTCCTTCCGCTTCGCCGTTTCAATATTTGCGGCGGACGATCTGGTTGATGACGACGCCGACCACGATCATGACCCCGACGAAGAGGTCGAGATAGAAACCCGGCAGGCGCGCCAGGATGATGACATCCTGGACCAGCTGAAGCAGCGCGGCGCCCAGCACGATGCCGATCACTGCACCACGGCCGCCGAACAGCGACAGACCGCCAATGACGCAGATCGCCACCGCGAACAGCTCGATAAAGAGTTGCGGATTGGTCATCGCCGTCTGGAGGCGCGTGATGCTGAACAGGCCTGCGGCAGCGGCGAAGACCGACGACAGGACGAAGGCGGCGATCTTGGTCCAGAAGACGTTGATTCCGGCAAAGCGCGCCGCGCCGGGATTTCCTCCGGCGGCGAAGAAATGATTGCCGAGGAAATGGCGGTTGAGGATCAGGTAGCAGACCAGCGCCATCACCAGGAACCAGATGAACTGCGCCGGTATCGGGCCGAGATTGCCGGTGAGGATCGCGGTGAAGGTCGCGGGCGGCTTGAAATTGAGCGATCGGGCGTAGCCGACGAGGAAAGGCGCGCTGGTTCGCACGATGAACAGCATGCCGAGCGTGGTGATGAAGGACGGGATGCCGAAACGAAGCGTGATCACGCCGTTGGCGAGGCCGATCAGTGCAGCGATAGCGAAGCCGATGAGGATGGCGATCGGCAGCGGGATGTCGGCGGCGTAGGCAGTCGCCATCGCAAACGGCGCGACGACGAAGACCGAGCCCACCGAAAGGTCGAACTCCCCGGTGATCATCAGCAGGCCAACGCCAAGCGCGACCATGCCGTAGTTCGGAATCTGCTTGAGCAGCAGCGTCAGGTTGGCGGGATTGAGGAAGGCGAAGTTCTGCGGGATCACAAGCCCCGCAATGATGCAGGCGGCGAGCAGGCCGAAGAACATGATCGCCACCGGCCCCGCCGGGTGGAGTCGCACGCGCGTCCACAAAGACGCCTCGCGGTAGCGCCGCTTGGCATGCTCATGGACGGATGACCCTGCGGTCACGGGACTTTCGGATGGGGTGCTCGTCGAACTCACGCCCGCGCCTCCCTCTTTCCGACCAGAGTATTGAGCACGACCGCGACGATGATGATCGCCCCCAGGAAGCCCTTGAAGACCGTCTCGGGCGCGCTGATCAGCACGAGCAGATTATCGACAATGTCGAGTAGGGCGGCGCCGAGCACCATGCCGAGGATTGCTCCGCGCCCGCCGCGGAGGCTGACGCCTCCCACGACAACCGCGGCGATCGCCTTCAGTTCGAGCCCGCTGATGGTGGCGAAGGAGGGTTCGATCTGATTGATCCGCGCCGCCTGCAGGATGCCGGCGAATCCGGCGGCGACCGCGCAGATGACGAACGCGGTGATCTTGACCCTGCTCACCGGCACACCCACCGCAAGCGCGGCGTTGCGGTTGCCGCCGGCCGCCAGGAGGTGGTTTCCGAACCGGTGGCGGTTGAGGAGCAGATAGCCGGCCAGGGCTACGACCGCGAGCCACACCATCTGAGCATAAAGCGGTCCGACGATCTCGCCGGTTAGGAGTGTCTCGACGGGCTCACCGAGGAAGAAGGCGATCGAGTCGGGCTGGTTGGTCTTTGGATTGATGGACACGAACCGCACCACGCCGCGGAGCACAAACATCATGCCGAGCGTGGCGATGAAGGAAGGGATGCCGAGACGAGTCGTTACCAGTCCGTTGGCGAGGCCGATCGCGATCGCCACCACCAGCCCGGCCGCAAAGGCCAGTGCGAGCGGCCAGCCGAGCCCCCCCGAGGCGATCGCGACGATGAAGGGCACCAGGGTGAATGTGCCTGCGATCGAGATGTCGAACTCGCCCGAGATCATGAGCAGGCCGACGCCGATCGCAACGATCGCGGTGACCGGGATCTGCTGCGACAGAATGGCGAGATTGCCCGCCGTCGCGAAGCGCAGCTGCTCCGGATAGAGGATGCTCCAGCCGATCGCGGCCGCCATCAGCACCAGGAAGACCACGACGATGTTGGTCGCCTGGTAGTTCCTGAGCCGGGCAACCAGCGCGTTGCCCGCGGCAGGCCGGCGCATGGCGGCCAGGTCGGCACTGGACTCGGTGGCAGTCTTCATCGGGGTTCCGTCAGCGCCCGACCTCACTGCCTCGCCGGACGCGGATGCGTCCGGCGAAAGCGTGATCGGGACCGGTCAGTCTGTCCGCCGGCAGATCAGCGATAGGTGCCGCCGTACTTCAGCGCCTTGTCGCCATTCGCCTTGTCGATCAGGTTGTTGCCCGTGTTGAAGTCGGCCGGATGGAGCCCGTAGCGGACTTCATAGGCGGCAAACATCACCGGCAGGAAACCCTGCCAGAAGGGCTGCTGGTCCATGGTCGCGGTCGTTACCCCGTTCATGATGTTTTCCATGATCTTGGGGTTGGTGTCGAAGCCACCATTGGGGAGGTTGTCGCGTCCGACTTCCTTCGCCGCGTCCGGGGTCACGGTCGTCGGCGTGGTGCCGAGTCCGATCACGCAAGTGATGTTCGGATTGGCGAGCAAGGCCTGCGAAATGATGCCGAGGGCCTCGGCATCGACTGTGCCCGTGCCGACCACCTCGCTGGTGATGCCGGCCGGCTCAAGGGCCGACTGGACGCCCTGAGCCCGTTCGATCGCATAGGTGAGTTCGGGGAATTCGACCGGAAGGAGGCAGTGATCGCCTTGCTTGAGACCGTGCTCCTTGATCATACGCTCGCCGATTATCTTGCCGGAGACGAGGAAGTCCTGCCCGACAAACACCTCGCGTGCGTTGCCTGCGGCGTGCTCGGGATCGTCGATGTTCTGGGCAATGACGACCAGGCCGGCGTCGCGTGCTTTCTGCATGGCGTCGTCGAGCGCATCGGGAACCGTGATGGTCGGCAGTACGGCATCCTGCTTGTCGGCGATTGCGGTCTCGATGAGGTTGGCGGCGCGGGCAGCGTCGCCATCGGCGTTGACGTAGGTCAGATCGACCTGGAACAGACGCGCGGCTTCTTCCGCGCCGAACTGCATCGGCTGGAAGAACGTGGCACCGGAGCAGCAGTGTTGAATGAAGGTCACCTTCACAGGTGCCAGGTCCTCGGTCGATGCCGCCGAAGCCATGACAAACAAGGCGGACGTGGCCAGCGCCATGGCGCGAACCGTGTTGAGAACCCGATTATCCTTGGACTGCTTCATTTTTCCCTCCCATCGGGGCATATCTTGGCTGTCGTCGCCAGGGGCTCTGGCGCGCGCCGGTTTGCTTCTTGACTGCGATCCCTCCCTCGGCGCCGACAGAGCGCCAGCGGAACTTCCGCCTTGCGGGAAGAGTGCGAACATCCCGCCCCCCTGATACTAATCCCGGGGGCCGCCCCTCACAGCCGCATGTTGATGGGTTTCTATCAGCCCCTGTCCCGTGGACTTGCCGTCGACCCGGCGTCATCCCTGGCCTGTCGGGCGCGGCGCGCCTGCTGCCTGCTTGAACGGCGAACCGCCCCGGCCCATATCACCCCCGTGCCGGATGCCTGACAGAGGGTCCGGCGACAGGGTCGCTTCCGCGAAGGACCGGTAACGGATGACGAGATTCCCCGCCCTTTCCAACCCGCTGCTCCTCGGTTTCGAGGATATCGAACAGGCGGTCGGCCGGCTGTCGAAAGCGACGGGCGACGGCTATCCGCCTTACAACATTGAGCGGATCGTGGGCGTGGAACCATTTGCCGAGGTTTTGCGGATCACGCTCGCTGTCGCAGGCTTTGAGGAAGAGAATCTGGATGTCACCGTCGAGGAGAACGAGTTGGTGATACGCGGCCGACAGCAGGACGATCAGGCCGGGCGGGTCTTCCTTCATCGCGGCATCGCCGCGCGCCAGTTCCAGCGCAGCTTCGTGCTGGCCGACGGCATCGAGGTCCTCTCGGCCCGACTCGAAGCAGGGCTGTTGTCGATCGATCTTGCCAAGCCACAGGTCGAACGGACGGTCCGGAAGATCGCCATCAGTCGGCGCGGCTCTTAGGCGCGGCGCGTAAGGAGTAGATGCAAGCCATGGAAAACAACGAGAAGCAGGTCATGCCCTCGGACAATTTCGCCGTCCTCGGCGGGGGCAAGATCGCCTACATCCGTTCCCTCAACGCTGCCGAGGCCAAGGGTCTGTTCCCCGACCTGCCGGAGGTCGCTCCGGATCTTCAGCTCTGGGCGCTGCTGGCCGCGGACGGGACGCCCATCATGCTCTCCGACAGCCGCGAAGCGGCTGTGATGAACGCCCACGAGAACGATCTCGAGCCCGTCAGCATTCACTGATTCCGGCGGCCCGGCTGGGCCTGGCCGTTTCGCCGATCAAGACGGCGCCGCGCCAGGCCCGCCGGAACGGCTCAGCGGAGCCGCAGCACCTCGACCCCGGGAAGCGCCTTGCCCTCGAGCCACTCGAGGAAGGCGCCGCCGGCGGTCGAGATGAAGCTGAAGCCGCCCGCCGCGCCGGCCTGGTGAAGTGCCGACACCGTCTCGCCGCCGCCCGCCACTGACAGCACCTTGCCCTTGCGCGAGGCCGCATGCCGCGCGGCCGACACCGTCGCTCTGTCGAAAGGCGGCACTTCGAAGGCGCCGAGCGGACCGTTCCACACCAGCGTCGCGGCCTTGTCGATCCAGGCGTTCACGACCTCGACCGACTTCGGACCGATATCGAGGATCATCTGGTCGGCCGGGACCGCCTCGACCGGCACGACCGTGCTCTCGGCACCGGGCTTGAGCTCCTTCGCCACCGCCACATCGACCGGCAGGACGATGGTCGAGCCCGCCTTCTCGGCCGCGGCCATGATCTTCTTTGCCGTGTCGACCAGGTCCGGCTCCGCGAGCGAGCGACCGACCGCAACGCCTTTTGCGAGGAGGAAGGTGTTGGCCATGCCGCCGCCCACCACCAGCGCGTCGACCTTGCCGGCAAGATTCTCGAGCACGTCGATCTTGGATGACACCTTGGCGCCACCGATGACCGCGACCACCGGCCGCTGCGGGTCGGCGAGCGCCGATTCGAGCGCCTCGATCTCGCCCTGCATGGCGCGACCGGCATAGGCCGGCAGCTTGTGCGCGAGGCCTTCGGTGGAGGCATGTGCCCGATGCGCGGCCGAGAAAGCGTCGTTGACATAAAGGTCGCCGAGCCTGGCGAGAGCGGCCACGAAGTCGGGCTCGTTCTTTTCCTCGGCCTTGTGGAAGCGGGTGTTCTCGAGCAGCAGCACGTCGCCATCCTTCATCGCCGCGACCGCAGCCTCGGCTTTCTCGCCGATGCAGTCCTCGGCGAAGGCGACCGGCCGCCCGATGACCGCCGACAGCCCCGGCACAACCTGGCGGAGCGAGAACGCCGCTTCCGGCCCGCTCTTCGGCCGGCCAAAATGGGCGAGGAGGATCACCTTGCCGCCCTTGTCGGCAATCTCGGTGATGGTCGGGGCCACGGCGCGGATGCGGGTGTCGTCGGCGACCTTGCCGTCAGCCATGGGGACGTTGAGGTCGACGCGGACAAGCACGCGCTTGCCCTTCACATCGGCCTGATCGAGCGTGCGGAATGCAGTCATGTCGGGGACCCCCCTTCGGAGTACGAAGGCCCGGGCGCTGCCGCCGCCCCGGCCGGACGGCGAAGGGGCGGCGGGCGCATCGCCCGCCGTCCCGCTAAAGATGTCAGATGAGCTTGCCCATGGCGACGGCGGTGTCGCCCATGCGGTTCGAGAAACCCCACTCGTTGTCGTACCAGGATACGACGCGGACGAAGTTCCCGTCGATCACCTTGGTCTGGTCGAGGGCGAAGATCGACGAGCGTGGGTCATGGTTGAAGTCGGAGGAGACCAGCGGCTCATCGGTGCAGCCGAGGACGCCCTCGAGCCGCCCCGCCGAGGCGGCCGCGACGATCGCCTTGTTGACCTCGTCCGCCGTGGTCGCCTTCTTGGCCACGAACTTGAAGTCGACCAGCGACACGTTCGGCGTCGGCACGCGGATCGAGCTGCCGTCGAGCTTGCCCTTGAGTTCGGGAATGACAAGGCCGATCGCCTTGGCGGCGCCGGTCGAGGTCGGGATCGAGTTCAGCGCTGCCGCCCGGGCCCGGTAGAGATCCTTGTGGAACGTATCGAGGGTCGGCTGATCACCGGTGTACGAGTGGATCGTGGTCATGAAGCCATGGTCGATGCCGATGGCGTTGTTGAGCACGAAGGCCACCGGCGCCAGGCAATTGGTGGTGCAGGACGCGTTGGAGACGACGATGTCCTTGTCGGTCAGCTTGTCGTCGTTGACGCCGTAGACGACGGTCAGGTCGGCACCGTCTGCCGGGGCCGAGACCAGCACGCGCTTGGCGCCCGCCTGGAGATGGGCCGAGGCCTTCTCCTTGGAGGTGAAAATGCCGGTGCACTCCATGGCGATGTCGACGCCGAGCTCCTTCCAGGGGAGCTCCGCCGGGTTCTTGATCGCCGTCACCTTGAACGGGCCGCGGCCAGCATCGATCGTGTCGCCGCTCACCTTGACCTCGTGCGGGAACTTGCCGTGCACGGAGTCGTGCCGAAGCAGGTGAGCGTTGGTCTCCACCGGGCCGAGATCATTGACCCCGACGACCTCGAGGTCGGTGCGCCCCGATTCGACGATGGCGCGAAGGATGTTCCGCCCGATGCGGCCGAAACCGTTAATGCCAACCCTGAGTGCCATGGTCCTTCTCCTGTTCAGGCGCCGTCGGCAAGCCGGTTGAGGGCCGCCTCTGCCGCCGCATCCGCGGTGATTCCGAATTTCTCGTAGAGTTTCTCGTAAGGGCCGGAGGCGCCGAAGCCGCTCATGCCGATGAAGATTCCGTCGGCGCCGATGAAGCGGTCCCAGCCCTGGCGGACGGCGGCCTCGATCGCGACCTTGACCGGCGCCGTGCCGATGATCTCGGCCTGATAGTCCTCGTCCTGCTCGGCGAACAGCTCGAAACACGGAACCGATACCACGCGCGCCCGCTTTCCTGCGGCCTCGATCTGTTTCTTGGCGGCGAGGGCGATCTCGATCTCGGACCCGGTCGCGAACAGCGTCACGTCGGCTTCTCCGCGCGACGGGGCGAGCACATAGGCGCCGCGGCGACAGGGATTGTCCTCGTCGAACTCGGTGCGCACCGCCGGCAGGTTCTGGCGCGTGAGGGCAAGAACGCTCGGCGCGTCGTCGCGCTCGAGGGCAGCCTGCCAGCACTCCACGGTCTCCATCGCATCCGCCGGACGGAAGACGAGGAGGTTGGGGATGGCGCGCAGCGCAGCGAGCTGCTCGACCGGCTGGTGCGTCGGCCCGTCCTCGCCAAGACCGATGGAGTCGTGGGTCATCACGAAGATCACGCGGTTGCCCATCAGCGCCGCCAGCCGGATCGCCGGCCGACAGTAGTCGCTGAACACCAGGAACGTGCCGCCATAGGGGATGAGGCCGCCATGCAGCGCCATGCCGTTC
>JAGRKZ010000220.1 GCA_020442065.1 Bauldia sp.
CCGAAGAGGTCGGTCTCGCACTCCTCCTTGAAGGTGGTCTCGATGACGCCGGAGCGGCCACCGCCGATCGCCGAGGCATAGGAGAGGGCGACGTCATGGGCGTTGCCCGAGGCGTCCTGGTGGATGGCGATGAGGCAGGGGACGCCGCCACCCTTCTGGTACTCGCCGCGCACGGTATGGCCGGGGCCCTTGGGGGCGACCATGACGACGTCGACGGTGCTCCTCGGCTCGATCAGGTTGAAGTGGACGTTGAGGCCGTGGGCAAAGGCGAGCGCGGCGCCGTCGCGGATGTTGTCGGCGATGTGGTCCTTGAAGATGTCGGCCTGGAGCTCGTCCGGCGCGCACATCATCATGAAGTCGGCCCACTTGGCGGCGTCGGCGACCGACATCACCTTGAAGCCGGCCTTCTCGGCCTTGGCGGCCGAGGCCGAACCGGGGCGGAGCGCGATGGTCACGTCCTTGACGCCGGAGTCCCTGAGGTTCTGGGCATGGGCGTGGCCCTGGCTGCCATAGCCGACGATCGCCACCTTCTTGGCCTTGATCAGATTCAGGTCGGCATCCCGGTCGTAATAGACGCGCATTGTCTTTTTCCTTGTTGTCAAAGGGCAGTGGCGGCCGGAACCGCGGAACCCGTGAAATCCGGGGCGTTTCTACCGGGCGAACGCGCGCCGCGCAATGCGGGATGCGGCGTCGGAGGAGGCTGGGGCCGGAGCATTGCCGATATTCGGCGATTACGCCTCAATCCACCGCCTGCCAGCCGAAATCGAGGAGCGGGCGGGCGCGGGCGGCAAAGTCGATGATCGTGTCGGCGAGCTTGGGACTCCTCACCAGCCGCTCGGGCAGGTCCTCCTGGACGACCAGCGACTTCATGCGGACCAGACCGTCGAGCGGGCCGTCCTTTAGCGCCTCGAAACCGCGGGGGACGCGGGTGAGCTGGTCGAAGGTCCGGAGCGGGAGGTCGCTCTTTTCGAGCTTGGCGGCGAGGGCTTCCGCTTTCCTGGGGTTGGCCAGCATCGCCTTCCGGAACGCGGCAAGCGTCGGCGGCTCGGGGCGGTAGAAGCCGGCGGCGGCGAAGCAGCCGGTCGGATCGATGTGGATATAGAGGAGGCCGGGGTCCTTCTTGTCGCCCGAGCGGGTCATCACGGCACCGGCATGGGTCTTGTAGGGGCTCTTGTCCTTGGAGAAACGCACGTCGCGGTGCAGGCGGAAGATCGAGCGCTTGCCGTCGCCCTTGAGCGGAATCTTCTTCCTGGCAAAGGCGACGGTGAGATCCTCGATCAGCGCCGTCATCGGTTCGAGCACGTCCGATTCATAGAGTCCGCGGTTCTCGTCGAACCACGCCTTAGTCTGGTGGAACTTGAGCGCCTCGAAGAAGGGAAGCGCCTTCGGTCCGAAACCCGTGAAGCTCGTCATGGCTCTCCCCCTTTGGACGTTATGGGCCGGACTCAATCGGAATAGGTCTCGTCCTGGACGATATTCCTATATCGGCCGTTCGGAAGCCGGGCAACGATGGAGAGGGAGAGGCTGTCGACGAGGCCGGGGAGGGCGCGATTGAGGCGGTTGACGGTCGACTGGAGGCGGGCGATCTCGTCGCCGCCATTGGCGCCGCGGAAGAGCAGGTCATAGAAGTAGATGTCGAACAGCGAGCTCCGCGTGTAGTCGATCTCGTGGGCGTAGCCGGCCGCCCAGATCAGCCGGTTCTTGACGGTCTGGCCGCGGACCTTCGAGGGCCGGAGCACCTCGATCAGATTGCGCGCATCGCCGAACTTGCAGGAGCCGAACATCACGCCCTTGAGGCGGCGACGGCGCTGGCGGTTGACCTCGCAAATGGTGTTGCGCAGGAACGTGCGCGAGAGGGCGGAGCCGTCGGGCGCCTCGATCCGGCTCCAGTCGCCATGGGCGGCGATGTAGAGGTAATCGACGTCGCCGCTGCTGGTCATGAACCGGACCGCCTCGCGGAACGAGGTGGCGCCGACGAAGCGCTCATAGGTGAAGGCGTCGGGCCGGTTCTTCAGGGCATAGGACAGGAACTCGAACAACGGCCGCACCGTGTGGTGGTGCTCGTTGAACCAGCGTGTCTCGATGACGCCGAGCCCCAGGTGCCGCGTTGCAGCCATTCCCGACCTCCAGAGAGGCCAGAGTTTGCCACGGAAAGCCGACCGTGCCAGCGTCCAAGACCGTCCCGGAAGAGAAAATTTTTGCGAGGGATAAAAGTCCAGTAAATCAGATACTTATATGGCTAATTTGAGCCGTCACTGAACTAGAGACCATAGCGGGCGGCCCAGCCCTCCGCTGCGCCGCCGAAGACCTCGCCGCAAGCCCGGAGCTCGGTCGCGAAGTGACGGGCGATGCGGTCGCGAAGGGCCGGGGTGAGGGCCACCTTCTCGCGCTCCTGCTTGCGATTGAAGGCAGCCGGAATCGCGCCGCTGTCGCGACCGGGGTCGCCGCCGAGGAAAGTGACGACCCGGCGGCGGAGGCCCTCGGCGTTGGCGGTCAGATCGTCGAAGAGGTAGAGGCCGAAGCGGTCGTCGGGGACGTGCCGGCGCCAGCGCGCCGCGATCCGCGTCGGATAGCTCCGCTCGACGACGAAGCGCTGGCCGAGGAGCTGCATCACCCGTTCCTCCGCCATGCCGCGGGCGAGCGTGCCGCGACGGATGTGCATGGTGAGATGCGACCAGACCCGCTCGACCGGATCGCGGGCGATGAACACTACTTTGGCCGCCGGGAAGCGTCGCATGATGCGGGCGATGGTGCGGTCCGAGAGGGTCGAATAGTCCGGGGTGATGTCGCCGGAGATCAGGCCGTCCTTGAGGGCGAAGAGGCGGGCATAGGCGTCGAGGTCGGTGCGCCACCAGGTCATCCCGGTGTAGGCGGCGAGAAAGTCGATGTCGCGCTGGTCGAGCGGACGGAGCGCCAGCTTGGCCTGGCGGCGGTTGGTGCGGCGGAGGCTCTCCTCGGCGCGGCGAAGCAGATTGGTCGATGCCGTGGAGGGCGAGCGGCGGTCGAAATAGTGGAGCTCCTTGACCGGCGGCATCCAGAAGTCGGGGTGGAGCTGAAGCTGATCGTAGAGCCAGCGGGTGCCGCCCTTCTGGGCGCCGACGCAGAAGAAGTCGGGGCCCGCGGCGGGGTCGTCCGGCAATGGGCGCGGGGCGCGGCGGCGTCCGGTTTTGGCCGTCGCCGGCGATTCGACTCTCGCCGCCGGTGCGGTCTTGCCCCGGCGCTTGCCGCCCCGGGGCATCACCGCAGCCTTGGTCACCGCTTTGGTCACGCGTCCACCGGGTTGCCGCAGGCGGCGCGGTAGCGGCGGACAGTCTCGGGCATGCCGTAGATCAGGGCGTCGGCGATCAGCGCGTGGCCGATCGAGACTTCGGCGAGATTGGGCAGGCGGGCGACCAGCGGCGGCAGGTTTTCGAGGGTGAGGTCGTGGCCGGCGTTGAGGCCGATCCCGGCGGCGGCAGCGGCCTTGCCGGTCGCCACCACGCGCTCGAGCTCCCGGGCCTTCGCGTCCGGCTCGAAGGTCCCGCCATACGGGCCGGTATAGATCTCGACGCGGTCGGCGCCGACCTCGGCCGCGAGCCGCGCCGCCTCGGGGTCGGCGTCGACGAAGACCGAGACGCGCATGCCGCTCGCCTTCAGCCGGACGATGATGTCGACGAGAAAGGTGCGGTGGGCCGCGATGTTCCAGCCGTGATCGGAGGTCGACTGGCGGATGTCGTCGGGGACCAGCGTCACCTGGTGGGGGCGGACGGTCTCGACCAATTCGACGAAACGGGCATCGGGGTTGCCTTCGATGTTGAACTCACGGCCGGGGAACTCGTCGGCGACGAGCGCCGCCAGGACCGGCACGTCGCTGCGGCGGATGTGGCGCTCGTCCGGCCGGGGGTGGACGGTGAGGCCATGGGCCCCGGCATCGAGCGCAATGCGGCCGATGCCGGGGACGCTCGGCCACGGCAGGTCGCGCCGGTTGCGGAGCATGGCGATGGCGTTGACGTTGACGGAGAGCTGGCAGGGCATGGCGACCACCGGGCATGGACGTTTGCTGACGGCAGGCTGTTTCCTACGCCGACGCGGCCGCCTGTCAATCCGGATGTGGTGCGGCGTCAGAACCCGCCGAGGAGATGGTACCAGGCCGGCAGGGTGAGGAACGCGAGGGGAATGCCGATGCCGACCATCAGCGTCACCAGCGGCGGGTCGAGCTCGTGGTCCATGGCGACGATGCTCGCGCCGATCATCGGCGGCATCGCCGCTTCGAACACCGTGATCTGAAGGAGTCGGCCCTCGCTGCCGAGGAGGCCTGCAAAGAGGGCGAGGATCAGCGCCGGGCCGACGACGAGCTTGAAGACGAGGCCGACGGCGAGCGGCAGCGCCTTGCCGCGGACGGCGCTGAGGTGGAGCTGGTAGCCGACCGAGACCAGCGCGATCGGTACGAGCGTGCCGCCGAGGCTCCTCAGCAGGCCGTCGAGCCAGGCGGGGTAGGTGACGGGGATGAGGATCAGCGCCAGCACGAAGGCCTGGAACGGGGTGAACAGCGCGACCTTGCGGGCGATGGCGCGGACGTCGACTGACTGGCCGGTCGAATAGAGCGAGGCGACGAAGATGCCGAGGGTCGACAGCACGAAGTAGGAGCCGACCTGGTCGATCAGGATGCCCAGGCCGAGATACTCGGCGCCATAGAAGGTCTGGATCATTGGCAGGCCGATGAACGACGTGTTGGCGAGTCCGCCGATCAACATCAGGCCGCCGGTGGTTGCCGGCGGGAACGCGAGCAGTCGGCCGGCACCCCAAAAGAAGGCAGCGCCCAGCCCGAACAGCACCCAGGCCGACAGCGCCGGCATGATGAGGCTCGTGTCGAGCTTGAGGCCGTGGACGTAGGTGAGGGTGAGGGCTGGGAGCGAGATATGGACGACGAAGCCGTTGAACGCGGCGGCGGCGTTGTCGGGCAGGCGCCCCGACCGGCGCAGCACCATGCCGAGCAGGAAGCAGGCGCCCACCAGCACGAAATTGTCCATCGGCGCCCTCGCTTCGGCAGTCCCCGCCCAGTGCCGCACCGACTATAGGGGCGCCGGGCCGATTGGGGTACGCTTGCCGGAACCGGGCAGTTTGCCCACGGGGCCGGAAGGATGGACGGAGAGAGCGACACCATCGACCTCGCGCCGGCGATCGCGGCGCTTCGCGTCGTCAGCGGCGAGCCGGACCGGTTGGTGCTGGCGTCCTGGGGGGAGACGGACTGGCGGGCGCTGCTCGGCTTCGCCGGTCGCTGCACCGTCGCGGCAGGAGAGGCCCTCATCCGGCGCGGCGAGCACGAGCGGACGCTCTATCTCATCCTGTCGGGGCGCCTCGAGGTGATGGCCCATCCCGGCGACGGCCTGAGTCTCGGCCGCCTTGCCAGCCTCGGACCCGGGGCCGTGGTGGGCGAACAATCGTTCTTCGACGGAGAGCCGCGCTCGGCCGGAGCGTGGGCGGTGGAAGCCTGCCAGCTCGCCACACTGACGCCGGATCAGTTTGACTCCTTTGCCGCAGCCTACCCACGGCTGGCGAACGAGTTCCTCCTCGCTCTTGGCCGGGTGCTCGCTGTCCGCCTCCGGCGGACGACGGCGCGGGTACGCTCATCGAGATCGTACTGATACTCAGGAGAGGCGTGGGCATCGACGCGCTCAAGATGATCGATCACCGCCTTCGACGAGACTCCATCGGGGCAGCCTGATGCCTTAGGCTTGGGGCCTGATAGGGGCTGTGCGGCTCGGACCGGGCGAGGCGGCTCCATGGAACTTGGTTCAGAGCAAGAAGAAGAGCCGATGCCCAAATTCGACGCGACCTTCGTAGGCCTCACCATCCTCGATATTGCCGGCCGGCCGGTAGAGGCGATCCCCGAAGGCGGCAATGTCGCCTTCATCGAGGAAATCCGCATGAACCCGGCGGGAACGGCAGCGGGTGCCGTGATGAACGCCGCCAAGCTCGGCATTTCGACCGCGACGGTCGCCTGTGTCGGCAAGGACTCGATGGGCGACTTCATCATCGACGAATACCGGCGGATGGGCATCGACTGCTCGATGATGCAGCGAAGCGACACCATGCGCACCTCTGCCACCATCCTCACGATCCGGCCGAACGGCGATCGTCCCGCCCTGCACAGCCGCGGCGCGTCCGACGACCTCCTTGTGACGCCCGATCAATTCGACGCGGTGTGCGACGCGCGCTTCCTGCATCACGGCGGGACGGGCCTTCTGAATGCCATGGATGCGGGGCCGAGCGCTGCCCTGCTGGCCCACGCCAAGGCGAAGGGCCTGACGACATCCTTCGACCTGATCGCACCGGACAACAACACGATGGGCCTGCTGACGGATCTCCTCCCCAACGTCGACTACTTCATGCCGTCGATGGAGGAAGCGGCCTTTCTGTCCGGCAAGACGGAGCCGGCCGCGATCGCCGAGACGTTCCTCGCGATGGGTGCCGGCGCCTGTGTCTTCAAGTGGGGCGCAAAGGGCTCGTACGTCCACACTGGCGACGAGCAGTTTCGGGTTCCGGGGTTCCGGATCGAGGTGTCGGACACGACGGGTTGCGGCGACAGCTATTGCGGCGGTTTCGTCGCCGGCCTCGCCTATGGACGCGACCTCCGGGCGGCTTGCGAGCTGGGCACCGCGACCTCTGCTCTGGTCGCCACGGCGCTCGGTTCGGATGCCGGCGTCGTCGACCTCGCTCAGGTCGAGGCGTTCGCTTCGTCGACGCCGCGGCTCGACTAGGTCCAACGGCCGAATACGCCCTCGGCCCGGCGCGAGGCCGTCGGCTCTCCTTCGGCCTCGCGCTGCCTTTCGACCTTTCGCCGGTCTCCCGATAAGGTCGCCGAGCGCTGTCGCTCGGCGTCAAGCCCCGGACCTCAGTCGTCCATCCCCACCGGACCCCGACTGAGCGCGGCGATGCCGGTGCGGCAGACCTCGGCGAGGCCGAGCGGGGCCATAATCGAGACGAACTGCTCGATCTTGTCGGGCCGGCCGGTGAGCTGGAAAATGAAGTGTTCCGTCGAGGCCCCGACGACCTCGGCGCGGAAGGCGTCGGCGATACGGAGCGCCTCGACCCGGTCGTTGCCGCGTCCCGTCACCTTGACCAGCGCGAGCTCGCGCTCGAGCGGGTTGCCCGCGGCAGTGAGGTCGATGACGGCGTGCACCGGGACCATGCGGTCGAGCTGGTTCCGGATCTGGCTCAGCACCATCGGCGTGCCGGTGGTGACGATGGTGATCCGCGACTGGTGCTTGGCGTGCTCGGTCTCCGAGACGGTCAGGCTGTCGATGTTGTAG
>JAGRKZ010000052.1 GCA_020442065.1 Bauldia sp.
TTGCCGACGCCGGGCGGGCCGACGAAGCAGAGGATGGGGGCCTTGCCTTCGGGCGCGAGCTTGCGGACGGCGAGATACTCGATGATCCGGCGCTTGATCTTGTCGAGGCCGTAGTGGTCCTCGTCGAGGATGCGCCGCGCCTCCTTGAGGTCGATCGGCGCCTCGGGCGGGAGCTGCCAGGGCAGCTCGATCAGCCAGTCGAGATAGGTGCGGATCATGCCGTACTCGGCGGCCGCCTCGGGCATGCGCTCGAGCCGCCGCAGCTCGCGCCGCGCCTGCTCCTCGACCTCCTTCGGCATCCCCGCCTTGTCGATCGCGGCGGTCAGCTCCTCGATCTCGCTCGCCTTGCCGTCGGACTCGCCGAGCTCCTTCTGGATCGCCGCCATCTGCTCGCGCAGCAGCACCTCGCGCTGGCGCTTGTCGAGCGAGGCGCGGGTCTGCTGGCCGATCTCCTGCGACAGCCGCAGCACCTCGATCCGCTCGGCGAGGAAGCGCGACACGCGGTCGATGCGGGCGGCGAGGTCGATGGTCTCCAGTACCTCCTGCTTCTGCTCGGGCGTGAGGTCGAGATAGGCGGCGACGATGTCGGCGAGGGCGCCCGCATCGGTGATGGCGCCGATCTGCTGCACCATCTCCTGCGGCACCTGGGGCAGCAGTTCGAGCGCCTCCAGCGCCTGGCGCTTGAGGTTGATGAAGCGCGCCTGGATCTCCGGCGTCTCCGCTTCGCCCTCAGGCTGGGCGATCCGCTCGATGCGGGCGACGAGGAACGGCCAGCCGTCGAGGAACTCGACCACCCGGAAGCGCTGCTCGCCCTGCGAAACGACGTGGTGCGTGCCGTCCTTGCCGGTGAGGTAGCGGACGATGTTGGCGATGGTGCCGATGCGGTAGAGGTCGATCTCGCCGGGTTCGTCCACGCTGCCGTCGCGCTGGGCGAGGATGCCGATCTGCCGCTCGCTCCGCACGGCGTCCTGCGCGGCGGCGACCGAGCGCGGGCGGCCGAGCGTCACCGGCACCACCATGCCGGGAAACATCACCAGCTGGCGAACCGGGATGATGGCGATGGCGTCGTCCGGAATCGGCCGCTCGCCGCCGGTGCCGGTCTCGGGTTCTTTCGCGCTGAGGGTCTCGGTCTCTGCCACGTCAGGTTCTTTCGGTCTTGTGCAGCCGGATCAGGAGGCAGCCGTCGGCTGCCTCGCGCTTGACCGCGTCGTAGCGGCCCGGGGGGAGGGCGATACGCCGCTCGAAGCGCCCGTAGGGCAGCTCCATGCGGTGGATGCGGGCGGTGCGGAGCGACTCGGGCAGCCGCCGCGTCCCGCCGACGATCAGCTCGCCGTTCTGGATCGCGGCCTCCGCCGTGTTGGGGTCGACGCCGGGCAGCGCCACCAGCACCAGAAGCTCGGTCGCCGTCTCGATCACGTCGGCGGGCGGCTCCCAGGTCGGCGTCGCCTTGCCCTTCCGCAGCTCGAAGAAGCGGCCGCGCATCTCGTCCGCCTCGTTGAGCATCGAGCGCATCTGCGCCCACATGAAGATGTCAGGTTTCCGCGCCGTCATGTCCAGCCGTCCCTTGGGTCCGCCACTCCATGCCCAAGGTCCGGTATGTCGCGATTTGGCCACGGCTTTTCAAGGCCTTTGGGGTTGGTGAAGTTAGCCGGGATCTCTTCGATGCGCCCGAGTCCGGCCCTATTCATCGCATCAAGGCGCCATGAGTCGAGAGTCTCAAGTTCAGTTGCAGTTTGTATAGGCCCCGCGTATGGTTGCGCAACAAATGGTAGTAAATTGCAAAACGACGATCAAAGGGGGCGCTAGTGACTAGGATTCTCATCCTCGATCAAACTCGACGTTCGATCTACTTTGCGGCTAACGGCTCTGCGTTCCTGTTGACGAACTATGGCCCGGACACTGTCCGATGGGGCGGACAGCAGGACATCAAAAGGGAAGAATCTCTGGTGATGACGGCCAGTGCCGACATCATATTGCCGAACACCAAAGACAAGTATGCTGTCGTCTCGATTGAGCCAATCTCGCCTGCTTAGCGACAACACATTGCCCTCGTGCTGTCAGGGACATCGCGTCTTCGCCTCCTTGGTATTTCCGGCAGGAGTGGAACCGGTGTCGTCACCAAGCGCCGGCCGCAGCTTTCTCACCGCGACTGAGTGAGGGAATAGAGCGTGTCGCGCAGTGCCTCAGCCCCGCGCGACGATCCGGCCGCCCTCCGGCGCGATCACGACCTTCATGCAGCCCTCGATGTCCATCACCCGGTCCATCGCCGCCCTGGCGTCGGTGACGGCGAAGACGTGGGTGACGAAGTCGCGGAGCGGAAAGGCGTGCTGGGCCTTGTCGAGCAGCTTGAGGCTCGCCGGGTAGGCGGTCGGCGGGTGGTTGCACATGCCGATGACGCGGGCCTGCTTGGCGGCGAGATGGTGCGGGTTGATCGTGATGTCGCCGACCTCGGCGAAGACGCCGGCGACGATGTAGGTGCCGCCGCGGCGGATCATATCGAGGCCGGTGGGGATGGCCTCGGCGAAGCCGGTGCACTCGACCGCGACGTCGGCGCCGCGCCCTTCGGTGAGGTCGCGGACGGCGTCGGCGATCTCGCGCGAGCTCAGCCCGTTGACGTTGATGGTGTGGTCGGCGCCGAAGGTGCGGGCGAAGGCGAGCCGGTAGTCGGAGCGGTCGAGCGCGATGATGTCGCCGGCGCCCATCAGCCGTGCCTTGAGGACGTGGAGCATGCCCATCGGCCCGACGCCCTGGATCGCGACCGTCGCGCCCGAGCCGAAGCCCTCGCCGTCCATGGAGTAGAACTCCTTGGCCTTGTCGAGATTGTAGGTCACCGCCATCAGCTCGGTCATCACCGCGATCTCGGGCGAGAGGCTGTCCGGCACCTTGAAGACGAAGGCGTCGGGGCGGACGTAGATGTGCTCGGCCCAGCCGCCCAGGAGGTGCGGCGTCTCGGTGGCGGTGAAATGGTTGCCGTAGCCGCGGATCTTCTCGCAGAGCGGAAAACCGAAGGCGTTGCGGCAGTACCAGCAGCGGCCGCAGAGGATGTCGGGGCACATCACCACCCGGTCGCCGACGCCGAGCGGCTTGCCGGTGTATTCGAGTCCGCTCCGCGCCGCCTTGCCGATTTCGGCGACGGTGCCGACGATCTCGTGGCCGGGGATGATCGGGAACGGCGTCGTCGTCTCCGCCGGCGTGCCGCCGTATTGGGTGGTCTCGCCGCGCCAGGTGTGCTTGTCGGTGCCGCAGATGCCGCAGGCTTCGAGCGCGATGACCATCGCTCCGTCGCCGACCTCGGGATAGGGGAAGGTCTGCGTCCCGATCTTCCCCGGCGCGGTCATCACGGCGGCTTTCACGGTATTGCGGTTCATGGCGTCCACCCCGATCCATCGGGCGCGCGGCCGGCCCGATCCGGAGGGAGCCTAACCCGCCCGGCAGCCGCGGGCGACAGCCACCACCGCGGTTTCAAGGGGCTCATCGCCTCCGCCGCGCCACCGGCTCGGAACGGAACGCCCAGCCCTCCCCGTGTGGGAGGGCCAAGAGCGCGAAGCGGTCTTGGGGAGGGGTTGCCCACAGTCCGGCACGCTCTACCCCTCCCCGAAAATCGCCTCCGCTTCGCTGCGGCGATTTATCGGCCCTCCCTCAAGGGGAGGGCTGGCGTCGCGAAAGATGGGACGGGCTCGCTCCTGCCGAGACGGACCCTACCCGGCCCCGGCGACGCTGCCCTTGTCGAGGAGGGCGCGGATCTCCTCCGGACCATAGCCGAACTCGGCGAGAATCTCCGCGGTGTGCTCGCCGACCAGCGGCGCCGGCCGGTCGATCGTCGCCGGCGTCTCGCTCATCTTCACCGCCGGCGCCACCACCTTCACCGTCCCCGCCCGCGGGTGCTCGTAGGTGGTGATCGCCTTCATGTGCGCGACCTGCGGGTCGGCCTCCGCCTCGAGGTGAGTCTTCACCTCGCCGCACCAGATGTCGACGGCGAGCATCGCCTCCATGAGGTCCGCCGTCGTCCACGTCTTCGTCAGCGCCGCGATCTTCTCCCAGATCTCGTCGCGCTTCTCGAACAGCTGGGTCTTGTCGTTGTAGGCGAGCAGCGACTCGTCGCCGAGCACGCCGACGAGCTTGGTGTAGGGGCTCATGGCGATCGTCACCCAGCCGTCCGAGGTCGGATAGACGCCGAAGGGGGCCTCCATGCCGGGATGGCCGATGCCGGAATTGGGGCGCTTGAAATCGACCCCGAAATTCATCGCCATCAGCATCTCCTGGCCCTGGTGGGCGAGCATGCCGGTGAGCAGGTCGACCTTGATCTCCTGGCCCTTGCCCGACCGCTCGCGCCAATAGAGCGCCGAGAGGATGCCGTAGACCATGTTCATCGCCCCGACCTGGTCGGAGAAACCGGAACCGACCGGCACCGGCGGGCCGTCGCCGCGGCCGGTCGCGGCGGCGATGCCGGTGAGGCCCTGGATCAGCATGTCCTGTCCTGGCCGGGTGAGGTACGGCCCGCTCTCACCGTAGCCCGAGCCCGAGCAGTAGATGATCCGCGGGTTGATCGCCTTGAAGTCCTCGTAGCCGTAGCCCATCCGGGCGAGGACGCCGGGCCGGAAGTTCTGGACGACGACGTCGGCCTTCGCCCCGATCCGGTAGAGGATGTCCTTCGCCTCCGGCGCCTTGAGGTCGATCGCGAGCGAGCGCTTGTTGCGGTTCCAGGCGAGGAAGTTCGGGCTCTCCGTGCCGCCGACCCAGCGGTTGAGGAAGGTCATGGTGCGGAACAGGTCGCCCTGGCCCGGCCGCTCGATCTTGATGACGTTCGCGCCCATGTCGGCGAGGAGCTGTGTGGCGAACGGCCCCTGCAGGAGGTGGCTGAAATCGAGGATGGTGACGTCGGAGAGGGCTTTCTCGGTCATGGCATTGCTCGGGTTGGAAATGGGGCCGGGCCGGGCATCGCCCGCTCAGGCCGGGGTCGCCTCCGCCACCCGCTTCCACAGCGGCGTGCCGGTGGTGTCGCTGTCGATCCGGGTGATGTGCCAACGGCCGAGATTGGCGGTGTAGAGCGCCGGCCCGTCGAAGGCGAGGTTGGTCGGGTGGGCGAAGAGATGCGCCGTCGGCTCCTCGATATAGACCTCGGTGGTCTTGCCGTCGGGGGCGATGCGGAGCACGCGCGAGGGCTCGTAGCAGCCGACGAAGAGGTATCCGCTGTCGTCGAAGGCGAGGCCGTCGGGCAGTCCGGGGAGGTCGGTGGCGAAGGGCTCGGCGGCGCCGGCCGAACCGTCGGCAAGGATCGGGATGCGGCTCACCTTCTGCGCGAAGGTCTCGCAGACATAGAGCGACTGCCCGTCGGGCGCGAGCGCCATGCCGTTGGCGAAGCGGAGCGGCCGGTCGTACCAGAGGCCGCCCTCGCCGGTGGCGAGGTCATAGGCCCACACTCCGGGCCCGGGCTCGGCGAAGTGGTGGCTGTCGGAGACCAGCAGCCGGCCCCGGGCGGCGTCGACCACCGGGTAGTTGGGGATCTTGATGCCGGCGCCGGTGAAGCGCTCCACCCAGCGCCGGTCGAGGTCGAGGCGGTAGACCGCCGCGTCCTTGAGGTCGCAGAAATAGAGCGCGCGATCGCCGTCGAAGGCGAGGCCGAGGGTGAAACCGGCGCCCTCGCCCATCACCTCGATGCTGGAGGCGTCCGGCGCGATGCGAAGCACCTCGCCGTTCTCGCTGCCGCACCAGACATGGCCGTCCGGCCCGATCGCGACGCCCTCGGCGTGCTGGAGCCGGGGCTCGCTGAAGAGGCCGTCGAAGAACACGCTCGCCCGGCTCTCCGGCAGGACGGTCTTGTCTGCGGTCTGGAAGCGGTAGGTCATGGCTCACCTCGTCCCGATGAAGCCCGGATCGTAGGGAACCTCGAGCGTCTCCCCGCTGTCGCCGGTGACCCGGAGCACGCCGTCGCCGGCGACGATCGCCGCCACCTCGCGCCAGCCCTCGGGCAGCGGCAGGCCGCCGACCGCGTGGCTGAGCGAGACCGAGCCGCCCAGCATCACGCTGGTCGGGATGCCGGCGCGGGAGAGCTCGTTCTCCTCGATCGAGGCCTTGTGGCCGTAGGCCGAATAGGCCCGGCCCTCCTCGATGCCGAGCACGCCGCTGTGCCGGCTGCTCCACGGCGCATAGTAGCGGCCCTTGTTGGAGAACCACAGGAACGTCACCGGATAGTCCGCCGGGTTCTTGAGCGACAGCATGATGTCCTTCTCCGGCGGGCGGAGGGCGGCGGCCCAGCCGAGCGGCGACTCCTTGGCCTCGACCAGCATCAGGAAATCCTCGTGTCCCTCGGCGACCGGATAGTCGTGAAGGTCGACGAGCGAGCCGTCGGCGAGCGGCAGCTTGGTGAGGTCGGTGAAGCGGGCCGGGCACTTGAACAGCGAGCGGCCGCGGCTCGGGTCGGGCTCCTGGGCGAGCGTGGGGATGTCGGCGTATGCCTTCGGCGAGAACGACAGCCGGCCCTTGCTGCTGAAGCGGGTCATGCCGTGGCTCGCCGCCGAGACTTCGCCTTGTCCGCCGTCGAAGGTGTGGCGCTGGTAGGCGAAGGGATGGCCGCCGCGGAGCGAGATCTCCTTGGTGACCCGCGCTCCCATCACCGGTTTGGTCAGCACGTAGCGGGCGGTGGTGCGGTCGCCGCGGGTCTCCTCGTCCAGCACCTCCCAGCGGGAATTGGCCGGCCAGCCGTGCGGGTTGGGCGACCCCTCCTCGATGTCGCTGCTGGCGAACGGGGCGCAGAAGAAGTCGCCGGAGAGGTACTTGAGGCAGGGCTCCATCGCCGGGTCCTCGGTGATGCTCCTGTCCTCCACCCACGGTGCGGTGTGAAGCGGCGTCAGCGTGCGTCCGCCGGCCTCGATCTCGAACCTCCGGATGTGGCCGACATCGAGGTCCAGCGTCAGGCTCACGCCGGGCGCGGTGATGGTGTGGAACTTCTCGCTCATTTCACTCCCTCTAGTCTTCTTGCCGCGGTCCCATGCCCAGCATCCGGCACAGCCTTGCCGCCTGGGCGGCTCGGGCGCAACCTCCCGTCACCGGAAGCGGGCCGATGGAGACCTCACTCCCCGCGGATGACGAGGCCGCCGTCCACCCGCACCAGTTCGCCCGTGATGAACGAGGCGCGGTCGGAGGCGAGGAAGGCGACCAGTTCCGCCACTTCGTCCGCCTCGCCGAACCGGCCGAGCGGGTGGGCCCGGTTCCAGGTGGCGATCAGTTCCTCCGGGTTGGGGTGCTCGCGGAACACCTTCTCGTTGAGCGGGGTCATGATCGTCCCCGGCGCCACCGCGTTGACCCGGATGCCGGCCGGCGCGAGGTCGACCGCCGCCTGCTGGGTCAGCGCGTTGATGCCGCCCTTGGCGGCGGCATAGGCCGCCCAGCCCTTGAAGCCGGCCAGCGACTGCACCGACGACATGTTGACCACCGCGCCCTTCTTCTTCTTTCGCATCTCCGGCACGCACACCTTCATCCCCCGCCAGACGCTGGTGAGGTTGGTGGTGATGACCCGGTTCCAGTCAGCCTCCTCGATCTCGTCGACCACGCCGCCGATCGCCTGGGCGGCGTTGTTGACCAGCACGTCGATGCCGCCGAACCGCGCCACCGCCGCGGCCGCCATGGCTTCCATGTCGGCCATCGAGGTCACGTCGGTGCGCACGAAGATCGCGGTATGGCCGGCATCGACCAGGGCGCTCGTTGTGGCCTCGCCGGCATCGGCGTCGAAGTCGGCCAGCACCACCCGCGCGCCGCGGGCCGCAAAGGCCCGCGCGCAGGCCGCCCCGATTCCCATTGCCGCCCCGGTGACGATTGCCGTCCGTCCGTCGAAATCCTGCGCCGTCATCTCATTCGCCTCTGAACTCGGGGTCGCGCTTGGCCAGAAAGGCGTCGATGCCCTCCTGCCCGTCTCTGGTTCCATAGAGCCGGAGCAGCACCTCCTGCTCGAAGGCCTGCGCCACCGGGAGGGCACTGTCGGGTCCCTGGCGGATCAGGCGCTTCATTTCGGCGGCGGCAAGCGGCGCCACTTTCAGCACCGCCCGCGCCCGTTCGATCGCGGTCGTCATCAGTTCGGCGTCCGCGACCACGGCCGCGGCGATGCCGAGCGCGTAGGCGCGCTCGCCGGTGATGCGCCGCGCCGCGAGCATGATGTCGGAGGCCGCATGCCGGCCGACCGCCCGGGTCAGCCGCTGGGTGCCGCCGCCGCCGGGTGAGAGGCCGAGCAGCCCCTCGGGCAGTCCGAGCCGGGCGCTCTCGGCGCAGACGATGATGTCGCAGCAGAGGGCGATCTCGAAGCCGCCGCCAAGGGCATAGCCCCGGATCGCGGCGATGGTGGGCTTGCGCAGCGCCTCGAGCTTGTCGAACACCCGCCGGCTCTCGAACTGGTAGGCGGCGAATGCGCGCGTCCGGTTGCCCTGGTACTCGGCGATGTCGGCGCCGGCGACGAAGGCGCGCTCGCCCGCCCCGGTCAGGATCACGGTGCGAACGCCGGCATCGGCCGCGATGGCGTCGATCTCGGCCTCGAGCGCCCGGATCATCGGCGTCGACAGGGCGTTGAGCTTGTCGGGACGGTTGAAGGTGAGGCGGATGATGCCCGGCTCGATCGTCTCGCGGAGAAGGACGGCATCCGTCATTGTCCACTCCTCCCGTCATCCCGGCGCACGCCTGGGGTCCATTGCCGTGATCCGAGCCGTGCGTCAGTTCTGACCCCCTCCCGGCCTCCCCCTTTCAGGGGGAGGGGAAGTAGGCGGAGCGGTTCGGTCAGCGCCGTCGATGTCGCAGAAACTCTTGCGGTGCCGTGGTGCCCCCTCCCCCTGAAAGGGGGAGGATGGGAGGGGGTCAGGGCCACGGTGCGACAGGGAGACATCATCGCCATCACCCCTTCACTGCCCCGGCCGTCAGTCCCGCCACGAACTGCCGCTGCAGCAGGAAGAACACCGCCACCACCGGGATCGAGATCAGCACCGAGCTTGCCATCAGCTCACCGTAGCGGATGCCGTACTGGCCGATGAAGTCGTTCATGCCGACTGGCAGCGTCCGCATGTCCTTGGTCGAGGTGAAGGAGAGGGCGAACAGGAACTCCTGCCAGGTCACGATCAGCACGAACACGGCGGTGGCGACGATGCCCGGCCGGCACAGCGGCAGGATCACCGAGAAGAAGGTGCGGAACGGGCCGCAGCCGTCCACGGCCGCCGCCTCGTCGAGCTCGACCGGCAGCCGCGCCATGAACGCCCGCAGCATCCAGATCGCCACCGGCAGCGTCACGGTGATGTAGGCGAGGATGAGCGAGGCGTACGTATTGAGGAGGTCGGCGCTCTTCATCATCTTGTAGATCGGGATGATGATGGCGCTCGCCGGGAACATCTGCGCCGCGACCACGAGGGCCATCAGGACGAGGATCACCCGGGTCTGGTTGCGGGTGAAGGTATAGGCGGCGAGCAGCGCCAGGCTCACCACGATCGTCACGGTCGACAGCGACACGATGATCGAGTTCAGGAAGTAGACGCGGAACTCGGGCCGGAAGGCGGTGACGTAGTTCTCCAGCGTCGGGTTGTCCGGCCACAGGTTGGCGGGGATGGCGAACGGCTCGTCGCCGGGCTTGAGCGAGACCGACACCATCCAGAAGAAGGGGATCAGGATGACGAGCGCCAGCGCCACCTGCGCGATGGCGAGCCACAGCCGGGCGTAGGGTGACTGTCCGCTCATGCCCGGGCTGCCTTCTGGCCGCGTCGCTGCAGGATGAAGTAGAGCGCGATCAGCACCGCCAGGATGAGGATCGAGAAGACGCCATAGGCGGCCGCCTCGCCGAAGCGGAACTGGCCGAAGCCGAGCTCGTAGATCTTGGTCGGGAAGATGTGCGTGGCGTTCTGCGGGCCGCCGCGGGTCAGCACCCAGATCATGTCGAAATAGTTGAAGGTGAGGATGGTGGTCAGCACGACGTTGATGACGATGACCTCGCGCATCGAGGGGATGACGACGCTGAAAAGACGCCGCACCGCCCCGGCGCCGTCGATGATCGCCGCCTCGATCTGCTCGCGGTCGACGTTCTGGAGCGCGGCGAGATAGACCACGGCCGAGAACGGAAAGCCCTTCCACACCGCGGCGATGACCGCCGCCCCCATCGCGGTCGAGGATTCGGCGAGCCAGGCAACGCCCTGGTCGGCGAGGCCGATGCGGATGAGGAACGAATTGATCAGGCCGAGCTGGGGGTCATACATGAAGCGCCACAGGATCGCGGCGACCACGCCGGGCAGAATCCACGGCAGGAGCACCAGCGAGCGCATCAGTCCGCTGGTCGGCAGGCGCTGGTTGAGGAGGAGCGCGATCGCGAAGCCGAACACGTTCTGGAGGAGGACGACGAACACCGTCCAGACCACCGAATTGCGGACGATCTGGCCGAAGTCGCCCGACGCGAAAATCTGGCGATAGAGCTTGAGGCCGACGAATTGCGGGTTGGGGTTGATGAACGAGGTCGAGTAGAGGCTCTCGATCGCCGTGCCGATCATCGGATAGTACATCAGCACCGCGACGAGGATCATCGCAGGCGCAAGGAACACCCAGGCGAGCCAGCGGTTTCGGTTTTCCATTCCCTCGGCACTGCCCTTTCCGCCACGCCCCAACCCTCCCCCTGGGGGAGGGCCGAAGCGCCGAAGGCGCTTCGGGGAGGGGTAACCACTTCATCGAGTGATCGCTACCCCTCCCCAAAATCGCTACGCGATTTTGGCCCGCCCTCAAGGGGAGGGCTGGGCGGGCCTCCGGCAACGCAGGAGGCCCGGGATCGCGCCCTAGTTCAGCGCGTCGATCGCGGCGCAGGCCTTGGTCGCCGCTTCCTTGGGGTCCATGCCCGCGAAGACGTCCTGGGCGAGCGTCACCTGAATGTCGGAGACCTCCAGGTAGCGCGGCGACAGCGGACGCGGGGCGGCGTTGTTGAGCTGCTCCATGATCCGCTCCGGACCCTTGCGGTTGGCCTTGAGGAAGGCGTCGGCCGCCTTGACGTTGGCCGGGACGAGATCGACGACCTTGCCGTTGACGTCCTCCTGGGTGAGGAACTGGATGAATTTCCAGGCCGCTTCCTTGTTGGGCGAGTTGGCGTACATGACGAGGTTCCAGCCGCCATAGGTGCCGATCGGGGTCTTGCCCTCGGGCGCGGTGCCGTTGACGAAGTCCCAGTTGAGCTTGGACTTCTGCAAGGTCGGCTGCTCCAGCGCCGGCCAGAACTCGATGGCGAGAGAGCCGTTGAGGAACAGCTCCCGCATGTCGCCGGCCCCGGCATTGGCCATGCCCGCCGGCGCATAGGGCGCGAGCGACTGGAGGTAGGCCAGCGCGCCGACCGAGGCGTCGCTGGTCAGCCCGCAGGAGCCGTCGTCGTTGAGCACCTTGCCGCCGTTCGAGAAGATGAACGAGTCCATCACCACGACGGTGTCCTCGCCCTTGTGGGCGAAGAGGCCGATGCCGTATTTGCCGTTGCCGGTCAGCTTCTCGCCCGCCGCCTTGAGGCCCTCGAAGGTGGCGATCGAGGCCGGGTCGACGCCGGCCGCCTTGAGCAGGTCGTCGTTGTAGAACGAGAACTGCCAGACATCGACGTTGAACGGGATGCCCCACAGCTTGCCGTCGTAGTTGGCCGAGGCCCAGGCGCCGGGGAAGAAGGTGTCGGCGGTGATGCCCGCGCCCTTGGCGAGATCGTCGAGCGGGTCGATCGCGCCCGCGGCGGCGAAGGCCGCGACCCAGATCTGGTCGACGGTCGAGACGTCCGGCGCGTTGCCGCCCTGCACGGCGGTGAGCAGCCGCTGCTGGTACTCGGGATAGGGGATGGTCGTGACCTCGACCTTGATGCCCGGGTTCGCGGCCTCGAACGACTTCACCGCCTCCTGCTGGTACTGGCTGAGGCCGGATTCGGTTTGCTGGTTGTCCCAGAACTTGAGGACGATGTCCTCGGCATGGGCGGCGACCGGCAGCATCAGGCCGATCGCGGTGGCGAGCATGAGGGACGTCTTCATTTCAGTTCCTCCCGTTGGATTGGTCAGGCGATGGCTTCCGGCCGGCGCGTGGCAGGAGGTCGCCCGGCTGGCCGGATGGCCGGGCGCTCCCCGTTTCCCGTCTCCTCGTCGGCGATGGCGATGCCCGTGCCGGCCGATGCGAAGGCGAGGCGGTCCGCTGGCAGCGAACCGGAATCGGTGATCAGCTCGTCGACGCGGTCGAGCGCGACGATGCGGTGATTGGCGTCCTGGCCGACCAGGGAGTGGTCGGCCATCACGTAGACCGTACGCGAGGCGTGGACGAAGCGGCGCGCCGCAAGCGCCATGCGCTCGTCCGCGGCCGAGGGGCCGAACCGGGCCGAGATGCCGTCCACGGCAAGGAAGGCCTTGTCGACGCGGAGCGTCTCGAACAGCGCCCCGAGGCTGGGTCCGACCAGGCAGCGCGCCTTGGTGTGGAGCTCGCCGCTGGTCAGGATGACCTTGACGTCGCCGCGCCCGGCGAGACGCTCCAGCACGTCGAGCGAGTTGGTGACCACGGTGATGTCGCGGGCGCCCTTGAGCTCATCGGCGAGGAACAGCGAGACCTCGCCATGGTTGACGAGGATGGTGTCGCCGGGGGCGACCTCGGCCGCGGCGGCGCGGGCGATGACATGGCGGAGCGCGCGGATCTCGCGGGCGATGCCGGCCTGGGGCGCGGCGACGGCAAGCTCGAGGCCGAGCTCGTCGGCCCGGTGCTGCATCGCCTTCTGCATGTTGCGGTACCAGTCGTGCGCCGGGTAGTGCGGCACGAATCCGATCCGTGCGGGCCGTCCGCGCCGTTGTGGCACCGGCGTCGCGGCGGCTGCGGCGAAACCCGCATGCCGCGGCGAAGGCGCGAAACTCCAGCCCGAATCGTCGCGGCGGTAGAAATCGTCGAGCGTCTCGCGGGTCAGGATCGCGTGCGGCGTCTTGACCTCCGCCGGCATCGAGCCGCCGGCGAGCGCGGTGGCGAGCACGTCCACGGCGCGGGCGCCGACCAGTTCGGGGAACAGCGCGCAGCAGGCCACCAGCTTGCCGCCGGAGAGCAGCGCGTCGAACAGCGCCCCGCCTTCGCCCCCGACGGAGAAGCCCGCCACCTCGCCGAGCCCCAGCCGCTCCGCGGCCTCGAGCGCGGCAAGGATCGAATGGTCGTTGACGCCGAACAGCACGTTGATGTCGGGGTGCGCCTGAAGGGCGTCGAGGCTGGCGCGGAGCGCGGCGTGGAAGAGGCCGCGGCCGTCGACGCGCCAATGCCGCACGTTGCCGCTGAAGCCCTCGGTGAAGCCCTCGATGAAGCCGTCGCAGCGGGCGCGGGTGTTGGGCAGCGCCTCGAGCGAGACGATGAGGATGCGGGCTGCGTCGATGCGCCCGGCAAGATGCCGCGCCGCTTCGACGCCGAGATCGTGGCCGGCGGCGTGGTTGTCGGAGCCCAGATAGGTGCCGCCCGCCTGCGGGGCGGACTCGGCGAGGAAGGGAACGCGCCGGCGCTGCGCCATCAGACGCAGCGTCTCGGCCCCCTTGCCCTCGAGCGGCGGCAGCACGATCGCATCGGTGTCGTCGATGGGCAGGCCAATGTCCTCGGAAGGTGCCGGCGCGACATCGACCCGGATCGGGGCGCCGGGCGCGCCGAGACGGGCCACGCCGCCATGGGTCCGGCGGAGCGCGCCATCCGACGCCAGCCGCGTGACGTCGCGCCGGACCGTCACCTCCGACACCCGGCCGAGCCGCGTGGCGAGGTCGTGGATCGAGGCGACGCCGACCTCGCTCAGGATCGCGAGTATGCGCGCTTCACGCTCGGCTTTGATCATTTTTGATCAGTTTTCATCCCAAGATCCTATGCATTCTAATAGCGTCGTGGAGATAGGACAACAACGTAAGGCGTGTTGATCAATATTGATCGATTTGAACGAGCGCGCTCCCTGCCGGCAGGTTCCTTGACCGCTCCTATTCCCTTCCAGTTCTGGCGAATTGACCGGCCGTGTTAGTGTCCGGCCGTCAGCGTCCGACTCCTGCGCTGACGTATTCACGACCACCGAATGGATGACTCCATGCCCCAGTCCCCCTACGACAATCTCCTCGCCGGCGTGCGGACCGAGCTCTACATCGGCGGCGCCTGGCGTCCCGCCGCTGACGGTGCCCGGCTCGACGTCACCGACCCGGCGACGGAGGCGACGATCACCTCGGTCGCCTCGGCCTGCGTCGAGGATGCGATGGCCGCGGTCGATGCCGCCGCCGCCGCCGGTCCGGCCTGGGCGGCGAAGAAGCCGCGCGAGCGGGGCGAGATTCTCCGCAAGGCGCACGAGATCATGCTGCGCGAGGGCGAGCGGCTGGCCCGGCTGATGACGCTCGAGAACGGCAAGTCGCTGTCCGATTCCCGTGCCGAGGTCGCCTATGCCGCCGAGTTCTTCCGCTGGAACGCCGAGGAGGCCGTCCGCAATATCGGCCAGGTGTCGGTCGCGCCGTCGTCCGGCGCCCGCATCGTGGTGCAGCACAAGCCGTCCGGGGTCGCCGTGCTGGTGACGCCGTGGAATTTTCCGGCGGCGATGGCGACCCGCAAGATCGGGCCGGCGCTGGCCGCCGGCTGCACCGTCGTCCTCAAGCCGGCCTCCGAGACGCCGCTCACCGCGCTCGCCCTCGTGCCGATTCTCGAGGAAGCCGGCGTTCCGGCCGGTGTCGTCAACGTCATTCCCTCGCGCCGCTCCGGCGCGGTGGTGGGCGGGATGCTCAAGGATCTCCGGGTCCGGGTGATTTCGTTCACCGGCTCGACCGAGGTCGGGCAGAAGCTGATCCATGCCGCGGCCGAGAACGTGGTCAAGCCGGTGATGGAGCTCGGCGGCAATGCCCCCTTCATCGTCTTCGATGACGCCGATCTCGATGCCGCCGTCGAGGGGGCGTTGATCGCCAAGATGCGCAACATGGGCGAGGCGTGCACCTCGGCCAACCGCTTCTATGTCCACGAGGCGGTCCACGATGCCTTCGTCGAGAAGTTCGCGGCGCGGATGAAGGGCCTCAAGCTCGGCAACGGCCTCGAGGATGGCGTCGCGGTCGGCCCGCTGGTCAACGCCGAGACCCGCGACAAGGTGGCCGAGCTGGTCGACGACGCGGTCGCAAAGGGGGCGAAGCTCGTCACCGGCGGCAAGGCGGTCGCGGGCGCCGGCTACTTCTTCCCGGCCACCGTCCTGACCGGGGTGCCCGACGATGCCCGGCTGCTCCGCGAGGAGATCTTCGGGCCGGTGGCGCCGATCCAGACCTTCCGCGACGAGGACGAGATCGTCGCCAAGGCCAACGCCACCGAATATGGCCTCGTCGCCTATCTCTTCACCCGCGACCTTTCGCGCGGCCTCCGGGTTTCGGAGCGGCTCGAGTTCGGCATGGTCGGCCTCAACCGCGGCCTCGTCTCCGATCCGGCGGCTCCGTTCGGCGGCGTCAAGCAGAGCGGTCTTGGCCGCGAGGGCGGCCACGAGGGGCTGATGGACTTCCTCGAGACGCAGTACGTCTCGGTCACCTGGTAGCGTCGACTGTGGCGCGCCCGTCGGTTTCCGGCCGCAGTGCGCATGCCCGCGGTTGACGGTACCGCGGGCGCGACTATGATCCGCGCGCCTTCGTGCCCCTGTGGCGGAATTGGTAGACGCGGCAGACTCAAAATCTGTTGCCCGAAAGGGCGTGCTGGTTCGAGCCCGGCCAGGGGCACCACCGCTTGAACGGCGGAGGTCAGGAAATCTATGGACCGTTTGTCGGGCTGTTCGGCGCGCGCCCTCCGGCGCGGTTGACGCGCACGCCGCGCCGATCGCCCCGGTTCATTGCTCCAGCGTGTTCTTGTAGATGACGCCGTCCTTCATGATGATTAGGAAGTTCGCATCGGCATCGGCCACGAGGTCGAGGTCTTCCAACGGGTTGCCATCGACCAGAATGAGGTCCGCCAGCGCGCCTTCCTTGATGACGCCCAGCTCGCCGGGATAGGGATCGCGCGGCCCGCTCAGCTTTAGGAGCTGCGCATTGTCGTGGGTGGCCATCTTCAACGCCTCGTAGGGCGTGTACCACTTGCCAAGTTTGGCAAGGAATTTCCCCTGTTTGGCGGCAAGAGTGGCGTCGAACAGCATGTCGGTGCCGAACGCCGTCTTGACGTTGTACTTCTTTGCCGCGGCAATGGCGGTATCCAGCTGCGCGACCAGATCTTTGTACTTGGCCGTGCTGATCGGGCTTTCGAACACGAAAGCGTCCTCGCCCTCGGCATCCATCGGCTGCATGCTCCACCAGACGCCCTTCTCGGCCATCAGCTGGGCGGTTTCATCGTCGATGAAGAAGCCGTGCTCCATCGACATTGCACCGGCCTCGACCCACATCTTGATGGCGTCCTTGGTGTTGATGTGGACCGCGACATAGGTGTTCCAACTCTTGGCCGTGTCGACGATCGCCTTGGCTTCCTCGAACGTGTATTCGGTAACGTCGAGCGGGTCATAAAGGGATGACACGCCACCGCCGCCCATCGCCTTGATCTGGCTGGCGCCCATGCGCAGTGCCTCGCGCGTGCGCTTGATCACCTCGGGAACGCCGTCCGCGATCAGCGTGTTTCCGACCCGCTGCTGATAGTCCAGCGCGTCTCCCAGGTTCACCGGCACGTCATTCGGACCCCGGAAATCGCCGTGCCCGGCTGTCTGGCTGATGTAGGGCCCCGAAGGATAGATGCGCGTGCCCACGACGAGGCCTTCGTCGATCGCGCGTTTCACGCCGAAGCTGTTGCCGCCGACGTCGCGCACCGTCGTGAACCCCCGCAGCAACGCTTTCCGCGACGAGTCGGCAGCGAGGATGTTCAGGTAGCCAAAACTGGACCCGAGCGTATTGCTGACAGGCGAGGAATTGAACATCGTGTGCCAATGGGCATCGATGAGGCCGGGCATCAGCGTCCGCCCGCCGCCGTCGATGACGGTCGCCCCCTCAGCGGTGATCGGCGCCTGTGAGATGGTCTTGATGAGATTGCCCTCGACCAGAACGTTCGCGTTCTCGATGCGGGCCTCGTTCATGCCGTCGAACACGCTGACGTTGGTGAACAGCGTCTGCGGCACGTCCTGCGCAAAGGCAGGGGCCGCGAATGCAAGGCCGATCAAGGCCCCTCGTGCAAAAGCGCTGATGTTCACTGTCCTTACTCCTTCCGATGTGCGATTCCGTTGGCTGCTGGTCGCGATCATGGCTGGCATCCCGCAGTCTCTCAGGTTCTTTGGCCCTCGGGCACGTAGGTCGATGAACCCTGCGCGCCAATCGGATCGGCCCGGTCTGCCAGAATCATCGTCGGCCAACGCTAGGTCGCCGTCGCCGACGATCTGATCCTCCCCCGGTTGATCTCGCTGGCATCCGACACACTACGGGTAACGCGAGCATAGCTGTGCGCGCTATGACCCGCTTTGCATATTGTGCCATTCGGAGCATTTTCTTGGTTCAGATTGTCAGAGCCTGGAGCCGGAAGTGATGACGAAGTTAGGCAAAACCGCCGATCCGAAGTTCACTCGGGCGATGGTCGCGCTTATTCCTTTCGCCACAGCATTCGCCCGGCGGGGTGGCGACGTAGAACTGGTCCTGACAAAGAACCGGATTCCGATCAGCGCACTCTCGGACCCTACCATGCTGGTTGAAGCGAATGCCTGCTATGCCGCCATGGAGGACATGGCGAACCTTCTCGGCGATCCCTATTTCGGCGCAATGCTCGCCATCGAAGCGGGTAACACGGGAACGCCGGCGATTCAGGACGCTGCTGCCAAAGCGTTGACATTCGGCGACTTCCTAGCCCGGTTCATCGTTGAGATCGCGAGCCAGGTGGACAACGTCGACCACCGGGTCGAGGTATCATCCCAAGCGGCCAGCTTCGAGCTCCGGCGCCGGATAACGCCGCGTGGGGCCACGACCCAGGTCACTTCAGTGAACATCGCCTTCTTCGTGACGCTGTTCAAACGCGGCCTGGGGGACGCTTTCGATCCCGCACGCATCACAGTGCTCGCTCCGACCACCGATGGAGTTCCCGCAAACTTCCTGCCGAAAATGAGCCTGCTCAAATCTAGACTCAACGGGATGAAAGTCACGTTTCCGCCCGAATGGCTTTGGGCGCCGTTTTCTCTCGGCTGGCAGATCGACGGGCCGCCAAAGGGAGAGCTCGGCGATCAGCCGGAAGAGAACCTGCTTGCCCACTTTCGATCGGTCATTGCGGCCAACATCGTTCAGGGAGAGCTGGCGCTGAACCGCTTCGCCGAGCTTGTCGGGCTGCACCCGCGTCGCGTGCAGCGGATTCTATCGGCAAATCAAACGTCCTATCGGCGATTGAAGGAAGACGTGCGCCACGGTCTCACCCTCGATTTGCTGGCAAACCCAATCACTTCGATCGCGGAAATTGCGTCGCGGGTCGGTTTTTCCGATGTGTCCGCGTTCGACCGAGCGTTCAAGCAATGGACCGGAAAGACACCGACGCGCTATCGGTCGAATTACATCCGAGAACGCGATACTCCCGATCGTGGTGTCGCTCGGGTGTGAGGGGTCGCTCGTGAGCGCGCCCTATGGCGCCGTAGCGAGCGGCTTGCCGGTGGTCATCGATGGTTCGTCGGTCAAGGTCGGGTTGTGGACACAACCTGATTCGAGGAACCGATCGATCAACGACGCGACGATGAACCTGAAGGCGCTCCGCCGGCCGCCCGGCGACTCGCATGTCGCCTTGTCCGCAAACGCCTTCGGGAGCCTGCCGCCGGCCGGTCAGGGCTCGGCGCGGACCGGTGACGTGGCGTGGAGCTCGAAGTAGCCGCGGCCAAGGGCCTCCGCCTCGGCCTCTACGATCCGGTCATACGCCGTCAGCGGCAGCATCTCGAGCCGGTCGATGAGGAGGGCGGCGAGGGGCCCGGCCGCCACCGCCTCATGGCTCGCCGCCATCAGCGCATCGCGAATGCGCATGGCCCGCTCGGGGTCGATCGCGGCCGAGGTGACCAGCGGCGGTGCCGGCGCCGGCGCCGTCTCGGCGATGATGCGGGTGCCGGCCAGCGCCGCCGGCCGATACCGGGCGAGCAGCGCGTGGAGTACGCCGTCGATGGCCATCGTGTCGGCTTCGCCCGAGCGCACGAGGTCGAGGCTGCGGAGGTGCGCGCCGGTCACCGTGACCGAGGCGAAGAAGCGGCCGTCCCGGGCAAGCCTTGCCACGAGGGCACGCAGGGCGTTCGTCCCCGAATGCGAGTTGAAGCTGTTGATCGCGCATCGTGCCCCGCGAAGCTCCTCGAGCGAGCCGGCCGGATGGTCGTCGCGGACGAGGACGAAGCTCCGGTAGTCCGGCCCGTCGCAGCCCGGGGCGGCGTAGCACGGCGTCAGGAGCGGCCGGAGGCTGGCGGCGAAGCCGTAGACGATGTCGTAGCCGCAGCACTGGCCGACGAGCAGGTCGGGATCGCAGAAGACGCCGGGAATGGCGACCCCGCGGGTCAGGGTGTCCGGCGCTTCGATTCCGGCACGCCGGAGATGGTGCGCCACCACCGCCCACAGCGCGTCCTGCGCCGGCTCGGTCTCGGGAAGCGCATACCAGGGCAGGCAGGCGATCGGCATCGCGGCACTCATCGCAGGCGGCCCTGCGGGCCGCGGTCGGCGCGAGTTTAGCGGCCTCGTCGCCCCGCATGGAGGCGAATCGTCGACGCCTGCTGAGTCCAGCCGGATGTCAGTGATCCCCCCAAAAGGCCGCGTCACCGATGATCGCCACCGCGATTGGCTTGCGACACCCGCCTCCCGGCATTACCTCCTCGGCAGTCGACTGAAATCCCCATGAGGCCTTCGCCATGACCGCTGCCGGCAATCCGCTGCTCGAACCCTGGACCGCCCCCTACGGCGCCCCGCCTTTCGACCGGGTCCAGCCGGAGCACTTCCGCCCCGCCCTCGATGTGACGATGGCCGAGCAGAAGGCGGCGGTGGCGAAGATCGTCGCCGATCCGGCGCCGCCGAGCTTCGACAATACCGTCGTCGCGCTGGAGCGGAGTGGCCTTCGCCTCGGCCGGGTCGCGGCGGTCTTCTTCGGCCTCGCCGGCGCCGACACCAACGACGCCATCCAGGCGATCGAGCGCGATGTCGCGCCGCTGTTCTCCCGGCACTCCGACGAGATCTTCCTCGACGGCGCGCTCTTCGCACGGATCGCGACCCTTTGGGAGAAGCGCGACTCCCTCGGCCTTGATGCCGAGCAGGCCCGCGTGCTCGAGCGCTATCACACCATCTTCGCCCGCGCCGGTGCCGGCCTCGACGACGCCGGCAAGAAGCGCCTCGCCGCGATCAACGAGCGCCTCGCCACCCTCGGCACCCTGTTCGGCCAGAACGTGCTCGCCGACGAGAAGGACTGGATGCTGGTTCTCGACGGCGAGGCCGATCTCGCCGGCCTGCCGGAATGGGCGCGGGCCGCGGCCGCCGAGGCGGCGGCGGAGCGCGGCCGCCCGGGCAAGCATGTCGTCACCCTCGCCCGTTCCTCGATCGAGACGTTCCTCGTCTTCTCGACCCGGCGTGATCTTCGCGACAAGGCGTTCGCCGCCTGGGTCGCCCGCGGCGCGCTCGGCGGCAAGAGCGACAACCGCGCGATCATCGCCGAGATCGCCCGGCTCAGGACCGAGGCGGCGCAGCTGCTCGGTCATCCGACCTTTGCCCATTTCCGTCTCGCCGACCAGATGGCCAAGACCCCCGAGGCGGTGTCCGAGCTGCTTGCGACGGTGTGGCAGCGCGGGCGCGCCCGGGCCGAGCGCGAGGCCGCCGACCTCCAGGCGCTGATCGCCGAGGAGGGCGGCAACCACCGCCTCGCCGCCGCCGACTGGCGCCACTACGCCGAGAAGCTCAGGAAGCGCCGCTTCGATTTCGACGAATCCGAGCTCAAGCCCTATCTCCAGCTCGAGAAGATGATCGAGGCGGCGTTCTACACCGCCGGCCGGCTGTTCGGCCTCGCCTTCGCCGAAGTCCATGGCGTTCCGGTCTATCATCCCGACGTCCGGGTCTGGGCGGTGTCAGGCCGCGACGGCCGCTTCGTCGGCCTGTTCATGGGCGATTACTTTGCCCGGCCGTCGAAGCGCGGCGGCGCCTGGATGAGCGGCTTCCGCGACCAGGAGAAGCTTGACGGCGACGTCCGGCCGATCGTGGTCAACGTCATGAACTTCTCGAAGCCGCCGAAGGGCAAGCCGGCGCTGCTCTCGTTCGACGACGCGCGCACGCTCTTCCACGAGTTCGGCCACGGCCTTCACGGCCTCCTCTCCGACGTGACCTATCCGCTTCTCTCCGGCACCGGCGTCACCACCGATTTCGTCGAGCTGCCCTCCCAGCTCTACGAGCACTGGCTGGAGCAGCCGGAGGTGCTCGGCCGGTTCGCCGTCCATGCCGAGACCGGCGAGCCGATGCCGGAGGCGATGCTGAAGAAGGTGCTGGCCGCGCGCACCTTCAACCAGGGCTTCGCCACGGTCGAATACACCGCTTCGGCGCTGGTCGACCTCGATCTGCACCTCGCCGCGGAGACGCCGGACGTCGTCGCCTTCGAGAAGGCGGCGCTGGAGCGCATCGGCATGCCCGAGGCGATCGTCATGCGCCACGCGACGCCGCACTTCCTGCATATCTTCTCCGGCGGCCACTACGCCTCGGGCTACTACTCCTACCTGTGGTCGGAAGTGCTCGACGCCGACGCCTTTGCCGCCTTCGAGGAGGCCGGCGACATCTTCGACCCCGAGACCGCCAGGCGCCTCCACGACCACGTCTATTCCGCCGGCAATCGCCGCGACCCGGCCGAGGCCTATGTCGGCTTCCGCGGCCGCCTGCCGACGCCGGACGCGCTGCTCAAAAAGCGCGGCCTCGACGCGGCGGCGTGAGAACTATTCCTTCGGCAGGACGCGGGTGCAGGTCTGGAGCGCGGTCAGCACCCAGCCGATCTGGTCGAGCGAGAAGGCGAGGGCGATCTTGGGGTCGTCCTTGACCTTGGCGGTCAGCATCTTCGCCTTCTGGAGCCGCCCCCACAGCTCGGGACTGTCCGCCGAGGCGAGCATGTAGTCGCCCATCGCCGCCGTGGCGGGGAGGATCAACGGCGTGCCGGCGCCGAAGCCGAACGCCAGCGCATTGTCGGCGGCGGGGTCGATCGCGGCGGGCCAGAAGAAGACGTCGATGCTGATCCGGTCGCCCGGCCGCACCGTGATCTGGAGGGCGTTGAACGGCGTCTGGTTGAAGTCCACGGGCGGGCGGTTGACCGCCCTGCAGGCGGCGGGATAGTTCATCACCGTCCAGTGCCCGCGCTCGGCGTAGAAGTAGCTTGGCGCATCCGCGGCGCGGACCGGCAGCACCGCGACCACGAGAACGGTGAGAGCGACCAGCAGCCTTGCCATCGGATCGACCTTTCGCCGGAGGGGACCGCGCCTATCGTCGCACGCCGCCGGCGATCCGGTCCATCGCCCGTGTCGGCAGGATGCGCTTGAGGATGGCCGCGATCCTGGTCGGTGTCGTCACCCGGTAGCGCGCTCGCGGCCGGCGGCTCTCCACGGCCTCGATCAGCGCCGCGGTCACCGCGTCCGGCCCCTTGCGGAACCGTTCCTCGGCGCCGCCGCCCGCTTGCCGGCGGGCGAGGTCGGCCTCGTAGGCGGCGCGGTGGACCGAGCCGGCGATGTCGATGTTCCCGGCGTGGGCGACGGCGGTCGCCCTGAAGCGGCTCGCGATCGGCCCCGGCTCGATGATCACGACGTCGATGCCGGCGTCCGCAAGTTCGAGCCGGAGGGTGTCGGCGTAGCCCTCCACCGCGAATTTTGAGGCGACATAGGCGCCCCGGAAGCGGGCGGCGACGAAGCCGAGCACCGAGGAGACGAACACGATCCGCCCGTGTCCCTGCCGCCGCATCACCGGCACTGCCCGGCGGGTGAGGTCGTGCCAGCCGAACAGGTTCGCCTCGAACTGGGCGCGGAGGAGGGCGGCGTCGAGGTCCTCGAGCGCGCCGGGCTGGGCATAGGCGCCGTTGTGGCAGAGCGCATCGAGCCGGCCGCCGGTGGCCGCGAGCACCGTGTCGAGCCCCGCGGCGATGCTCGCCCCGTCGGCATAGTCGAGCCTCACCGCCTCGAGGCCCTCGTCCCGCAGCCGGGCGAGGTCCGCGTCGGCCCGGGCGGTCGCAAAGACCCGCCAGCCGCGGGTCGTCATCGTCACCGCCGCATCGTGGCCGATGCCGGAGGAGCAGCCGGTGATCAGGATCGTCCCGCGGGACGCACCGGTCGCGTCGGAAGGTTTGCCGTGCTGTCCGCTTGTCATGGTTCCCGCTCTGGCACTCGCCTCCCCGTCATGATACGCGGCGAAGCCTGAACGGGTGAACGCGCGAACAGCGACATGTCTTTCTACCGGCGGGCCAGGGCGATTCTCGGCGACGCGCTCGGCCACCTCAATGACGACGATGGCTGGGCGATGGCCAGTCACGTATCGCTGTCGGCGCTGATGGCGGTGTTCCCCTTCCTCATCTTCGTCGCCGCCCTCGCCGGCTTCATCGGCGAGGCGGACCTTGCCTCGCGGGTGGCGGCGCTGATCTTCGATACCTGGCCGAAGGAGGTCGCCGAGCCGATCGCCGACGACGTCCAGAATGTTCTCCGCCAGTCCCATAGCGGGCTGCTCACCGTGTCGGTCGCCGTCACCATCTATCTCGCCTCGAACGGCGTCGAGGCCGTCAGGACCGCTCTCAACCGCGCCTATCGCGTCCGCGAGACCCGGTCCTTCTTCTACCTCCGCGCCCAGAGCCTGCTCTTTGTCGTCGGCGGCGCGGTGGTGACGCTGGTCTTCGCCTTTCTCGGCGTCCTCGGCCCGCTGATCTTCGACTGGATCGCCCGCCATGTGCCGGAGATCATGCAGTTCCAGACCACTTTTCTCTTCGCCCGGCTGATCGTCACCGGCCTGATGCTGGCAATGTTCCTGGTCGCCGCGCATCTCTGGCTGCCGACCAGCCGGCCGCCGGCGATCAGCCTCTGGCCCGGCATCGTCGTCACCCTGACCCTTTGGCTGCTTACCGCCTGGATCTTCGGCTACTACCTCCAGCGCTTCGCCGACTACGCCGCCTACTATGCAGGGCTCGCCAGCGTCGTCACCGCCATCTACTTCATGTACCTGGTTGCTCTGATCATGATCTTCGGCGCCGAGCTCAACGCCGCCCTCGCCCGCCGGCGCGAACCCTGATGAACCAGATCGTCCAGATCGTCCTGCCGGTCTTCGGGCTGATCGCCCTTGGCTATGGCGTGGCCTGGTCGGGCCTGCTCCGGCGCGAGAGCGGCGAGGCGCTGTCCGATTTCGTCTTCGTCGTCGCCATTCCCGTCCTCGTCTTCCGCACCCTCGCTGTCGCCGTCTTCGGCGGCGCCTCGCCCTGGGGCCTGTGGATCGCCTATTTCAGCGTCTTTGCCGTCATGTGGGTGCTGGGCTCAGCGACCATCCGCCGCCTCTTCGGCCGCGACGCCCGGGCCGGCGTCGTCGCCGGCATCTCGACCGCCTACGGCAACACCGTCCTCGTCGGCATCCCGCTGTCGATCGCCGCCTATGGCGACGACGGCGCGGTGGCGATGGCGCTGATCATTGCCCTGCACCTGCCGGTGATGATGACCACCAGCGCCATCCTCATCGTTCGTGCCGAGCGGCGGGATGGCGTCGCCCATGCCGAGCCGGGGGCGCGGGCGCTGCTTCGCGGCCTCGGCCTCAACCTGGCGCGGAACCCGCTGATCATCGCGCTCGTCCTCGGCGCGCTGTGGCATGTCGTCGGCGTGCCGCTCGCGGGCCTGCCGCGGGTCATGGTCGACCGCATCGCCGATGTCGCGGCGACGCTCGCCCTCTTCGCCATGGGCATGAGCCTTCGCAACTACGGCATCCGCGGCAATATCGGCGCCGGTCTCGTGCTGTCGGTGCTGAAGCTGCTGGTGATGCCGGCGCTGGTCTTCCTGGTCGCCCGCTACGTCATCCCGGTGCCGCCGGTATGGGCCAAGGTGGCCGTCGTCGCCGCCGCTTCGCCGACCGGCGTCAACGCCTATATCGTTGCCGCGCGCTTCCGCACGGGCGAAGCGCTCGCCTCCAACGCCATCACCATCTCCACCGCGCTGGCCGTGTTGAGCACGACCCTGTGGATGACGGTCATCGAAATGATCTAGGGGCAGAAGGGCAAGGAGACCGGGACGATGCGCTGGCAGGACATGACGTGGCAGGAGATCGGCGCGCTCGATCGGGATCGCACCGTGGTCGTGCTGCCGGTCGGCTCGGTCGAGCAGCACGGCCATCACATGCCGACCGGCACCGACACCTATCTCGCCACCGCGGTGAGCGAGGCCGCCGCGGCGCTGGTCGATGCGCCGGTAGCGGTGCTGCCCTCGCCCTGGTACGGCCTCTCGGCCCATCACATGCACTTCCCCGGCTCGATCACCCTTGGCGCCGAGACGATGATGGCGATGGTCGGCGATATTGTCGCGAGCGTCGTCCAGCACGGTTTCCGTCGCATCGCCGTCGTAAACGGCCACGGCGGCAACGCCGGCATCATCGATGTCCTCGCTTCGACGCTCGGGCACCGCTTCTACGGCACGGCGCGTATCGCCTGCCTCACCTATTTCTCCCTCGCGCGGGAGGCGATCGCCGCGGCGCGCGAGTCGCGGCACGGCGGCATGGGCCACGCCTGCGAGTTCGAGACGGCGCTGATGCTCCATCTCCACCCCGATCTGGTCCATCAGGATCGGGCGGTGATCCACTATCCCGAGACCGGCACGCCGTATCTGTCGACCGACCTGCTCGCCGGCAGCATCGTGCGCTCCTTCGTCGCCTTCGACGACCTGTCCGAATCCGGGACCTTCGGCGATCCCGGTCTCGCCACGGCGGAGAAGGGCGAGCGCTTCCTCGCCCTCAGCGCCGAGGCGCTCGCCGACTTCCTGAAGGACTTTGCGGGCTGGCCGATCGCGCCGAAGACCGCCTGAGCCGACGATCGGGGCCCGTTCCGGGCGCCTGCGACGTCGCCCGCCCAACCGCCGCTTCACAAAACTTTACGTCGCGGAGAAGCGGAGGCAACGTCGCGCTCTCACCTTTGCCGCATGGGCCGCGGGGCCGAAAAGCAAAGGAGAGCTATCATGACCATCGACACCCCACTTGAGCGGAGTGCAACCCGCCACTGGATCGCCATCGGCCGCGTCGGCGGCGCGCTCGCCGCGCTGCTTGCGGCCGCCGTCATCGGCCTGGCGCTTGCCGGCAGCGTTTCGGCGGGCTGGATGGGCGGTCACGGCGGGCCTGGGTTCGGTTCCCGCGGCATGATCATGGACGGCCCGCTCGATCCGGCCGAGGTCAAGGTACGGGTCGAGCGCATGGTCGGCCATATCGCCGTCGAGATCGACGCCACCGACGAGCAGAAGGAAAAGCTCACCGCCATCTTCGTCTCGGCGGCGAACGACCTTATGCCGATCCGTGCCGAGATCATCGAAACCCGCCAGGCGGGCGAGCTGATCGGCCTTCTGACGGCGCCGACCGTCGACCGCGCGGCGATCGAGGCCTTCCGCGTCGAGAAGATGGACATCGCCGACCGCGCCAGCCGCCGCGTCGCCCAGGCGCTCGGCGAGGCCGCCGAAGTGCTCACCCCGGAACAGCGCGTCGAGCTCGGCGAGCGGCTGCAGTTCCTGATGCAGTTTGGGCCAGGCTTCCATCGCGGTTAGACTTCGGCTCGTGACCGCGCGCGTCCTTCTGATCGAAGACGACAACCGCCTCGCCGGGATGGTGCAGACCTATCTCGGCGAGGCCGGTTTCGCCGTGGTCCGTGCCGCCGACGGACGGACCGGCATCGCCCGTCACCGCGACGACCGCTTCGATCTCGTTCTTCTCGACCTGATGCTGCCGGACATCGATGGCCTCGAGGTCTGCCGCACGATCCGGTCCCGCGACGATACGCCGATCCTGATGCTGACGGCGCGTGGCGACGCCATGGACCGGGTCGTCGGACTGGAGATGGGTGCCGATGACTACCTGCCGAAACCGTTCGAGCCGCGCGAATTGCTGGCGAGACTCCGCGCCATCCTCCGTCGTGGCCGCGGCGGCGAGCGGTCTGAGGTGCTCCGGTTCGGCCGGCTCGAGATCGACGTCGATGCGCGCCAGGCGCGGCTCGACGACCGGCCGGTGGAACTCACCGGCTACCAGTTCGCGCTCCTTCTGGAGCTTGCCCGCCATGCCGGCCGGGTGCTCTCGCGCGAGGCGATCATGGACCTCGTGCGGCACGATCGGCTGGAGGCGTTCGACCGCTCCATCGACGTCCACG
>JAGRKZ010000221.1 GCA_020442065.1 Bauldia sp.
ACGACTACGTCGTCAAGCCGTTCTCCGTTCCCGAGTTGATGGCGCGGGTGCGCGCGATCCTCCGCCGCTCGCGGCCGGAGCTGATCGCATCGGTCCTGCGCGCCGGCGAGGTCGAGCTCGACCGCGAGACCCATCGCGTCCGCCGCAACGGCCGGGAGCTCCACCTCGGTCCGACCGAGTTCCGCCTGCTTGAATACCTCATGCAGGCGCCTGGCCGGGTGTTCTCCCGCGCCCAGTTGCTCGATGGCGTCTGGGGGCGCGACGTCTATGTCGACGAGCGCACGGTCGACGTCCATGTCGGCCGCCTGCGCAAGGCGCTGGGGCCCGGCCGCGACCCGATACGCACCGTGCGCGGCTCCGGCTATTCCCTCGACGAGGAGTTCATCGACACCGGCGGGTAGTGTGGCCGCCGGCCGGTGCGTCGTCCGCCCGGTTCGCGGCCCCGTCCGCGGACCCTCAGAAATTCCGCTGATCGCGCTCCCGGTCGCGCTCGCGCCGCCGGTCGTTGACGGGCTGGTAGGCGAGGCGGGAGTGATACTCGCAGTAGGGCAAGCTGTTGAAATTGCGGTGGCCGCAGAAGTGGAAGCCTTCGGTCCCCGGGTCGCCGATCGGCCACTTGCACATCTGGTCGTTCAGCGCCAGCAGCGAGACGTTGAGGCTGATCGGCACGACCAGATCCTCGAACGGCACCTGCGCCGGCGCGCGGCGCGGCGCCGGGTGGGCGTGGATCTTCAGTGCCGTGTTGCCCGAAACCACCGCGCGTGTCGTGGGGCGGTGGGGCGCCGACGTCGTGCGCGTCTTGCGCGGCCGCGACGGCGAGGATGCGGGCTTGGCGCGGCCCGACAGATTGAGACGATGCACCTTGCCGATGACGGCATTCCGCGTGACGCCGCCGAGCTGCGACGCGATCTGACTCGCGCTCAGTCCGTCGGCCCAGAGTTTCTTGAGCAACTCGACGCGTTCGTCGGTCCAGTTCATCTCGGGGTCACCCCTTCTTCAAGGCGTCGGACTCGGAATCGTCCCGCGTGCGCTGACCTGCTCCGCCAGCCAGCGCCCAACGCGTGACAAAGGGTTACTGAGTTCCGTCGCAATTCCGCGTGCCGGTCGATGCCGACACCGTGAAACTACAGAGGCGGTGACTCGCTGACAAGAGTCCGGACCGCCGGCGCAATGTTTTCCCCAAGTCGTCCCTGTGATCTCCACCGCGACGCGTGGACCATCGCCGGAGCGCATCCGATTGACACCGGTTCCCCGCGCGGTGCTATAAGGCCGGGGTGAGGGGAGTGCTGCCTGTGGGCGGCACTCCTTGGTTTTTCCGGGCCCCAATTCCGACGAGGCGGACCATGGACCGCTCTCCGCTTTTTGACACATTCGCGCGCGCGCCGATTGCGTTCGAGCGCGGTGAGGGCGTGTGGCTGACGACCACCGACGGCCGGCGCATGCTCGACTTCTCCGCCGGCGTTGCGGTCAATGCGCTCGGCCACGCCCATCCGGCTCTCGTCGGCGCCATCAAGGCGCAGGCGGAGAAGGTGTGGCACGTCTCGAACCTGTTCCGGATTCCGGAGCAGGAGAAGTTCGCCCAGACGCTGGTCGACAACAGTTTCGCGGAAAAGGTCTTCTTCTGTAACTCGGGCGCCGAGGCGATCGAGTGTGCGCTGAAGACAGCGCGCCGCTATCACTTCGTCGGCGGCCACCCCGAGCGCACGCGCATCATCACCTTTGCCGGCGCCTTCCATGGCCGGACCCTCGCCGCGCTCGCCGCGACCGGCAACCCCAAGTATCTGGAGGGCTTTGGCCCGGCGCCGGAGGGCTTCGACCAGGTCGACGGCTTCGACCTAGAGGCGGTCGAGGCCAGGATCGGGCCGGAGACGGCCGCGATCCTGATCGAGCCGATCCAGGGCGAAGGCGGCATCCGCCTCGTTCCCGGCGCATTCCTCCGCGGGCTGCACGAGCTTTGCGATCGCCTCGGCCTGCTGCTCGTCTTCGACGAGGTGCAGACCGGCATCGGCCGCACCGGCAAGCTCTTTGCCTATGAGTGGTCCGGCGTCGCCCCGGATATCATGGCCTCCGCCAAGGGGCTCGGCGGTGGCTTTCCGGTGGGTGCCTGCCTTGCCACGGCCGAGGCCGCCAGGGGCATGACACCCGGCACGCACGGCTCGACCTTCGGCGGCAATCCGCTGGCGATGGCCGTCGGCCAGGCAGTGCTCGACGTGCTGCTTGCTGACGGATTTCTCGACGAGGTCGCCCGCAAGGGCCTCTACCTCAAGCAGCGGCTCGCGTCGGTGGTCGATTCCCATCCTGATCTGGTCGACCAGGTGCGTGGCGAGGGGCTGCTCGTCGGCGTGCGTTGCAAGGTCCCCGTGGCCGAAGTCGGCGCCGCGATGCGTGACCAGGATCTTCTCGGCGTCGGTGCCGGCGAGAACGTCATCCGCATGCTTCCCCCGCTGATCGTGAGCGATGCCGAGATCGACGAGGGCGTGCGCCGCTTCGAAGCGGCGCTCGAAGCGCTCGAGCAGGCCAGGGCAGGCTGAACCATGGTCCGCCATTTCCTCGATCTCGCTGACCTTGACGGGTCGGTGTTGCGGGCAATTCTCGACGAGAGCCGGCGGCTCAAGGCCGAGCGGCGCACGCCCTCGGCGGAGCGGCCGCTCGCCGGCCGCGTGCTCGCCATGATCTTCGATCGCCCCTCGACGCGGACCCGGGTCTCGTTCGATGTGGCGATGCGCGAACTCGGCGGCGAGACCATCCTGCTGACCGGCGCCGAGATGCAGCGCCGTCGCGGCGAGACCATCGCCGACACCGCAAAGGTGCTGTCGCGCTATGTCGACGCCATCATGATCCGCACGCTCGAGCACCAGCTGGTCACCGAGCTTGCCGAGCATGCCACGGTGCCGGTGATCAACGGCCTCACGCAGTACTCCCATCCCTGCCAGATCATGGCCGACGTGATGACCTTCGAGGAGCACCGCGGTCGCATCGACGGCAAGACGGTCGCCTGGCTGGGTGACGCCAACAACGTCCTCACTTCATGGGTCCATGCCGCCGGCAAGCTCGGATTCGCCATCAATGTCGGCTGCCCGCGGGAGCTGGCGCCGCGGCCGGCGCTGCTCGAGTGGGCGGCGGCCAACGGCGCGAATATCGTGGTCACGTCCGATCCGGAAGCCGCCGCCGCCGGCGCTGATTGCGTGGTCACCGACACCTGGGTGTCGATGGGCGACGACGAAGCCGAACGGCGGCAGAATCTCCTGCAGCCCTACCAGGTCAACCAGCGCCTCATGGCGATGGCCGCTCCCGACGCCATCTTCATGCATTGCCTGCCGGCCCATCGCGGCGAGGAGGTCACGGCCGAGGTGATCGACGGTCCCCGTTCGGTGGTCTTCGACGAGGCCGAGAATCGCCTCCACGCGCAGAAGGGCATCCTCGCCTGGGTCTTCGGCTGGAATCCGCCGGCCTGACGATGGCGGAGACGCCCTCTAGTCCGCAGTTCGTCGGTGACGATGCGGTGCTGCCCTTCGAGGTCGCGCCGCTCGATGTGCGCGGCCGGGCCATCCAGATGGGGCCGGCGATCGACGCGCTGCTCGCGCGCCACGACTACCCCGACGTGGTGTCGCGGCTGGTCGGCGAGGCGGTCGTGCTCGCCGTACTCCTCGGCTCTTCGCTCAAGTTCGACGGCAAGTTCATTCTCCAGACCGAGACCAACGGTCCCGTCGACATGCTGGTTGCCGACTACCGCACCGGCGGCGAGGTCCGCGCCTATGCCCGCTTCGATGCCGAGCGGGTGGCGGCGGCCGAGGCCGGCGGCAGCGCCGATCCGGCCGGCCTGCTCGGATCCGGGACGCTGGCCATGACCGTCGACCAGGGCGTCTATATGAGCCGCTACCAGGGCGTCGTGCCGCTCGAGGGCCAGGGGCTCGAAGAGGCCGCCCACACCTATTTCCGACAGTCCGAGCAGATCCCGACCCGCGTCCGCCTCGCTGTCGGCGAGATCATCCAGCGCGAGGATGGCCAGATGCAGCGCGGCTGGCGGGCCGGCGGGCTGATCGTCCAGTTCCTGCCCGATGCGCCGGAGCGCATGCGCCAGCCGGACCTGCCGAGCGGCGACGTGCCGGAAGGCACCGAGATCGAGCCGCCCGACGAGGACGACGCCTGGGTCGAAGCCCAGGCGCTGATCGGCACGGTCGAGGACCACGAGCTGACCGATCCCGCCGTGCCGGTCGAGCGCCTGCTCTATCGTCTCTTCCACGAGCGCGGGGTGCGGGTGTTCGCTCCGGTCGCCATCAGCGACGCATGTTCATGCTCGCGCGACCGGATCGTCGGAATGCTGTCGCGCTTCTCCGGCGAGGAGATTGCCGACAGCATCGAGGACGGCAGGATCACCGTGACCTGCGAGTTCTGCGGCACCCGCTACGAGTTCGATCCGGACGAGTTTGCGGGTCCGGAAGAGGATGCCGGCTGAGACGCGGGTCGCTCAGGCTGCCCGCGGCTTCACCGCGGCCTCGATCGATGCTCCGACGGCGTCCCGGGCACGTTCGAGGTCGTGGGTTGCCTGCATGCCGAGCCAGAACTCGGCGCTGGTCCGGAAGTAACGCGCGAGCCGGAGCGCCGTGTCAGGGGTTATCGCGCGTCTGCCGTTGACGATCTCGCTGATCCGGATCTGCGGCACCCCGAGGGCTTTGGCGAGCGCATACTGGCTCATCCCGATTGGCTTCAGATAGTCCTCGCGGAGCACTTCGCCGGGATGGGAGGGAGCAAAGTCCGGCATCCTCACGTTCCTTCAGTGATAGTCGACAATTTCAACGTCGAACGCATCGCCCCGCGACCAGCGGAAGCAGACCCGCCATTGGTCGTTGATGCGGATACTGTGCTGCCCCTTGCGGTCTCCGGACAGGGCTTCGAGGCGATTGCCCGGGGGTGATCGGAGGTCATCAAGGCTTCGCGCATTGTGGAGTTGCAGCAGCTTCCGGTTGGCGACCTTGACGATGTCGTTCGGGATTCCCTTGACGAACCGACGTTGCCATGCGGCCTCAGCCAACTGGTTCCGAAACGACACGATCATGGCAGGCGATACTAACGCGGCTCGTTAGCGGTCGCAACGGAGGGCGACTCAGAACGCGAGTCGCCCGTCGGCCAGCACGGCGAGATTGGCCAGCGACCACGGCCAGAGCTGGGGATAGGGTCCTGTCTCGGCGCGTGGATCGGCGACGGCGAAGGCGAAGTAAGCCCGGTAGAACTGCCCCCGCGCGCGCACGGCGTCGCCATGCCGGGCGAGGACCATCTGCCGAACGAGGGCGATGTCGGCCGCCGTCGCTTCGGCCGTCATCTCCAGAAAGATCGCCGCTCCAATCGCGTCGTAGAGCGGATCGCCGACCATCGTCCAGGCGCTGAAGTCGACGAGGCCGGAGACTCGGAAGTCGGCTCCGATCATGACGTTGCCGGGGAAGTAATCGCCGTGAACCAGAACCCGCGGCGGGGTATCCGGAACACCGTCGATCAGCGCCAGCGCCGCGTCGCGAAGCGCGGCGACGTCGCCGCCATGCTGGGCGATGGCCGCGCCATTCCAGTCGATGAACCGCGCGAGGCCAAGCCGAAGGTAGCCGCGCCAATTCTCGGTGCGGATCGGGTGCGGGTCGAGGAGCTGGCCGTAGGGGCGATCCGGACAGGCGATGGCGGCAATCGCATCGGCCGACTCGGCGTAGCTGACCAGCGCCGTTTGGCGTGCCTCGCCTTCGATCCGGCGGAGGAGGGCGAGCAGCGACGTTCCCGGTATGCGCCGCTCCACCGTCCAACCACCGTCGGCGGCGATGGCCTCGATCGCCGGCGTCGCGAACGGCAGGCGACCGTCGATACTCGCGAGGAACGTGCGCTTCGATGCGAGCAGCGCCGGGTCCGCCGGCGTCCGCATGACCCGGAGCACCTGGTCCGCGCCGAGCGCGTAGACGCGCGACTCGCCGCCTTCGGCAAGGAGGTCGGCTTCGCTCAGGCCGAAGCCGGCGAGGGTGTCCGCCAGCCGGCGCGGTTCGTCGGTCGGCGGGAGATGGAGGGATGTCAGTTGAGGGTCTTTCGGCCGCCCGGCAGGTCGAGCGAGAATGCCGGAATCTCGATCGAGAACGTCTCGCCCTTGTCGGTCTCCATCTGGTAGGTGCCGACCATGATGCCGGAATCGGTCGAGAGCGGGCAGCCGCTGGTATAGGAGAACTTCTCCCCCGGTTTCAGCACCGGCTGCTTGCCGACCACCCCCGCGCCGCGCACCTCCTCGGTGCGGCCGTTGGCGTCGGTGATCCGCCAGTGGCGGGAACGCAGCTGGACGACCTCCTCGCCGAGATTGGCGATTTCGATCCGGTAGGCCCAGAAGTACTGGCCCGCCTCCGGCGAGGACTCGGCATCGACGAACGTCGGCTCGACCGTGACCCTGATGGCGCGGGTAGTGGTCTGGTACATGAAAGGACGTCTCCTGCTGGAACCGGATTATGCGGCCCCGGCCGGAACCGTCAACGGTCGTCGCCGGTCAGCGCGCGGCGCGGTCGAGCGCCGGCGCCAGATCCTCCCACAGGTCCTCGACGTCCTCGAGTCCGACCGACAGCCGGAGCAGCCCCGGCGTGATTCCCTGCTCGAGCCGGGCCGCCTCGGTGAGGCGCTGGTGTGTGGTGGTGGTCGGGTGCGTGATCAGGCTCTTGGCGTCGCCGAGATTGTTCGAGATGCGGATCACCTTGAGTGCGTTGGCGACCCGGAAAGCGCCCTTCTGGCCGCCCTTCACCTCGAAGCCGATCAGACTCGAACCGCCCGTCATCTGCCTTGCGATGATGTCGGCCTGGGGGTGGTCGGCGCGACCGCAATAGAGGAGCCGCGCGACGTTGCGGTGATCGGCGATGCGGTCGGCAAGGATGCCGGCGCTCTCGGTCTGCCGCTCGACCCGGAGGTGGAGGGTCTCGAGGCCCTTCAGCAGCACCCAGGCGTTGAACGGGCTCATCGACGGCCCGGTCTGGCGGAGGAAGTTGTGGAGATGGTCGGCGACGAATGTCTCGTCGGCGAGCACCACGCCTCCGAGGCAGCGGCCCTGGCCGTCGATGTGCTTGGTTGCCGAATAGACTACCACGTCGGCGCCGAGTTCCAGCGGCTTCTGGAGGAGCGGCGTCGCAAAGACGTTGTCGACCACCAGTCGCGCCTTGGCCTTCCTCGCGATGGTCGCGACTTCGGCGATGTCGATCACTTCCAGTGCCGGGTTGGTCGGGCTCTCCAGGAACAGGACCTTCGTCGCCGGCGTCACCGCCTTCCGCCACTGGTCGAGGTCGCGGCCGTCGACCAGCGTCGTGCCGATGCCGTATTTCGGCAGCAGTTCCTCGACCACGTAGCGGCAGGAGCCGAACAGGGCTTTGGCGGCGATGACGTGATCGCCGGCCCTGAGCTGGCAGAGGAGGGCGGCGGTCACCGCCGCCATGCCGCTGGCCGTGGCGCGCGCGGCGCCGGCGCCCTCGAGCAGCCGCATCCGCTCCTCGAACATCGCCACGGTC
>JAGRKZ010000222.1:0-4432 GCA_020442065.1 Bauldia sp.
TCAAGCACGCCAAGGCGCTCAACGCCTTCACCAACCCGCTGACCAACTCCTACAAGCGGCTGGTCCCGGGCTACGAGGCGCCGGTGCTGCTCGCCTACTCGTCGCGCAACCGCTCGGCGTCCTGCCGCATCCCCGTCACCAACAACCCGAAGGCCAAGCGCGTCGAGGTCCGCTTCCCCGATCCGGGCGCGAACCCCTACCTCGCCTTCTCGGCGATGCTGATGGCCGGCCTCGACGGCATCAAGAACAAGATCCATCCCGGCGAGGCGATGGACAAGAACCTCTACGACCTGCCGCCGAAGGAGCTCAAGAAGATCCCGACGGTCTGCGGCTCGCTCCGCGAGGCCCTTGCCAACCTCGACAAGGACCGCGCCTTCCTCAAGGCGGGCGACGTGTTCGGCGACGACATGATCGACGCCTATATCGAGCTGAAGATGGAGGAGGTTGCGCGCTTCGAGATGACGCCGCACCCCGTCGAGTACGACATGTACTACTCGGTCTGAGGACCTTCCCGCGCCCCAGGGGTGGGACGCGACCACGGACGGGGCGGCTTCGGCCGCCCCGTTTTCGTTTGAGGAGAGCGGATCCTCGGCCGCGTCAGGCCCCGACCTTCTCGACCCCGCCCATGTAGGGGCGGAGCGCGTCGGGAACAGTGATCGAACCGTCGGGGTTCTGGTAGTTCTCCATGACCGCGATCAGCGCCCGGCCGACCGCGACGCCCGAGCCGTTGAGGGTGTGGACGAGGCGGTTGCCCTTGCCTTCCTTCGGCCGGTAGCGCGCCTTCATGCGCCGCGCCTGGAAGTCGCCGCAGACCGAGCAGGATGAGATCTCGCGGTAGGTCCCCTGCCCCGGCAGCCACACCTCGATGTCATAGGTCTTCTGCGCGCCGAAGCCCATGTCGCCGGTGCAGAGCGTCATCACCCGGTAGTGGAGGTCGAGGCGGCGGAGCACCTCCTCGGCGCAGGCGAGCATGCGCTCATGCTCGTCGCGGCTCGCCTCGGGCGTGGTGATCGAAACCAGCTCGACCTTGTCGAACTGGTGCTGGCGGAGCATGCCGCGGGTGTCGCGCCCGGCCGCCCCCGCTTCGGCGCGGAAGCATGGCGTCAGCGCGGTGAAGCGCAGCGGCAGCGCCTCCTCCTCCTGGATCGACTCGCGGACGAGGTTGGTCAGCGGCACTTCGGCCGTGGGAATGAGCCAGAGATTCTCATTCGCCGCGGCAAAGACCTGCTCGAACAGGGCGCTAACCGCGTTATCGGAGGTCGACAGACCTTTGGCGGCACGTTCCGCGATAGCTGTATTCACATCACGCCAAAGCTGCGTCTCGCTCGCAGTGCGGCGGGCGGCGAACTGATCCTCCAAGAACTTCGGCAGCTGGGCCGTACCAAACATCGTGTCGTTCTTCACCAGGATCGGCGGCTGGACCTCCTCGTAGCCGTGTTCCGTCGTATGGAGGTCGAGCATGAACTGGCCGAGCGCGCGCTCCATCCGCGCCAGGCCCTTCTTGAGGACGACGAAGCGCGAGCCGGAGAGCTTCGCCGCGGTCTCGAAGTCCATCATGCCGAGCGCCTCGCCGAGCTCATAGTGCTCCCTGGCGTCGTTGAGCGTCGGCCGCGTCCCCCAGGTGCTCTTCTCGACATTGCCGTGCTCGTCGGCGCCAACCGGCACGTCGTCATGCGGCACGTTGGGGATGACGGCGAGCGCGTTGTCGAGCGCCTTGTCGAGGCGCTTGCCCTCCTCCTCGGCTTTGCCGAGCAGAAGCTTCAGCTCGCCCACCTCCAGCATCAGCACCTCGGCGGTCGCCTCGTCCTTGGCGGCCTTGGCCTTGCCGATCTCCTTCGAGGCGGCGTTGCGGCGGGCCTGCGCCTCCTCGACCATGACGATCTGCGCCCGTCGCTGCTCGTCGAGGCCGACCAGCTTCGCCGCCTCCGCCGACGCCGCTTCGGGCGTCCAGCCGCGCTTGGTCAGCGCATCGGCGAACGCCTGCGGGTTGTCGCGGATCCACTTGATGTCGAGCATGGGACTTGCCTTCAGACGCGCGGTTCGATGGTCGGCGCTGTCATAGCGGCCCGTGGGCCGGAGTTCTAGGTGGTTCCGGCCAGCAGGTCATCGACCGGCGCTAGTCCCCTCCTCCCCGTCAATTCGACAAACCCCGAAAATGCAGCCGCGCTCATAGGGGCGAACGGCGCCGTCAGGCAGGACAACCGGCACTGTTGTGGAGCGCGCTTCCGCTCCTCATCCTGAGGTGCTTCGCGGCACGCGAAGCCTCGAAGGACCTATGCCGCCAATCCGGGTCACTCGGGCAAACGTCGGCGCGTCCTTCGAGGCTCGGGCTTCGCCCTCGCACCTCAGGATGAGGAGGTCAGAGACCTCCAACGCACTCCAAAAACAGTGACCTACTCCGCGGCCGCGGCAGCAGCAGCCTCGTCGGCTTCGCGGCGGCGGCGCTCGACGAAGCGCACCGAGATGATCGAGGCCTCGTAGAGGAGGATCGTCGGCAGCGCCAGACTGAGCTGAGAGATGACGTCCGGGGGCGTCAGCACCGCGGCGACGACAAAGGCGAAAACGATGGCGTAGCGACGCCAGGACTTGAGCGTGGCCGAGGTCACCACGCCGATCCGGGCGAGCAGCGTCAGGATCACCGGCAGCTGGAAGACGAAGCCGAAGGCAAGGGTCAGCATCATGATGAAGCCGAGATACTCGTCGACCTTCGGCAGGAGCTTGATCGCCGCCTGGCCCGGTCCGCCCGGCTGTTCCATCGACAGGAAGAAGGTGAGCGCGAGCGGCATCACCCCGAAATAGACGACCGCCGCGCCGAGAACAAACAGGATCGGGGTCGCGATCAGGTAGGGCAGGAAGGCGTTGCGCTCGTGCTTGTAGAGGCCCGGCGCGACGAACTTGTAGATCTGCGAGGCGATCACCGGGAAGGCGACGAACACCGCGCCGAAGAAGGCGAGCTTGATCTTGGTGATCAGGAATTCCTGCGGGGCGGTGTAGATCAGCTCGATCACCCGGTCGGGCGGCGAGGCCCACTCATACGGCCAGACCAGGATGTTGTAGATGTGGGTGGCGAGCGCAAAGCAGACCAGGAAGGCGACCAGGATCGCTGCGATCGCCCACATCAGCCGCTTGCGCAGCTCGATGAGGTGCTCCATCAGCGGCGCGCGGCTCGCTTCGATCTCGTCCTCGTCGGGGGTCGGGGCGGAGGCGTTCATGCCTTGGCCTCGCCGGCCGGCACGACCACCGTCTCGGGCTCAGGGTCCGATGGCGCCGCCGCGACAGACGGCTCAGCCGCCGGCGGGGTCGGCGTCGGTGTTGAAGGCGCTTCCGTCTTGGGCACGGGATTCACAGTGTCGGGCTTGGCCAGGCTCGCCGCCACGCTGTCGTCGACCTTCTTGATCTCGCCCTTGAGATCGGTGTCGGCCTTGGCGATGGTCTTCTTGAGGTCGGCCATGGGGTCAAGCTTCTTGAGCTTGGCGACCTCGTTCTTGACGTCATCGAGCTCGGCCTCGCGGACCGCCTCGTTGAACTGGCGCTGGAAGTCGCCGGCCATGCGCTTCACGCGGGTGGTCCACTGCCCGACGCTGCGCATGGCGCGCGGCAGGTCCTTCGGACCGATGACGACGATCGCCACCACCGCGATGAGCAGAAGCTCTGTCCAGCCTATGTCGAACATGGTCCAGCGCTATCGCAGCCGGCCGGTCAGGGACGGAACTCTGCGTCCCATGGCAGGGCCGCCCGTTCAGCCCGCCTTGGTCTTTTCCCGGGTCGTCTCGACGTCCACCGACACCGCGGGCTTGTCCTCGAGCGCCTTGCCCTCGTCGTCTTCGTCGGCGAGCCCCTTCTTGAAGCTCTTCACGCCCTTGGCGACGTCGCCCATGAGATCGGAAATCTTGTTCCGCCCGAACAGCAGGACGACAACCAAAATGACGATAAGCCAGTGCCAGATGCTGAGAGAACCCATCAGCTTGCTCCAAACTCCAACAGTTGCGGCGGACTATCGCAGACCGACGGCCCTATCGCAATCCAAGTCCCGCTAGGATTTAGGGACAGTTCGCCGCGAAGGCAATCGCGGCGTCGCGCAGCGTCACGCCGCGGTCTCGTCGTCCTCGGCCAGCTCCGCCCGGAACTCGTCCTCCTCGAGCGGGTCCTCGTCCTCGCTCAGCTCGTCCCCGGCATGGGGCTCGGGGATGGTGAAACCGGCGGGGATTCGGCTGTCGAGCAGGCCGGCGCCCTTGAGCTCGTCTATGCCGGGCAGGTCGCCGACCCCGTCGAGCCCGAAATGGGTGAGAAAATCTTCGGTCGTCCCGTAGGTCACCGGCCGGCCCGGCGCCTTGCGGCGGCCGCGCATCCGAATCCAGCCGGTCTCGAGCAGGAGATCGAGCGTCCCCTTGCTGGTAGCGACGCCGCGGATTTCCTCGATCTCGGCGCGGGT
>JAGRKZ010000222.1:4446-8171 GCA_020442065.1 Bauldia sp.
TAGGCGATGATGGCGAGCGTCTCCATCGCCGCCCGCGACAGCTTCTTCTGCTCGACGGTCTCGCGGGAGAGCAGGAACGACAGGTCGCCCGCGGTCCGGAAGCACCACTTGCCCGCGACCTGGACGAGGTTCACCCCACGCACGGCATAGAACTCCTGCAGGTCGCGCAAGAGGCCCTGGATGTCGGCACCCTGGGGAACCCGGCCGGCGAGGTCGGCGGCCGACAGCGGCTCGGCCGAGGCGAAGAGCAGCGCCTCGATCATCCGCATCGCCTGCCGCCGCTCCTCCGGGCTCTGGGCGTCGGGAGCAGCGTCATTGTCGACCGCGATGGCGACGGCGGCGTTGGAGTTAGCCATGGCCGGCCTCCGGATTTGCTGTGGTTTCGGTGGCGACCGCCAAGCGGTCGCGGATGTAGAGCGGGGCAAAGGCCGCCGTCTGGCGGAGCACCAGCCGGCCCTCGCGGACGAGTTCGAGGCTGGCGCCGAATGCACTGGCGGTGACAGACGCCCGCAGGTCCGGCGTCAGGTACGGCGAGAGGAAGACATGGAGCGGCGTCCACTCCGCGATCTTGCCGACCAACCGGCCGAGCATCTCGCGGGCGTCGTTGAGAGACCACACCTCCCGCCGCTTCATGTGCACCACGGCCACCGCCATTTCCTGACGGCGCACCGCGTAGGCGGTGAGAAGATCGTAGAGCGTGGCACCGAACTCGCTCTTCCGGACCACCGCGATCGGCTCCGGCGCACCGCGCGCGAAGACGTCGCGGCCAAGGCGATTGGAATTGGCGAGCCGGGCCGCCGCCTCGCGCATCGCCTCGAGCCGCTGCAGGCGAAAAGCGAGGGCCGCGGCGAGCTCCTCGCCGGTCGGCTCCTCGTCCTCTTCCTCCGGCAGCAGGAGGCGCGACTTGAGGTAGGCGAGCCAAGCCGCCATCACCAGGTAGTCGGCGGCAAGCTCAAGCCGAAGCCGGCGCAGCTCCTCGATGAAGGTAAGATACTGCTCGGCAAGAGCGAGGATGGAAATCCGGGTGATGTCGACCTTCTGGCTGCGGGCGAGCGCCAGGAGCAGGTCGAGCGGGCCTTCGAAACCCTCGACATCGACGACCAGCGAAGGCTCGTCGGATACCGGGGCACGCGGCTTGTCGGCCTCCCATAGCTCGGTCTGGTCCTGAACCGGCTCGGTCATCGCGCGGTCAGCTCCCCACCCAGCCGTCGCCGAGCAGCGCCAGGAACTCTTCCCGGCCGGCCGCCCGGTCGAACGGCTCCGGGGTCCCGGCCAGCGCGAGCATGCGCTCCACCCGTACCGCCGCCTTGCCGGCGAGCGCTGGCGCGACTCCGGCGATCTGCCGCATGTCGTCCATCAGTCCCGAGCAGTGAAGCACGATGTCGCACCCCGCATCGAAGATCGCCTTGCCCCTCTCCGCATGGTTCCCGGCGAGCGCGTTCATCGAGACGTCATCGCTGAACAGCAGGCCATCGAAACCGATTCGTTCCCGGATGATATCGCGGATCAGGGTCGGGGAAGTGGTTGCGGGCCTCGCGTCCACAGCGCTGAACACGGTGTGGCTGGTCATTGCGGCGGGCAGGTCGGCAAGGGCGACAAACGGCGCAAAATCCGTCGCCATCAGCGTATCGAGGTCGGTGTCGACAACCGGCAGCGTGTCATGGCTGTCCACGACTGCCCTGCCCTGTCCCGGGATGTGCTTGATCACCGGCGCAACTCCGGCCGCGGCGAGGCCATCCGCCATCGCCCGGCCAAGCAGCGTAACGGTGGTCGGATCCCCGCCGAAGGAGCGGTCGCCGATCGCCTCGCTCGCCCCAGGCACGATGACGTCGAGCACCGGCGCACAGTCGATAGTGATGCCGAGATCGGCAAGGTCGGCGCCCATCAGGCGCCCATGCAGCCACGCTGCACGCACCGCCGCGGCGCTGTCGCGAACGGCGAGGTCGCCATGGACACGGGCCGAGGGGTAGGCCGGCCACTCGGGAGGCCGCAGCCGCCGCACCCGCCCGCCTTCCTGGTCGATCATCACGGGCGCATCGGCGCGCCCCACGGCGCCACGGAAATCGGAGATGAGCGCCCGCACCTGGTCCCGCGTCTCGCAATTGCGCTTGAACAGGATCAGGCCAAGAGGCTGTTCCTCGGCGAAGAACGCGCGCTCACCGGCGTCCAGCGCGGTACCGGCGCAACCGGAGATGAATGCCTTCACAGCCATTCGACACGCGCCGACGAAACGTCGCGGCCCCGCATCAGCGCGCCAGCATGCACTCGGCGCCAGCCGATTTCAGGTCGCCGCAGAGCCGGGTGGCATCGGCGTCGCTGAACGGCCCGATGCGGACCCGGTAGTACACGCCTTTCTCGCCGAGGTCGGCGCGCACGACCCGTGCCTGGAACGAGCCGAGAATGTTCGGGTACCGCTGCTGCAAGCTGCGGTAAGCCGACGCAGCCGCCTCCTCCGAGCGCTGGGCAGTCACCTGGACGAGAACGCCGCCGCCTTTTGCCGGGGCAGTCCCGGGGGTGAGGTCGATCGGCCCGTTCGCGGGCTGCCGCGCCGCGGTGCGCTGTGGCGGCGGATCAGCCGCGGGCGGCGCTGGCGTCGGCGGGGCTGCGGCCGGCTCGGGGGCTTGCGGGGACTCGGCAACCGGCTGGAACTCGGTGATCTGCGCCGGTTCGGCGGGCGGCTCCGGAATCGGCTCAGCCTCTTCGACGACGGGCGTCGCCGGCTCGATCGGATTGCTCAGCGGGTCGGGATTGACGGGCAAATCCCCTCCTTCGAGCACGGTATCCATCTCGCTGCGCTGAGGCGCAGGGATCTCGGTCGACGCCACGTCGACCCCCTCGTCGGCCGGCGACGGGAGGGCGTTGCCGCTCTGATCGACGCCGGTGGCCTCACTGCTGACGATCGTCCCGTCCGGTTTGACCACCACGGTCCGCACCATGCGCGGGCCAATGTCGGACTGCTCGTCCGCGGCAACGTCGGGCGTCGATGCGTCGGCCATGGCCGTACCGTCGCCGCCGTCGGCGACCGGCTGGTCGATCCCCGGGCCGCCGGGAATGATGACACGCGAGATCGGGTTGTTAGCGACGTCCGCATCGTCGGCGGGGATATTCCCGACCTCTGCGTCGCCGGACGTGACAAGGCGGGTGTCCGTGCCGTCGCCGGACTCTCCGACACGATCGTAGATCAGCTTGCTCGGGGCATCGCCCTCGGCTGTCTCGCCACCATCCGGCGGGACTTTGGTCGGACCGGAATCCGCTGCGATGATCGGCGGCGGACCACCGCCCACCATGTCGCTACGGTAGAGGAACACTGCGGCACCGCCGATGGCAACGACGGCGAGCATGGCGGCGATGACGGCAAAGACTCGACTGGTCCGGCGGCGCTTGAGGCTCGCCAGTTCGTCCTCGGGGAACGGGGGAAACTCGTCGTCGGCGTAGGCCCCGTCGAGATCGTCGAGCACGAACTCGTCCTCGAACGGGCCTTCCATTTCGCCGGCGAGATCCGAGAGGTCGAAATCGTCATCGGGCGGCAGTTCCGGCCCAGGCTCGAGCGCCGCGGGGCGGCGCGGCGGCGGCGCGACGGCCGCAGGGGCACGCGGCGGTGCGAAACGGCTCGGCAGCGGCGGCGGCTCGGGCCGACCGGCCCGTCCCGTGACGACCTGGGCAGGCTCCGCAACCCGAGGCTCATCGCCTGCCAGGGGTCGAACCGGTATGTGGGCGTAGTCGCC
>JAGRKZ010000223.1 GCA_020442065.1 Bauldia sp.
AGGAGCAGGCGATGAAGATCGCCATGGTGGCGGCGAAATTCTCCGGCGGCGAGGCCGACAAGCTCCGCCGCGCCATGGCCACCTTCCGCCGCACCGGAACCATCCACACCTTCCGCGACAAGATGGTCGAGGGCATGGTCGCCCGCGGCTACGAGCGCGCCTTCGCCGAACGCTGCTTCCAGCAGATCGAGGGCTTCGGCGAATACGGCTTCCCGGAGAGCCACGCGGCGAGCTTCGCCCTCCTCGTCTACGCTTCGTCTTGGATCAAGTGCCACTATCCGGACGTCTTCTGTGCCGCGCTGCTCAATGCCCAGCCGATGGGCTTCTACGCGCCGGCTCAGATCGTCCGCGACGCGGAGCGCCACGGCATCGCGGTCCACCCGGTGGACGTGAACGCCTCGGACTTCGATGCAACGCTGGAGGGGGAATTCGGGCTGGCCTCGGGGTTGGGCAGACTGGATAACCCCCTCCCGACCTCCCCCTTGCAGGGGGAGGGGGCGCAGGCTGAACCCGACGAACCTGATCGTCGATGGAGCGGAGGCTCAAACCGAGACGCCGCATCCCCTCCCCCTGCAAGGGGGAGGTCGGGAGGGGGTCATGAATCACTTCCGTCGATCTCGTCCCGCTTCGACCACACGCCGACCAAGACGGATCGCGCACGAAGGCTGAGGAAAGAAGCAACCAACCCAGAGCGCAGGCTTTGGTCCAAGCTCCGGTCAGCCCAGATGGATGGCGTTAGCTTCCGACGACAGCATCCGATGGGTCCCTACGTCCTCGACTTCTACTGCCCATCTCTCGGCATCGTCATCGAGCTCGATGGCGAACCGCATGGCTTCGATAAGCGTGCTGCACAGGATCGCCGGCGCGACGCCTGGCTCGCAGCCTGCGGGCTTCGTGTGCTCCGTTTCTGGAACTCGGAGATCCGGGAGAATCTCGATGGCGTGCTCGACTCCATCTTCCATGCCGTTGAAGCGGCGCGACTGGATGACCCCCTCCCATCCTCCCCCTTGCAGGGGGAGGGGGCGCAAATTGCTCCGGCTTCCCAACACCGACATCTCAAGGGAGTCTCAAACAGTCCCCCAACTTCCCCTCCCCCTGAAAAGAAGAGGCCGGGAGGAGGTCAGGATCAGGCTTTTCCGGTCAATGAGACATCCTTGAAGACGACTCGTCGCCTCCATTCCACCAACGCCGCGATGGCGGACGACATCCGCTCCACCCATGCGGTCCGGCTGGGATTCCGCCAGATCAAGGGCTTCCGCGAGGAGGACGCCGCGGCCCTCGTCGCGGCCCGCGGCAAGGGCTACGACTCCGTCCGCGACCTCTGGCTCCGCTCCGGCCTCAGCCGGGCGGCTATCGAGCGGCTCGCCGATGCCGACGCCTTCCGCTCTCTCGGCCTCGACCGTCGTGCGGCGCTGTGGGCCGCCCGGGAACTCGGCGGCGGCGGCGTCAATGACCGCCTCCCGCTGTTCGACGTCGCCGAGCATGCCGATATCCGCCGCGAGCCGGATGTCGCGCTTCCGCCGATGCCGGTGGGCGAGCACGTCGTCAACGACTACCGCTATCTCAACCTGTCGCTGAAGGCGCACCCGGTTTCGTTCATCAGACCGCAACTCGCCTCCCGGCGCATCGTCACCAACGAGGCACTCCGCACCACGCCCAACGGCCGCCGCATCACCGTCTCCGGACTCGCCATCGTCCGCCAGCGGCCGGGCACGGCGAGCGGAGTCATCTTCATGACCATCGAGGACGAGACCGACATCGCCAACATCGTGGTGTGGCCGAAGATGTTCGAGCGATACCGTCCGGTGGTGCTCGGCGCCCGCTTCGTCGCCGTCACCGGCAAAGTGCAGAGCGAGAGCGGCGTCATCCATGTCATCGCCGATCGGCTCGAAGACCTGACCGGGATGCTCGCCGTCCTCTCGGCCGAACCGGAGGCAAAGCCCGCCCCCGGCGAGGTCATCGACCCGCGTGCCCGGGCCGACGAAGTCCGCCGTCCCGGCCAGGACCATCGCGAGCGGGCCGAGCGCCGCGCCGGCATCCGCCATCCCCGCAACGTCCGCTTCTTCGAGGACGGCGCTCCCGCCCAAACCGACGCCGCCCGCGCCACCGGCGCCGTCATGCCCAAGGGCCGGAACTTCCATTGAGGACAGCTTGACGCACCAACCATTACGCTTTACGTAACTCGTACTTTCGAAGCAGCCGCCATGATCGTCAGTTGCCGCGATGAGCGCACCCGGCGTTTCGCTGACGGAAAGCTGATCAAGGCTTTTTCCGGCTTTACCCGGCAAGCCGAGCTCCGCCTGGACCGCTTCGATGCGGCCACGGGTCTCGCCGACCTGGCGGCTCTCCCGGGCAATCGACTTGAGGCGATGAAAGGTGACCGGAAGGGTCAGTACAGCATCCGCATCAACGATCAATGGCGCATCTGTTTCGAATGGCCTGAAGGGTCACCGGGACCGGTCAATGTCGAGATCGTGGATTATCACTAGGAGACCACCATGCCCCGCGCTGCGATCCATCCCGGCGAACATCTGGCGGAAGAGCTGAGCGAACTTGGCGTTTCCGCAGCCGAGTTGGCCCGCCAGATCGAAGTGCCGGTCAACCGCATCACCGGCATCATCAACGGACAGCGTGGCGTCACGGCCGATACCGCGCTGCGGCTCGGTCACTGGTTCGGCACCAGTCCCGAGTTCTGGCTGAACCTGCAGACGCTATACGAGCTTCGTCTGGCACGGAGGGACGCGGGCGCGCGCGTCGCCAAGCTCCCGCGACTCGCCGACCGTGCCGTCACCGGGCGCACGTCCGCCGCGCAAGGACGCTAGGCGGCAATGCACCCCATCCGCCTTGCTCTCCTCCTCCCGTTTCTCACCTTCACTCTCGCGGCGGTCCCCGCAACCGCCGACCCGTCCGTCGCCGACCTTATCCGCGCCTACCCGGAACAGTTCGCGGGGATCGAAGGCAACGCCCTGGTCTGGCGCGACGGAACCCGCATGGCGATTTCCGACGGCGTCGCGGACAAGGACTTCGACACGCTCCTCGACCGGCCCGACATCGACGACATGTTCGTCTTCCCCTACCGGCCGGGTCCGTCCGACGCGCCGCCCGGCCACAACGAGGATCCCGGTCGCATCCGCTACGAGCCGCTGTTCATCAAGATGTACGGGGATTGCGAGGCTGGAGAGGTCGGGCCAAAGCTGCGCGACGTCGCCTGGCTCAAGGGCCGGGTCAGGCTCACCACCGCCAACGGCGCGGCGGACGCCCTCGAGGCCGTGGTCGCCGACCTTCGCAACCTGCCGCCGGAGCTGACCAAATACCTCGTGCCCTCGGCCGGCACCTACAACTGCCGCCGCATCGCCGGCACCGACCGGCGGAGCATGCACGCCTATGGCGCGGCCATCGACATCAACACCAAGTACGCCGACTACTGGATGTGGGCGAAGCCGGTCGACGGCGCCTATCCCTACCGCAACCGCATCCCCGACGCGATCGTCGCCGCGTTCGAGCGCCACGGCTTCGTCTGGGGCGGCAAGTGGTACCACTACGATACGATGCATTTCGAATACCGACCCGAGCTGCTGCCCGGTCCGGCCGGATAGCGGCAGCACCGGAGTGGCCGCGATCCGCGACCGCTGATAAGCTTGCACCGAAACAACCCCCCGCAAGGAGGCACCGACATGGGAACGACCGGCTGGATCATCCTCGGCCTTATTGTCCTCGTCGTCGTCTACCTGATTTTCCTGTACAACCGGCTGGTCTCGCTGCGGCAGACCGTGAACCAGTCGTGGTCGGACATCTCGGTCCAGCTCAAGCAGCGCCACGACCTGGTGCCGAACCTCGTCGAGACCGTGAAGGGCTACGCCACCCACGAGAAATCGACGCTCGAGGCGGTGGTGGCGGCGCGCAATGCGGCCGTGTCGGCGCAGGGCCCGGCCGCGCAGGCCCAGGCCGAGAACATGCTGACCGGGGCGCTTCGCCAGCTCTTCGCCCTGGCCGAGGCCTATCCCGACCTCAAGGCCAACCAGAACTTCCTGCAGCTCCAGAGCGAGCTTGCCGATCTCGAGAACAAGATCGCCGCCTCGCGCCGTTTCTTCAACAATGCAGTCCAGGAATACAACACCGGCATCGAGCAATTCCCGGCGGTGCTGATCGCCCGCAACATGGGCTTCCAGGCGCGCGAGTTCTTCGAGCTCGACGAGGCCGAGCGGGCGGCCGTCGCAACCCCGCCGCAGGTCAAGTTCTGACGGCCGATGCGCGGCGGGCGCGGCGCCCGCCGGATGCGGCAGGCTGAACGCCCATGCAGAGCTACGGCCTCAACACCTACATCTGGAACAACCGGCTGAAGTCGATCCTCCTGCTGATCGGCTTCCCGGTGCTTCTTCTCCTCATCGCCTACGCCGTGGCGCTCGTGGTCGTCTCCTTCGACGCCTATTCGGTCGACCAGGGCTTTCGTGATGCCGTCTCCCTCCTCCCTGCGATCATCCCGATCGTGCTCGCCGTCACCGCGGCGTGGTGGGTGATCGCCTGGTTCGCCAACCAGGACATCATCGACACCATCACCGGCGCCAATCGGGTCGAACGCAAGAGCGAGCCGCGGCTGTGGAACCTTCTCGAGAACCTCTGCATCAGCCGCGGCATCACCATGCCG